>JBJXDW010000124.1:0-5815 GCA_046154445.1 Fimbriimonadaceae bacterium | reverse complement strand
GGCGTCAAAGCTGAGAGCTTCGTACTTCATCTCAGCAGTAACGATACCGAGGCTGTGTTCATTCTAGGTGAGCCCACGCTGAATCATCGGGATGCAATTGTTAAGGTTTGTAGCAAAGTTGCCCAAAAAACGTCCTAAGATGAGCGGCAAGTACGAACCTTTTCGCCGAGAATGCAGTATTACGGTGAGAGACTTCTCGAAAGGAATGAATTGAAATGATGCTCAAAAGAATTGGTCTGTTGATTTTAACTGCGGCTGCAATGGGTGCAGTTGCCTCGACTCAAGAAGCAGTGACGCTTCGCCTCAAGTTGACAGAGGGCGATACGTTGACGACGAAAATGACAATCAATGTCGATTTCCAAGGAACACCGATCACGGTAAAGGGGAAAAACATTCTGACGGTCAAGTCGGCAAAAGACGGTAAATATGTTCTCGAAGCGGCTTCCAAAGAAACCGTGATTGACGTTGGCGGCGGTCAAACCATGGAGCAACCGGATTCAGTTGTTCGAACCACGCAGAACGAAATGGGTCAAATTTTGGCGATGGAGGGCGATGAAGTCAGCCCAGAGGCCATTCGGATGGCGACGGCGTTCAATGTGTTCTATCCCGAAAAAGGCGTCAAAGTTGGCGACAAGTTTGAGCGAACCGTTGAAGGCGACACAAAACTTGGAACGCGCAAAATGACTTTGAAATATGAAGTTACGGAGCGCAAAGAGTGGCAAGGTTTTGACGTTGTTGTTCTCAAGGTAGATCAAACAGAAGACGGGGATTTGCCGATTTCTATGGCAGGCACGGTTTCGATCAATGTTAAGAACGGCTTGCCGGTTTTGATGGACTTTGCTTTCAAGAACATGCCGGCTCAAGGGATGACGTTCGACGGAACGTACCACTCCGAAGCAGTTAAGTAGTCATCCTACATGTTAGTAAGTCAGTCATGGCTTTTGCCGAGACTGACTTACTTTTTAGTATTTGGGGAGTTAATTTGATGACAAGCACGGCAACGAGCCTCGTAGCTTTCGGTTGCTCCGATCAGGACGATGGGGTCGTTCCACTTGGCGGGTTTGCCGTCGATAATGCGTTGAGTGTGGCTAGCGGGGCGACCGCATTTCATGCAGATTGCTCGGAGTTTGATGACTTCATCGGCAGCTGAAAGGAGCTCTGCCATTGGCCCGAATGGTTGGCGGCGGAAATCTTGATCGAGGCCCGCGACGACAACTTCTTTGCCGGAATCGGAGAGTTGGATGAGAAGTTCGACGATTGATTTGTCGAAAAACTGGACTTCTTCGATGCATATCACGTCGGAATCGGGTTCGATCAATTTTGCGAGGTCGCTTGTTTGTTTGACCGGTACGCTGGGGTGTGTGACGCCCATATGGGTGACTACGTGCTCTTCGTCAAATCGATCATCGATTGCGGGCTTGAAGACTTGAACTTTCTTTTTGGCGTAAAGGGCGCGGCGCGCGCGACGGATCAGTTCTTCGGATTTTCCGGCGTACATGCTGCCGCATACGACGATGAGTTGACCGCATTTTTTCATTCAGCAAGGTCTCCAGGGGTGTCGTTTTCTAGATCGGATTCAAACATTTCTTCTAATTCTTCGCTCATGTCGTCGTCGGTGGCTCGGCCCATTTCTTTGATATAGTTTCTCATTTGGCTAGCGGATTCCGGTTGATCCATTCCTTCGAGTTCATCGGCGATGTGATCAATTTTGTCATCTTCGGATCGGAGTCGGCGGAAATTACTGACGAGTTTCGAGTACTTTTTGGCTCCGCAATGGGGGCATGATTCTTGAGTAGGGTCATCGTTGATGCCGAGTAAGAGTTCGAATTTTTTGCCGCAAGCGTGGCATCGAAATTCGTAAATCGGCATTACATTTCCATAGTACCGGGGTCGGAAGAGGGAATTGGGCGGTAGAATAGGGGCATCATGAAGGTCTGATCCACTCGTCGCGAGGGCATAGTTTGTTGAGTCGTTAGTTGTTTGCCCTTGTTGAAGTTGCCGTATTTGGTGCGAGTGATCGTGATTTGGTTCCCACTGCTTTGGGATGTATCATTTGGCTTGACACCCTTGACTTTGAATTGAATCAGAGGAGGCGTTATGCCTGAAGAAAAAGAAAAACGAGATAAGAACCACTTTAAAGTGAATACCGAAGACCGCGAACGGGTGTTAATGGTCTTTGTTAACCCCGAGCAAGAGGAGGATACTTACGTAGAGGCCGAGCTTGAAGGGCTGATTGATGCCGCGGGCGGCGAAGTTGTCGGCATGATCCGGCAGCGAGTTGAAAAACGGATGAAGGCCACCTATATCGGCAAAGGCAAAGTCGAAGAAGTCGCTGCGATGGCGGCAGAACTTGGGGCCGATTCGGTTGTTTTTGACTGTGAACTTTCGGGAATACATATTAAGAACCTTGAAGAACGCATGGCAATGCGCGTCATTGACCGCACGCAGCTGATTCTTGATATTTTCGCTGGTCGTGCACGGACTCGGGAAGGTCAACTACAGGTTGAACTTGCTCAGTATTCGTACCGTTTGCCTCGGTTGATGAGCGTTTATACAAAATTCGAACGTCAACGCGGTGGGATTGGGATGCGTGGTCCGGGTGAAACAAAACTCGAGAGCGACCGCCGAATGGTTCGAGATCGGATCGGTAAGTTGAAAAAGGATATTGAAGTTGTCAAGCAACATCGAACCCTTCAACGCGAAAGTCGACGTGATCAACCTTATCCGATGGTTGCAATTGTTGGCTACACGAGTGCGGGAAAATCCACTTTGATGAATCGGATGGCGGCGACTGATGTTTTGGTTGATGCGATGCCGTTTGCGACGCTTGATCCGACGATTCGGCTGATCGACTTACCGGACGGATATCGATTTTTCCTGAGTGACACGGTTGGATTTATTCGCAACTTGCCGACGTTGTTGGTTGCGGCTTTCCGGGCGACGCTTGAGGAATTGCTCTTTGCGGATTTACTCTTGCACGTTGTTGATGTCAGCAATCCGGAATGGGAGATGCAGCTGGAATCGGTTTTGCACACGATTGATTCGCTTGGTGCGGATCAGGTTCCTGTATTGACGGTGTTCAATAAGATTGATGCGGCAGTTGATCCCGTGATGGTTCGGCGAATGGCGAGCGAGCATCCAGATTCGGTGGCGATTAGTGCATTGACCGGCGAAGGCATGGATGATTTGCTCGAAATGATCAAAGGACTGGTGAGTGACCGTCTCAGTATTATCAAGGTGTTGGTTCCGTATTCTGAAACGAACTTGGTTGAACGTGCCTATGATTACGGTCGCGTTTTGAAGAAGGAGTATAGGGATGACGGAATTTATTTGGAAGCAGAGGTTGTTCCTGAACACCGAGGCAAACTTGAGGCGTTCTTGATAACAGAGTGATGCGATTAGGCGATTGGATTCGGCAGGCAACGGAAGAACTGAGTCAAGCGGGGGTTGATTCTCCCCGCTTAGACGCCCAGGTATTGGCGGCCCATGCGATGGGTCAGGATCGGAGTTGGATTCTTGCGCATCCGGAAGAACCGATCGTCAGCGATCATTTGCAAGGATTTCTTCAACGTCGCAAGAATCGTGAACCGCTCGCCTATATTGTAGGCGAAAGAGAGTTTTATGGCCGGAGCTTTTTTGTTGACCCCGATGTCTTGGTTCCTCGGCAGGAGACTGAATTTTTGGTTGAACGCGCTAAGCTTTGGATGGTTGACGGCGCAGATTGGTCGATTTTGGATGTTGGAACGGGGAGCGGATGCATTGGAATTACTCTGGCATTGGAATTTCCTGGCAGCACGGTGACACTTCTTGATAAATCGGCAAATGCGCTTCGAGTAGCGAATAAGAATGCCGACGCACTTGGCGCGCGAGTGGATTTTGTCCACTCTGATTTGTATAGATGGTTGCCGAAACGGCGTTATCGGATGGTAGTCAGCAACCCTCCTTACGTTGCTCACCGCGACGACTTGCCGCCCGAAGTACGGGAATTTGAGCCACACGATGCACTGTTTGCTGAGGCAGATGGGTTGGCGATGTATCGCCGGTTAGCGGCAGAAACGTTTGCGGCTACGCGATGTGAAGTTCTGATTGTGGAGATTGGTCAAGGGCAGGAAGGCGAAGTTGAGGCGGTTTTTAGTGAATATGGCTGGCAATTAGCGGATGCGATGTGCGATTTGAACCGAATTGTGCGGACTTTGACGTTCATTCCGGCTGAAGTCACGACACTGTAGTCTCGGCTGTCATAATTTGACTTGCATGGAAATCGTGGTTCCGGCTGATTTTGAGTATCTCTACGTTCAGAACGAAGAGCGTCCAGTTGTAAAAATTCCGAATGAAGTTCTTCGGAAGAAGGCGGCTCCCGTTGAAAAGATTACAAAACGGCACGTCAAGTTGGCTGAAAACATGGTTAGGATCATGAAGGAAGCCAATGGGGTGGGGATTGCCGCTCCTCAGGTCGGAGTGAGCGAACGAATCATTGTGATTGCTCCAGAAAAAAAGCCGATTGTGCTCGTGAATCCCAGCATTATTCAGCGGGAAGGAACCCAAATTGGAGAAGAAGGTTGCTTGAGTGTTCCTGGTCTTTATGGAGATGTTGAGCGTTCGATGTCGATATCCATCGAAGCGTTTGACATCAAGGGTCGCCCGGTAGATTACGATATGGAAGGTTATCCGGCGGTCATTGTTCAGCACGAGATTGATCACCTTGATGGGATTTTGTTCATCGATAAAGTTGATGAGAAAACGCTTCATTGGCAGGATCCGAACCCGGAGAATCGATAATTTTGCGAATTGTCTACTTTGGGACGGCGGACTTTGCGGTGCCGGCATTGCGGGCAGTTTCTGACCATGTGACATTGGTTGTGAGTCAGCCAGATCGCCCGAAGGGACGGGGACTGAAGATGCAGCTTTCGCCGGTCAAAGCAGCGGCTCTAGAACTAGGATTGCGCGTAGAAACACCTGAGAAGTCAAGATCACCAGAGTTTCGGGAGATTCTTGAGGCAGAAAATGCAGATATTTTTTTGGTCGCGGCCTATGGACAGATATTAAGCCAAGCGGTGCTGGATATTCCACGAAGGGGATGCATCAATTTGCACGGATCTCTATTGCCGAAATGGCGCGGGGCAGCTCCGATTCAGCGTGCGATTGAAGCTGGCGATACGGAGACGGGTGTGACATTGATGCAAATGGATCGCGGGATGGATACGGGCGATATGATCGCCATCAAGCGCATTGCTATTGGGCCAGATGATACGGCTGGAGTTGTATATGATTCGCTTGCTCATCTGGCTGGAGAGATGGCGTTGGATTGGATGCCCAAGATTGCAGTGGGGAATTATGAGCGAATTCCGCAGGACAATTCACTTGCCACAATGGCGCCAAAAGTAGATAAATCCGAGGCTGAAATCACATCTGATTTAGATTTGAAATCGGCTTATGATCGATTTCGGGCTTTTACTCCTGCTCCTGGAGCATTTGTTGTATCAGAGCTTGGTCAGATTAAACTTCACCGCATTCGACCGGTAGCTGGCGCTGTTGGCGAGCTGGGATGCCTGACTGAATCCGATGGTGAAATTTTCGTTGCGATAAAGGGCGGCGGATTGCGACTTGAAGAGTTTCAGCTTGAAGGACGAAAGCGAGTTTTGGCGGCGGAGTTTTTGAATGGGGCACGGTTGAGCCCAGGAATGCGTTTTTTACGTTAGGAAATCAATTACAATGAGTTTTGAGAAATTGACGGAGACTTTGGCAGGACTATGAAGAAACTGAATCAGAGACGATTTGTGATCATGTTGGTGGTCATTACCATCCTGACGATTGG
>JBJXDW010000123.1:0-7095 GCA_046154445.1 Fimbriimonadaceae bacterium | reverse complement strand
TGGAGGTCGGTGAGTGCTATGGTAACGGTTTTAGTTTTGCCCTGTGACCAGCAGGTGATTATGAGTTTGTCGCCGGGTTTTTTATCGGCCATGTAGACTTGATAATCTTCTGTGGCTTTCATTGGCTTGCCATTGATGCTCGTAATGATATCGAGGACAGTGAGTCCGGCCTGGGCGGCGGGGCCATCGAAAACCTGGCTGATGATGACGCCTTGGCTTGGAGGGTCGGTGTCGGCTCCGACTTGAGTTTTGAGTCTCTCGCGGATTTGGGGGATGCCGAGGATGCTAGAGTCACTGCGAACGGCAATGCCGATTCGACCATAGCGGGCGCGCCCGTATTTGACGATTTCATCAACGACTTTTTTGACTCGGTTGACGGGGATGGCGAATCCGATGCCGACTGAACCTTGGTCGGTTGAGGCGATCATGGTGTTGATGCCGATGAGGCGACCTTCGGAGTCGCAAAGAGCACCGCCGGAGTTGCCTTTGTTGATAGCGGCGTCGGTTTGAATACCGTCAATAAAGATTGCGTAATCGTCGGATTTGAGAGGACGGCCCTTATTAGAAACGATGCCAACGCTGACGGTTTGTTCGAACCCGAGGGGGTTACCAGCGGCGATCACCCATTGGCCGACTTCGAGTGAATCGGAGTCGCCAGTGATGATGGGAGTCAGTTCTTTCGTTTTGACTTGGAGAACCGCGATGTCGGAGCGAGGGTCGGTGCCGATGACTTTGGCTTCTGCGGTTTCGCCGTTACTGAACTTGACGATGATTTTGTCGGCGATTCGCTGTCCGCCGGAGGTAACGACGTGGTTATTTGTAACGATATGGCCGGTTTTGCTGAGGACGACTCCGCTTCCGGTGCCGGATGGCTCTATGTATCGTTCGCCGAACCAGTTTTCTCCTTCCATTAAGGTTGTGATGCTGACGATGCTGGGGAGGATCTGCTTTGAAGCGGCTCGAAAGTCTGGCAATCCCTTGGCGGAGTTTTGAACTTCGAGTGAGGGGGCGGTCTCGTTTTTGAGAACGAGGGCCGGCGCATTGTCTCTGGATCGCTCGACAACGTTAAATGCGAGCAGGCTTGCTGCGAATACTGTACCGAAGATGCCTAACCCGACCAAAATCACTTGTCCAGCTTTCATTAACTACGACCTCTTTATACCTTTACGAATGAGCACGACTGAGGTGTCCCTGATTTTTAGTTGGCGGGTCTTATTGCCGGTTGAGGAGACCTTGGAGTGCGGCCCTTGCTTCTTCGTTGGTTGCTTTTGTACCTGGCGTCTCGCGATTTGTCCAAACGAGCTGGCCCTCGAATTTAACTTCTAGGATTCCGCCGTCGCCTTTGATAAAATCGGTATCAAAATCGAACTCAGCCTTAAACAATTCCGCCAACCTGGCGGCGTGGGGCATATAGTTTCAACGGACGCAGTACTCGATGGTGATTTGAGCCATAGCACTATTCTGTCTCAATGTTGGCTTTGCAATGTGGTTTGACGGTAATTTAGATATATGTTGACGGCTCTGTGTGCGTGGGCGATCTTTGCGAATTCAACTTCGAATGAATTGGATCGGTTGGTGGATACATATATTGCTGAGCGTCATGTCATGGGATTAAGCGCCGTTGTGATGAAGGGCGGGGTCGTAGTTGATGAGTGCTATCGGGGCTACGCTGACCAGGTTGCGGGTGTTAAAGTTGATCGGACTACAAGGATGCGGCTGGCATCGATTAGTAAATCGGTGACGGCGACTTTGGCGATGCGAGCGGTTGAGAAAGGGTTAATTGATTTGGATGCGGATGTACGGAAGTACGTTCCGGAGTGGCCGGACAAGGGTGAGACAATCACTTTGCGTGAAGTTCTATCTCATAGGTCGGGCATTCGTCATTACCAAACGGGCAAGAAGGATGCTGGCTATGAAGAACTGACGACTTCGCAGGCGCTCGATCTATTTAAGAACGACCCGTTGCTTTTTAAGCCGAACGAAAAGTACAGCTATTCGACACATGGATTTACCTTGGTGGCAGCGGCACTCGAAAATGTGACTCATAAAAAAATGCCGCAGTTGGTAAAGGAGCTTTCACTGGAGACCAGTGGGCCAACTTTGCAATGTGAGAGTTTGGCAGGAAAGTGGCCGACTTGGCGTTCTAAGCACTACGTGGTTAAAGATTCGGCGGCGGTGCCTGCGGGTCGGGCTGAGAATTTGAGTTGGAAATATGGCGGAGGCGGAATGGAGAGTTCCGCGGTGGATTTGGCGAAGTTTGGCTATGCGGTTGAGAAAGCGAAAGTTCTGAAACTTGCGACGCGCGATACTTTATGGGCTGATCCTGAAAAAGATGGTTATGCGCTGGGGTGGGTAGTAAATGGGGCGATTCGAGAGCACTCGGGTTCGCAGCAGGGAGCTCAGTCGTTTTTGATGGTTGATCCAATGAAGGATATTGTTATTGTCGTTTTGACGAATACGGTTCCAAATCCGCCGGCTACGTTGGCGAAGCAGATTTACGCGCTGGTGTCGAAAGAGTAGGGCCTTGGGACGACCGGGGATTTCCCATAGACTGAAATTGTGAAAGCACTTCCGGTCATCGTTGGCGTATTAACTTTTGCGATGGTGGGCGGCGCGATTTTTGTCCAATCGCAAAAGCCGGCCTTTGTAGGAGTAGGGAGCAATTCCGTTAATATTCAGCAGGTACCTCGCCATCCGGTGACGAAGCAGATGCTTGTAAACGCCGAAGATTTTGTGGGACAAGAAGTGCCGAGTTTTGAACTACCGGATAGTGAGGGCAAGTCAGTTAAAAGCACAGAATTGATTGGACAAAAGCCATCGGTTTTAGTGATGACAAAAGATGGGTGTCCTTGCTCGATTGAGTCGCAGGGGTTTTGGACGAATCTGGCGATGTACTACGGCAACTCGGTGCAGTTCTTCGGAATCATCGATGTAAAGTCGGCGGGAGGCAAGAAGTTTAAAACAGACTTTAAGGTGCCGTATCCGATTCTTTCGAGTGAAACGGATGAAGTCTTTAGGAAATTTGGGGCGAAGCAATCGGTATACGTTTATGTTTTTGATGCAAAGGGAATCGTGCAGAAAGTGTGGCCGGGATATAACCTGAGTTCACTGAAAGAACTAAACAAGTTGTTGAGTGAAATGAGTGGGAAAGAGGCACTGGCAACGGATTGGGATATGGCACCGGAAAAGATGACGAGTGGTTGTTTTTTCTTTAAGCCGGTTGGGACAGAAAAGCCTGCTTGGTAATAGTGTTGCTTTTATGTTTCGGCTTAGTTTGCTAGACTGAGCTGAGTGAAGCGCGGACAAATCCCACTTATTGCGGCGGTCGCCCTAGATATGACCGGGTTTGGGATGATTATTCCAGACATCCAGACTCGGGCTGAGCGATTTCTGAAAGCGGAAGCTTGGGTGTATCCGCCGTTTATCACTCCAGGCGTTATCATTGGGCTGATCCTTTCGAGCATGTTTATTATTCAGTTTTTTGTGAGTCCGATTTGGGGAGCCAAGAGTGATCGTTTGGGTCGGAAGAATGTCTTTGTGGCGTGTACTTTGCTAAGTGCAGTGAGCATGGGGATCTATGCGCTTGCGACGACGAGTTTGCTTTTGTTTTTGAGCCGAGTGTTGGCGGGGTTTGGGGGAGCTAATGTTGCGGTTGCGCAGGCGGGAGTTGCGGATGCGAGCGATGGTGAGGGTAGAACGGTTGCGCTTGGACATTTGAGTGCTGCCCAGAGTGGTGGATTGATTGCGGGGCCGTTTTTTGGTGGGCTAGTGGCGAAGTTTTTGGGATCGGAGTGGGTGGGATGGATCGCCATGGGGTTGTCGCTGGTCGGGGTTTTGGCAGTTTGGTTTTTTGGGAAGTTTGCGTCTAGTGAGAAAGTGGGGACTCGAAAGAAATTTGGGTTTGGCCCGCTCGTTAAGGAGTTTCCGAATTTGTTGCCGCTTGTGATTTTGGCGGGAGCGGCGTGGTTTTCACTTTCGACTCTCGAAGGAACTTTTGGTCGCCTGCTCAAAGCTGTTTGGGGTTATGGGGAGTTTGAGTTTGGGATGCTTTTTGGATTTGAGTCGGTGGTGGGACTGGTTGTTCAGGGGTTATTGTTAGCGTGGCTGGTTAAGATTCTGAAAGAGAAACAGCTACTGTGGGGCGGATACTTGATGCAAGGGATTGGACTGGCGATGACGCCATTTGTGCCAAATTTGGTTGGTTTGTTCGCGGCGAGCTTATTCTTTGCCTTTGGGACGGCGGTGGCGAATCCGACGGTGAATGGGCTTTGCAGTAAGTCGGTGGGTGAAGAACGGCAAGGTGAAGTGTTTGGGGTGATTCAGTCGGCTCGGAGTGTTGGGTTTATGCTTGGGCCTCTAATTGGGGGAGCACTCTTTGACTACTGGAACGCATTACCGTATTTGTTTGCGGGAGGCATTTGTTTGGTGGTTGCACTTTTTGCTCCAATGGCACTGCCTCGGCACGGAGAGTCTGCGGTTGAAGGGTAAACCTTAAAAGTGAACAACCGTTATTTGATCAAATCACTTGAGCTTTCGCCGTTGGCATTTGCTCGGCTTGTCGATGCGATACCACCGAGTGAGTGGGATCGATGCACTGATGAAGAGCGCTTTTCATTGAGGGAATCGATTGCGCACTTGGCAGATTGGGAGCCGATTATGAGAGCGAGGCTGTCTACTGCGCTTGAGTCACCGGGCACGGAAATAACTTCGTTTGACGAGGGGCAGCGGGCGATTGACTTGAACTACCAAGAAACTGATCCGCTTGAGCAAGTTCAGTTGTTTGCGAAAGAGCGAGCGGAAACGGTTCGGTTAGTGGAGAGCATTCAGGATTGGTCGGGTCACTTTATTCATCCTGAAATTGGTGTGGTGACAACAGAGGATATGGTCAATACGCTGGTTGGGCACGATGTTTATCACTTGGAGCACTTGAGTCAATACTTGGTGGACTGATTCGGTGGACCAGCACGTCTATAGGGTTACTAGTTGAAAATAAAACGAGTTTTTGACGCGATATGGCGCAGTTTTTTGGGTCTTGGTCGGCTAATGACGGCTTGGATTCCAGTACTCGTTTTACTTTTTATGGGTGCGCTTTATCTCTTTGACTGCTTAGAAGTATTGGCGGCTCCGGGAACGGGATTCGACCTTTCGTATCTTGGACGCGGCGGTGCAATCCGAATTAAGAGTGATTCTTATTCGGTTGATCCAGTTCGGCAAACTGTCGATGCGTTTGGGATAAAAATTCTAGATCAGGACGGCATTGAGATCGCTCGGGCTAAAAGGCTTCACGCTTCGAGAAAGGGGGAGTCGATCAATGTTCAACTGACTGACTTGGTTGCGGTGATTGTTCGACGAAAAGATGGCAGTTTCAGTGCGCTTGATTTGCTTCCGCCGGAGAATCCTAGCGCAAAACCGGCGGCCTTTCATCTTTCGGCAAATCGAGCGATGGTCACATTGGAGGATCGAACTCAAGCGAATGTTTTACGGGACGAATTTGAGTTGAATGGGGTCGACTTTTCGACGGACGGTCATGAAAACGTTTTGTCGACTGACTTTAAGTGGCCGGATATTTTTAGCGCCCGTGTTCAGGCGCGGGTGGATGCGAAAAATAATTTTGCGGTTCAGTTTGATTCTTTGAAGGGGGATTTGGTGAAAGCGAGGCCGACGGTTTCACGCTGGCTGCCGGCGGATTGGCTCAAACAAGCTAAGGATTGGCAGGCGAGCAAACTGTTGGTTGACGGGTCGTTAAGTTTTAAGGGTGACCCCAAAGAAATTCGGGATATACACGGCGAGTTTGCGATTCGCGGCGAGGGTGTGCGGAATCCGGACTATGTTTCGGGGGCTGGCGTCGATGCTAGGGTTTCGCTTTATTCAAAATCGGCGTTGGTGACGGCGCGGGTAACGGAGCCGGGTCGCATGGCGAGTTGGGATGGGCCAGTGAGCTGGTCCGATGGGATTGCGGGACAGGGGAAGGTGCAAGTAGAGCTTGCGGATTCCAATCGTGCCTGGCCGATTGTGGCGAAGAGTTTGCCGGCTGACGTCAAGTTGTTGGCTGGCCGGTTCGATGGCGTGGTCGGAATTACGAAGGCAGGATTTTCGGCCGCGGGGAAAATCGTGGCGAAGTCGGCGGGAGTTGCGGGAGAGGTTTTTGCGGGTTTGACGGGTGATCTGATCGCCGATCAGGATCGCGTGAGTTTAGTTGTTGGGGGATCGCAATGGCGGGGTGCGGGAGTCAAGGGTTGGATTACGGCCGACTATAGGGGCAAATTTTTGACGGGTGTTTTTGAGACCACCGGTGACAAATTAGTTGCGCTGGAATTTCCATCGGAGCAAGGAACAATTACATTGGCGGCTCGGAGTAAGGCTCTACTTTCCGGCACACCGACAGATCCCAAGGTGCTTGTCGATGTCACGGGTTTTGCACAATTAGAGCTTCCCGATCGGAAAGTTTATCTGGGTGCAGTTGATGCGCGAGTGAATTGGAAAGATAGTGTTGCTACTTTGGACCGGGCAGTGCTTTCGGGTCCGAACGGCGTTTTAAACGCGACCGGGACAATCAATACTTTTAAGAATTCGTTGAATTTAGAGTTAGAGGCAGCGGCAGTTGACTTATCGGCTTGGACTAATCAGGCGCAAGGGGTTGGTTATGGATCGGGGCGAATTACAGGCACGACTGATAAGCCAGTTGTGACAATGAATACGACTCTTCTTAATTTGCAAGTTGGTGATGTGACAATTCCTAAGGGTACGGCACTTCTGACTTACTCGAACAATCAGTTATTGGCGGATGATATTCAGGTTGGTTATGGCCTTGGATTGATTACAGGTCAGGCTTCGATCAATTTAAAGGGCAATGTAATCAACGGGGTTTTGCAAGCGAAGGATATATTTATTGCCGACCTTTTGCCGGAATCGGGAATTGTTGGCCAAGTCGGGGCTGACCAGATAGTGCTGTCGGGAACCTTGGATGATCCCTCGATTGACGTTCGGGCAAATGGTGAGGATGTTTTAGTTAATGGAGTGCAACTGAAGAATGTTCAATTCGCCGGCCATGGAAATTTGAGAGGCTTTACATTGAGCGAAGCGACGGCAGATCTT
>JBJXDW010000122.1:0-15181 GCA_046154445.1 Fimbriimonadaceae bacterium | reverse complement strand
GTCGGGCCGGATTTTGTTGCGGCTGTCCAGCACAAACTCAATTCGACTCCGCGCAAATGTCTAGGCTGGCGCACGCCGGACGAGGTATTTTTCGAGATGGCCGTTGCACTTCAACCGTGAATTCACCGTCCTGCCTACGCAGGAATGACATATTGGTTTTGATTTCGCCTTTGTTGTGATGGCTGATAGATTAAAGTTTTGTCGTTTTCACGGAAGATGTCTGGGCCCCCGTCTTCACGGGGGTGACGTAGTTTCGAAGCTTGTTGCGAAATGCCTGCCTTTGGTGGAATGACATGCTGGCTGGTTGCTTACTCTTTATCTTTGAATTTGATGCTGACGCTGTTGATGCAGAAGCGTTGACCGGTTGGCGTTTGGGGGGCATCTTCAAAGACATGGCCGAGGTGCGATCCGCAATTTTTGCAGAGAACTTCGATTCGGTGCATGCCGAATGAGGTGTCTCCAACGTATTCGATGGTGTCGCTATGGGAGCGGAAGAAGCTGGGCCAGCCGCATCCGGAATCGAACTTGGTATCGCTTTCGAAAAGGAGGGCGTCGCAGGCTCGGCAATGGTATTCGCCTTCGCCTTTGAAATCCCAATATTCGCCGGAGAATGCGCGTTCGGTACCGTGTTCACGGAGGACGTGGAATTCGTCTTCGTCGAGTTGTTTGCGCCATTCTTCGTCGGTTTTTTCGACGTTGTATTTTTCGCTCATTTGTCTTTTAGTTTGACGCCGGGATAGGTGGAGTTGTTAGCTGTTGTAGGGTCTGGAAAAAGTGAGGTGTAGATTATTGACAGTTTCAGAGGGATATATTCCTCCACAGCGAAACTCTCTCGAATTACGGAGGGAGAGCCTCAGTGATTCGGGGCGGTAGAGTTCGAGGATTTCGGCTCTATCTCCGAGAATGCTCGCGTTGATGGTCTGGTTGTACGTCATTTTCCGCCTGCAGTTATAGTAACTGAGATTTTGCGTGCTTTCTTCGGGCGAAATGTTTTTTCTTTGTGTGATTGGGATTCGTATTGGAATTTGGGCGAGAGTTTTTTGGTCGGGGCGGAGGGGATTTGACTTGTCGAATCCCCGAGGGCTTGGCTTCGGGCCGAACAAAAAATCCCGGAGTGCTCGAAAGAGCACTCCGGGGCATTCTGACTATAGATGTTTCCTTGGGTGTCGCCACCCGGGTCACGCAGTGATTTAACGGTGATTACTTCGGTAGCTTTGCGTTGACGGCGTCCCAATCAATGCATTGGACATAGGCTTCGATATATTTTAGTCGGGCAGTTTGGAAGTCGAGGTAGTAGGCGTGCTCATAGACATCCATTGCAAGGAGAAGGGTGTGGTTCCACGTTGGGAATGTATCTTGGCTGTCACCGATATAAGTGTGAACGCGTTGTTCTTCGTGATCATAGCCAAGGAAGACCCATCCTCGACCTGCCATGCCGGTTGATTTCCAGTCGGCGAGCCAATGATCGAATGATCCGTACGCTTCTTTGATAAGCGCTTCGACGTTGCCGGTAGCGGCGCCACCGTTTCCGCCCAGAGTTTCGAAATAGACTTTGTGGTTGATGTATCCGCCGTAGGCAAATGCGTAGTTGACTTTGAGGGCTCGCATTTGGCTGTAGACTTGGTTTGCTTTGGTAGGATCGGTATCCACTTCTGCTAGGAGGTTGCGGATTTCGTTGGTTTTGTTTGCGTAGCCTTTCCAGAGCGTAAGGTGCGAGTCGTGGGTGGCTTTGCTGATGCCAACTTTTTCGGTTGAATAGACTTTTTCTGGAAGTGCTTCGGGGACGGTTACGAGTTTTGTTGCCATGATTTCTGCTCTTAGTTTTACCTGCGCTTTTACTTACGTGTTGTAGGAATTGGGCGTCCTGGTGTCCCGGGACAGAATCCTTTATAAAATTGTTATGCAAATGTCAAAAAAAGTGAGCCGAACGCTTTTTTGTTGAGCCAACGTTGTGTAACCTAGAGGTATGGATGATTTCGCACTCCACGCATTGCAATCTGGTCCGAAGATCGTTGAACGGATTCTTCGGGTGTTTCCTCATGACCGGCTTGATGATCGCATCGATCATGACCGATTTACGGCTCGTGAGGTCATTGCCCACTTGGCTGACTATGAGCAGACGGTTTTAGATCGGATTCGGGTTGCGAACATTTCTCCGGGGCGAGAGGTGCCGAATTATGATCCTGATGCTCATGCAGCTGAGCACCGATTTGCGGATAAAGGAGTATTTCATGAAGCAGAAGTGCTTGAATCCCGTCGCGGCATGACAATTGAATACCTTAAGGAATTGACTGAAACTGACTACGATAAGTCGTTCAAGAGATCTGATGGTGCCGAATACACGATTCGCGAATATATCAATCATGTATTGAAGCATGATCTGAATCACCTTGAGCAGATATCGCGCTACTTGGCAACAGAAGTTGCGACGATCACCTGATTTAGCGGTACAAACAATCAAACTCCCCGATGCCAAAACTTGGATCGGGGAGTTTTTGTATTTCCGATTTGGATTTTATTTAGTTCTTCCTGCGGCGCCGCGCTGCGAATGCACTGGCGGTGCCGAGAACGATCAAACTTGCGGGCTCGGGTACGGCCTGGAAACTGCTGATTGCCACATCTCCACTGGTCGATGAGTCAAATTTGAGAACGACTTGGTCGACATCGGCGAAGTTGACTCCGGCAAATTGACTAAAATCTAGTGTTCGCATGAAAGGTGCATTCACGGAGTTGCCTTGGAATGAGTCGGTCACGCTGACAAATGCGCCTCCGTTACTGCTGCTTGAGCGGACAGAAATGGTGTAGGTGCCAGGAGCGTCGCTACTAATGAAATTGACTTTGAATTGATTTTCGCCGCTGAAATTCAAATTCATATCTTGATTTACAGGCGTTCCGGCGTTGTTGGAGAATCCGTAACCCAGGGATCCCATTCCGTCTACTCCGGATTGAGCGGACAGAGCGTAGGAACCGCCGGCAATGTCGGTTTGGATTTCGAGACCGAATACGTTTGATTCAACCATTGTGTTGGCGTAGCGGTCGCCGCCGATCATTGTGCCGTTTTGGAATTCGGTGATACTGCCGCTCGTGATCGTTTTATGATATGTGCCGCTGGTGAAATCGTCGATGACGATGTTGGCGTTCGCCGCACCGGCAACTACGACTAGTCCAAGCATCAGTTGGTTTCGCATAGTTTTCCTTTGGATGGGCGTTTTTGAACTCCCTCGTGGGGGAGACAATTGCAGAGGGTGGGCCAAGTTAGGCAAAAATTAGAAAATCCTGCATATTTACTTATGAAAAAGGGCCAAAGATCGACGATCTTTGGCCCAAGCTCATTTAGCAGGAGGTTGAATTATTTGTTGCGTCGTCGTCGCGCGGCTGCGATAGCGGCTGCGGCACCGAGAATTGTTAGAGTTGCTGGTTCGGGCACTGCTTGGATGTAATCCACGGCAACGTCGCCGCTGTTGGCGGTGTCGAAGTCGACTTGGATTTGATCCACGTCAGCAAAGTTTACGCCGGTGAAGCTGGCAAAGTTGAAGAACGTATCTTCTGCGGTGTTGATCGAACTGCCGAACAAGGTTTGGGAAACTGTGAAGTTTGTCCCATTGCCGTTTCGGACATTGACTCGGATCGTCAAATCGCCATCTCGTGAGAGAGTACGAATCTTGAACTGATTCTCACCTGAGAGATTAAGGTTCAAGTCATCAAATGATGTGCTCGTAGGGTTGACGAGGTTAAGTCCGTATGCTACGGCACCTAGTCCATCGACGCCCGATTGGGAATTGATACTGAGAACACCAACACTGGTGTCAACAGCCATATTAAGGCCGAATGCGTTTGACGTGACGCTGATGAAGACGATTCGGTCTCCACCGACCATTGATCCGGCTTGGCTGAAGTATTGGAATCCTGAGCTCAGGGAACTACTTGCGGCTCCGGTATTGAAGTCGTCGATCATGACAGTTGCATTTGCAAAGGTTGCGGCAACGGTCGCGCTGATCAGAAGGGCTGATTTAAGTTGGCTTTTCATTTTTCTCTCCTAAATTGGCTTAGAGTCAATTGCCTTTTGCTTTTCGCTTTCGCGAGATAAGGGCGGCCACTCCAAGACCGAGGGCAATCATGGAAGCGGGTTCGGGTACTGCTTCGACTGAATCCAAAACAATGTCTCCGCTTGCGGTCGTATCAAGGTCGATGGAAATGCGATCAACGTCTCCGAAGTTAAAAGCTCCTCCTGTGAAGGAAGTAAACATGAAGTCGAGCGTTTGCGGAACCATTACCATGTTTGGCGTTACGGCCAAAGTTTGGAATCGGAAACCTTGGGTGTTGTTTCCAACGCCTACTCGAATTGTTGCCGGCTGATCGTTTGATAATACGTTAATGCGAATTCTGTCGAATCCTGAAAAATTCAGGTTCATGTCGAAAGCGCCAAAGACTCCGGTTGCGTTTGAGCCGTACTTCAGAGTTGCAAATGCATCTACCAGGGTTTTTGAGTCTGATGCAAATATTCCGTTAGTTACGACTGTTGTGTGTGACAAGCTCAATGGGTTGCCGTCGAAAACATCGTGGTAGACATATCGATTTCCACCTGCAACGGTTGCCGCCGTGAAAGTCTGATTAGATCCTGCGCTAATCTGGTCATTAATGTTGCCAGTGCCAAAATCGTCGATCATTAAGGCATGAGAGACGGTGGCAACGCCCAAAAGGGCAATGATTGCGAATGTTTTCATTTAATTTTTTCCTCTGCTAAGAGCAGTCGAGCGCCAATCTGCGCTTGAACTGGTTTCAGTATAGATGGTTCGACACCCAAATGTAAGCGTTGTTCCCCAAGGGACCCGGATATCTCGTACTAATACTAGGTCTGCAGGTTCAAATTGCTGCAAAAACCCCCAGGATCCGAGTGGGATTCCTGGGGGTTTTTGTTATGATAAGATTATTCTTAACTGATTGTTATCAATTAAGAAATTTTGTTGATTCTGGAAGCAAGTTTTCCGAAAGCGTTTGCTCCGGCGTAAACAGCGCTCATTCCAAGTTCCTCTTCGATACGGAGGAGTTCGTTATATTTTGCGACCCGGTCTGTACGGTTGGGAGCTCCAGTTTTGATTTGTCCGCAGTTGGTGGCGACAGCGAGGTGGGCGATGGTGACGTCTTCGGTTTCGCCGGATCGGTGGCTCATGACGCTGGTGTAGCTTGCTCGATCGGCCATGCGAACGGCAGCGAGGGTTTCGCTGAGTGATCCGATTTGGTTGACCTTGATGAGGATGCTGTTGGCGGTGCCGGTAGCGATCCCACGGGCGAGTCGTTCGACGTTGGTGACAAAGAGATCATCGCCTACGAGTTGGACTCGGTCGCCGATTGCATCGGTGACATCCTTCCATGCATCCCAGTCATCTTCGGCGATTCCATCTTCGATTGAAATGAGTGGATATTTTTCGGCCAGTTCGGCGAGGTATTGGACTTGTTCGGGGCCGTTTAATTTTTTACCGTTCTTGTAGTTGTATGTGCCGCCTTCGTAGAATTCGGTGGCGGCGGCGTCGATGCCGAGCCAGACATCTTTGCCAGCGGTGTATCCGGCTTTTTGAATTGATTCGAGAATATAGTCGAATGCAAGTTCTTGGGATTCGAGGTTGGGCGCAAATCCGCCTTCATCACCGTATCCGGTTCCAAGTCCTTTTCCTTTGAGAACCGATTTAAGGGTGTGGAAGATTTCGCATCCGGCTTGGAGGGCTTCGGAGAATGTTTCGAAACCAACGGGAAGAACCATGAATTCTTGGAAGTCGACGTTTGAATCGGCGTGTTGTCCTCCGTTTAGGATGTTGAGCATGGGCACGGGCAAGGTTTTTGCTTGGACGCCGCCAACATACTTGTAGAGGGGAAGTTCGGCGGACATAGCAGCGGCTTTCGCAACGGCGAGTGATACGCCGAGGATAGCGTTGGCCCCGAGGTTGCTTTTGTTGTCTGATCCATCGAGGTGTTGGAGAAGCATATCGACGCCTTCTTGGTCGATGGCTTCGAATTCCATTAGTGCTGGTGCGATTCGTTCATTGACGTTTTCAACTGCGTTGAGGACGCCTTTTCCCATGAAGCGCGATTTGTCGCCATCGCGGAGTTCGACGGCTTCGAAAGCACCGGTGCTTGCTCCGCTCGGCACAGCGGCGCGGCCCATTGAGCCATCTTCGAGGAATACATCGACTTCGACAGTGGGGTTTCCCCGTGAGTCGATGATTTCGCGGGCGGTGATTTCTACGATGCTAGACATGACAGTGATCTTACTGGGAATTTTAGGTTTACGGATGGGTTCAGGTTAGGTAGTCCTTTTCAGTTCCATGGGTATGATAATGAATGAAGTTATGGCGGGACGCGAGAGCTTTTTTTGGCACAAGTTGCATTCCTTAACCGGAGTGCTCCCGACGGGGTTCTATCTTGTTCAGCACTTGATTCTGAACTCGTTTGCTTTGGCGGGGCCAGAAAAGTTCAATGGGGTGATTCACTTCTTTGAATCTATGCCAAAACATTTCCTTTATTTTTTGAAATTTGGTGTGATTTGGCCGGCGCTGATTTTCCATGCAGTGTACGGGTTGTTCATTATTTCGCGGAGTGAGGGGAATTATAGCGAGGCTTCGATGAAGTACCGCGAGAATCGGTATTACACGTTGCAGCGATGGAGCGGAATATTTGCCTTCTTTTTCTTGGCTTATCACATGGCTTCAACTTCGGTTTTAGGGCAGATTCAGGGGGCTCAGGCGATTGAATATGCGAGTTGGGCGGAACGCCTTTCTGCACCTAGTGGCACGTATCTCGTTTTGATTTTTTACGTATTGGGGATCACGGCAAGTAGCTATCACTTTGCTTATGGGATTTGGAATTTCTGCATTCGGTGGGGCATCACGATTAGCGAATCGGCTCAGCAGAAGACCGCCAAGCTTTCACAAGGGCTGTTTGTGATTGTGACGGCGATCGGGATACTGGCGCTCGTTGGATTCTTTAAGCCCGTCTTTAATGCTTCGGAGAAATCGGCAGTTAACGAGACTCCGGTTCAGTCGCGCCCGGTTAGCTTGGAGAAGTAGTTAGTCTTCGACTTTGTATTGGGGTCGTCGGGATTGTTCGACCTCTTCATATTTAGGCAGCTTTTCGTCTTTCGGGCTGAGTTGGGGGTTTTCGATTGGCCAAGGAAGATTGAATTGGAGGTCGTTAAAGATGATGCCGGCGTCTTGTTCGTGGCGGTAAGGAGCTGTGCATTTATATGCGACAAGGGCGGTTTCACTGAGCACAGCGAACCCGTGGGCGAATCCTTCGGGGATGTAAAGGGCTTTGTGGTTTTCGCCGGTGAGGGTTTCGGCGTGCCATTGACCAAAGGTTGGTGAACCTTGGCGGATATCGAGAGCGACGTCCCAGATTTCGCCGTGGAGGCATTGCACGAGTTTGCCTTGGGCGAGAGGCCATTGATAATGGAGACCTCGGAGGACGCCTTTGCGGCTGAAACTTTGATTGTCTTGGACGAATATGTGATCGAACTCGAGGGCAGCGAGCTTTTCTTGGTTATAGGATTCGAGGAAGTATCCTCGATCGTCGCCGAAGACTTTTGGTTCGAGGACAACAACACCGGGGACGGGGGTTTCGATGAGATTCATTTGAGGAGTTTGAGGAGGTATTGACCGTAGTCGTTTTTCTGCATGGATTCTCCGAGGACTCGGAGTTGGTCGGCGGAGATGTGTCCCATTCGGTAACAGATTTCTTCAATGTTGGCGACCATGAGGCCTTGGCGGGTTTCTACGGCGTGGACAAAGTTGGCAGCTTGGAGCATTGATTCGGCGGTGCCAGTATCGAGCCATGCAAATCCGCGTCCGAAGGTGGTGACGTTGAGAGTGCCGGCTTCGAGATAGATGCGGTTGAGATCGGTTATTTCGAGTTCGCCGCGGGGGGAAGGTTTGAGGTTCTTGGCATATTCGACAACTTGGTTGTCGTAGAAATAGAGTCCAGTTACGGCGAAGTTTGACTTAGGTTCTTTGGGTTTTTCTTCGAGGGTTTCTGCTTGTCCCTCGGCGTTAAAACTGACGACTCCGTAGGCTTCCGGGTGGTCGACTTGATAGGCGAAAACGGTGGCGCCGGATTCTTGGTTCATGGCGTCACGGACGAGACCGGAGAGGTTTTGGCCGTAGAAGATGTTGTCGCCGAGGACGAGGGCGGCGGGGTCGGAGCCGATGAATTCTTCGCCGATGATGAAAGCTTGGGCGAGGCCATCGGGGGATGGTTGGGCGGCATATTCAAGATTGATTCCCCATTGGGAGCCGTCACCGAGGAGTCGCTGAAAGGCTTCTTGTTCGTGTGGGGTCGTTATGATGAGGATGTCTTTGATCCCGGAGAGCAAGAGGACGCTCAGAGGGTAGTAGATCATCGGTTTGCTGTAGACCGGGATGAGCTGTTTGCTGATTCCCTTTGTGATAGGGTGGAGGCGCGAACCGGAACCACCAGCAAGAACGATTCCTTTTCTTGTCATTTACTGCTGACTCCTGAGGTGTTGGTGTAGTGTTCTTCGATCCATTTGAGGTATTCGCCGGATTGCACGACTGCGATCCACTCGGGGTTTTCGGCGTACCACTTGACGGTTTGGAAAAGGCCCTCTTCAAAGCTTTGTGAGGGTTGCCAGCCAAGGTCGTCTTTGATTTTGGTAGTGTCGATGGCGTAGCGAAAATCGTGTCCGGGTCGATCGGCGACGAAAGTGATTTGTTCTTTGATTTTGTCGACGGGTTGATTGGTGAGCTCGGCGATGGCGGCGCAGATTCCGTGAACGACATCGAGGTTTGTGCGCTCGGCGTTGCCGCCGATGTTATAGGTTTCGCCGACTTTGCCTTGGGTCATGACTTTGAAGATGGCTTCGGCGTGGTCACCGACGAAGAGCCAGTCGCGGATGTTGGCGCCTTTTCCGTAGACGGGGAGGGGTTTTCCGGCAAGGCCGTTGAGGCTCATTACGGGGATGAGTTTTTCGGGAAATTGGTAAGGCCCGTAGTTGTTACTGCAGTTAGTGATTTTAGTCGGGAGGCCGTAGGTGTGTTGCCAGGCTCGGACGAGGTGGTCGCTGGAGGCCTTTGACGCGCTATAGGGTGAGTTGGGGGAGTAGGGCGTTGTTTCTTGGAAGAGGCCGGTGTCACCGAGTTCGCCATAGACTTCATCGGTGCTGACGTGGTGGAAGACTTTGTTTTCGAAGTTCTCGCTCCAGGTTGCGCGGGCGGCTTCGAGAAGGTTGAAGGTACCGATGATATTGGAGTTAAGGAAATCGCGAGGATATTTGATTGAGCGGTCGACGTGGGTTTCGGCGGCAAAATGGGCGATGTGGGTGGGTTGGAATGAATCGACGATCTGTGCGGTGGGTTCGGCGTCGGCGAGATTAATGCGGGCGAATTGGTAGTTGGAGTGGTCGGCGATAGACTGAAGTGAGAGGGGGTTTCCGGCGTATGTGAGGGCGTCGATGTTCATGAACTGAACATCCGGCATTTGGGGGACATATTTGAGAAGGAAGTTTGCGCCGATGAAGCCGCATCCGCCGGTCACTAGAATTCGCATGACGGGTTAGATACTACCCGCCGAATTAGCACTGGCCGGGGCGGAATTGATGCTATTTTTGCGTGAGTTTGGTTAATAGTTTATTAATATAGCTCTTAAAAAGTTGTTTATTTGTGCTCGTATTATCGCGTGATTTATCTAATTAATTTGTTTTGGTGCGCAGGTTGGGTGAACCTGTAAATTCAAGAAGTCTTAGTATTTGTACTCGCGTAGCTTTACGGGAATTGAATTCAGAGGGGTCCTTGTCGATTGAAATTGAGGAATAAGAGAAGTAGAATAGGTTTATTGATGAATGATTTCATTCGAGAGGGAGAGGCAAGTGTTGTTTCAGAAACAAAAGTTACGGTTTCTGCACATGCACTTGTTGAGATGCCGGTACAAGAGTTCCGGCGGACACCGTTGCCTTGTGAGCCAGTTTTATTGTTAACAGGGTGCATTGATCCGAAGGGGATGCGCTTTACGGCGCGAAATGATCCATCTGTTCGGCGCAACGATTACAAAGATGCTTTACGGTCGTGGGTTAACAAGTCGGATTTCAAGAAGATTGTTCTTTGCGAGAATTCGGGGGCGGATCTGAGCGATTTCGAGGAGATGGTGACGGGGTCGGGGAAGGAAGTCGAGCTCATTAGTTTTGTTGCTCCGGAATTTGAGGAGTGGAAAGGGAAAGGGTACGGCGAGCTTTTGATTATTGAGCATGCGATGGAGAATTCGAAGCTCATTGATGAGCATTCTCGGGTGATGAAATGTACGGGTCGCCTGTTTTTTTCTAGTCACAAGAAGTATTACAACCATGGTGTGAATGGCGAGTTTGACTTTAGCATGGACGTTTTTCGAAGTTTGGATGAGTGTGATGTACGGGCATTTTTTGGTAGCTATGATTTTATAACGAAGTATTTGTTGCCGTTTAAGGATCGGTTGGATGAGAGGACTGAACCGATGCAGAATCTTGAGCATGTCATGGGTCAGGCGGTTTTCCGGGCACTTTCGGACATGATGAAGTACGAACCACTTCCGGCAACACCATTTTTTGTTGGTCACTCTGGGACGCTTAATTACGCATACAAGCCTTATCGGACGATTATTGGTCGTCACGCGCGGGTGATTCACAAGCGCTATCTTTAGGTTGCGTTTTGGGATTGTTTGCGGAAGTATTGCTGAACGAGTCGGGTGAGGAAGTATCCGCCAGTTAGCTCGCCGACGACCATGCCAATTGCGAAACCAAGGAGTCCAAGCGAGGGGATGAGGAGGACTGCGATTGCGAGGCCCATAAATCCATGGATCAGCCCGGCGATGCAGTTTTCTTTAAACGACTTGAGAGCCATGCTCATTTGGTTGGCGAAGACGACGAAGGTAGTAGAAATTGCTCCAGCGACGACCATCGCGAATTCGGCATGGTTCATCGAATAGTTATCTTTGAAAAGCATTTGACTTATTGGGGGTCCGATCAAAATAACAAGAACCGCGGCGACCACGGAAGCAATTGTGAGAATTTTCGCCATTTTTTTGATGGCTTTTTTTGCCCATGCAATGTCACCGCTTTGAACGGCGGCGGCAATGGCGGGGGTAGCACTCAGGACGAGGATCCCCATAAGACTAGAGATTGGTCCATGCCAAGCAAGGAAGATTCCGGCGCGTCCTATTTCTACCGATTTGCCGGTAATGGTTCCTATAAGGATCACGGGAACGCTCCTTGATAGAACGAAACCCAGTGAGCCGATTGATTGTAATGCGTTATCTTTGAAAAGTTGCCAAGATTCTTGCCAGTCTATTTTCTTGAATGTTGGTCTTAAGGTTGGTCGGTCTTTGAGAAATAATCGAAGTCCGTGGAAACAGTGGACGATGGGTAAGGTCATTCCGAAGGCGGCCAAAAAGGCAAGGGGTGACTTGAGCACAAAGACAGAAAAAATGCCGACGGCGACTAATATGAACTGACCAATAATGTTTGCTTGGCTATTTTTGTAATCTTGGAGGGTTCCCCAATAGGTGTTCATCACAATATTTTGAGGAGCAATGACAACGACAGTCAGGGCAAGGATTAGCATCCCAGTCGTCAGGAGGGCCGATTCCGATATGAGCGAAGGTCCAAAAAGTCCGCCAACACTGGGATAGATGAGAGATAGAAAAATAAGGAGGACGGTTAAGAGGCTACTTCCTGCGTAACTCATTATCGCCGAAGTCAGAAGTTTGTTTTCGGCTGGTGGATCGGGGTTCTCGGCGAACTTTGAGAAGGCGATCCCTGCCGATGGTCCGATTCCGAGATTGACGGTATTGAAGAGTGTCAGGATTGCGGTAAGGGCTTGGAACGCATCGAATTGAACTCCGAACTGTTCAGAAGCCTTGGGCAACACGACAAGCAACATGACGGACGCAGGGAGTTTTGACCAGACGGCGGTACGCAGAAACTTAATGATGCTGGCTTTGCGATTGGCCTCAACGGCCAGCTGTTTTTGTTCGAGGTCGGCTTCCACTTGGGTCTTCAAAGTCATTTTGGGTTAGTTGGAGCTTGGGGGTCAGGGCTTGGCGTGAATTTGAGTCTAAGTTTGATGGCTTTGAAGGTAAAAATGAGAATATGGGAGTTCGGCAGTTTTTTGGTCCGGTTGGGTTGATTTTATCGGGGATGCCGTTTGTGTTTGGATTTGTTGGTGAACCAGCGCGTGTTGAGCCAATTGCGGTTGCGACAGACGTTATTTTTACACGAGATGTACTGAGTGTTTTGAAGGCGACATGCAATTCTTGTCACGGAGAGGGGAAACAGAGTGCGGGATTGCGGCTTGATAGTTATGCCGCGATTTTGAAGGGCTCGGAAGCCGGGAAGGTTGTTATTCCGGGGAAAAGCAGGGAGAGTGTTTTGATTGATCGGTTGCGGGGTGCAGGTGGGGAGGCGCAGATGCCGCTTGGGTTCCGGCCCTTGTCGGAAGCACAGATCAGAACCATTGAGCGTTGGATTGATGAGGGGGCGAAAGAGACGGGGACAAATTATCAGCATTGGGCGTTTGTGAAACCGGTACGTCCAGCGGTGCCCGAGGTGCAAAATTCAGTGTGGTGTCGCAACGAAATTGATAAGTTTGTTATGTTTAACTTAGAGAAAGAAGGACTGAGTCATTCGACCGAAGCGGACAAGGAGACCTTGGTTCGGCGGGTTTATTTGGATGTTTTGGGGATGCCGCCGAGTTGGGAAGAAGCTCAGGTGTTTTTGAATGACCCATCGCCGGACGCTTATGAGAAGATGGTTGATCGGGTATTTGCCAGCCCGCATTACGGAGAGCGGCAGGCGAGGATTTGGCTCGATTTGGCGCGGTATGCGGATAGTCAGGGTTATGAGAAGGATGCGAATCGCACAATGTGGCCTTGGCGTGATTGGGTTATTGGTGCATTCAATTCCAATATGCGTTTCGACGAGTTTACGCTCGAGCAGTTTGCGGGAGACTTAGTTTCAGATGGCGATATGAATAAGATTGTGGCCACGGGCTTTCATAGAAACACGATGATGAATGAGGAGGGTGGAGTTGACCAGGGGGAAGCGCGGTGGTTGACTTTGGTTGATCGAGTGGGGACAGTTGGGACGACTTGGTTGGGGACGACAGTTGCGTGCGCTCAGTGTCACAACCATAAGTATGATCCGATTTCGCAGAAGGAGTTTTATCAGTTCTTGGCGTTTTTTGAGAACGTGGACGAGCCTCAGATTTCGTTAACGCCGGAAGTTGCCAAGCGAATCGGGGAGATTGATGGTGAGGTGAAAGCACTTGATAGTCGGTTGGGCAATGCGCTGACTTTGGAGTCGGATAAAGCGAGTTTGGGTGAGAAGAAGAAGTCGTTGCAGGATGAGCGCGGGAAACTTTTCAATGTGACAACTTTGGTGATGCGTGATAAACCGGGGGCAAAGGCAGAAACGCCGATTCGGGAAAGGGGTGGTTATTTGAGCCCCGGCGAAGTTGTTTCGGCGGGGACTCCGGCATTTTTGGGGGCAGGTGCGAAATCGCAGGATCGGATTGGGTTGGCAAAGTGGTTGGTTTCGCGAGATAATCCGATGACGGCGCGGGTTCAGGTGAACCGGATGTGGGAGCAACATTTTGGGGTTGGGCTTGTTAAAACCAGCGAGAATTTGGGAACACAGGGTGAGATGCCCTCACATCAGGAGTTGTTGGATTGGCTTGCCGTTGAGTTTATGGAATCTGGTTGGGACATGAAAGTTCTGCACAAGAAAATTGTCTTATCTGCTACATATCGTCAAAGTTCGGATGTTACTCCGGCAATGGTTGAACGTGATCCGGAAAATCGATTGTTGGCACGGGGACCGAGATTCCGGTTGGAAGCGGAGGCTCTGCGCGACTCGGTGTTTACGGTTTCCGGGTTGTTGACTGAAAAAGTAGGTGGGCCAAGCGTGATGCCGGTTCAGCCGAATGGGGTTTGGGATACGCCATACAACGGTCAGAGTTGGGTGATTGCTCAGGGGGAAAATCGGTACCGTCGGAGCCTTTACACTTTTATGAAGCGGAGTTCGCCGTTCCCGATGATGTTGACTTTTGATGGAACGAGCCGAGAATTTTGTACTCCGAGGCGCGAGCGGACCAATACGCCATTGCAAGCGTTGAACTTTTTGAATGATCCAGGCTTGCTTGAAGGAGCAGTCGCGCTTGCTCGAAAAGTGAGATCCAAGAATATGTCGGAGGGAGTGAAGGTGGTAGTTCAGCATTGTCTCATTCGGGAGCCGGATGATCGCGAAGTGATTTTGCTTTCAGGGTTGTTTGAGCGGACGAAAGCAAAATACTCGACGGCTTTAGAGGCGGCGAAGAAGCTTTGCGGTGAACCAGATGCAGATTTGGCAGCTTGGACTTTGGTCGTTAATACGGTGATGAATACTGACGAATTTTTGACTCTGGAATAAGAAATGGATTATAAGAACCAAGAAGAAGCATTGAAATTTCTCACACGGCGAGCGTTATTGAAGAACGCTGGCTATGGAGTTGGGAGTTTGGCGCTCGGGTCGATGTTGAGCGAAAATTTGTTTGCGGGGATGTTGCCGGGTGGGCAAGAGCGGGTTCTGCCGAGTCCGCACTTTGCGCCAAAAGCAAAGAACGTGATCTTTTTGTTTATGGCGGGTGCGCCGAGTCAGCTTGATTTGTTTGACGATAAGCCGTTTTTGCGGAAGCACAATGGTGAAGCGATTCCAGATGAGATCGTTAAGGGTGAGCGGTTTGCGTTTATTAAGGGGACACCCAAGCTCTTGGGTTCTCCCCATGAGTTTGCACCGAGGGGGAAGAGCGGTCAGGTTATCTCGAACTTATTGCCGCACCACCATGAGATTGCGGACGACATCTGTATTATTCGATCGATGCAGACGGATCAATTTAATCATGCGCCGGCGCAGCTTTTTATGAATACGGGGATTCAAATTCCTGGTCGGCCGAGTATGGGGAGTTGGATGACCTACGGGCTTGGGACTGAGAACAAAGATTTGCCAGGATTTGTGGTTTTGATTTCGGGTGAGAACAATCCGGATGGGGGGAAGAGTTGCTGGAGTTCTGGGTTCTTACCAACTCAGTATCAAGGGATTGAGTTACGTAGCCAGGGCGACCCGGTGCTTTATGTGAGTAATCCGGATGGGATGGATGCGGCGACTCGGCGG
>JBJXDW010000121.1:0-39806 GCA_046154445.1 Fimbriimonadaceae bacterium | reverse complement strand
ATCCTGACGATTGGATTCCAATACTTCAAAAATATCGCCGACGATCCCGATTTTGGTGACTTTAAATCAGCGGGCTATATCCTTGCAATTGAGCGAATTGGTTCATCTGGCAAAGCAGTTTTGTTTGATGATACTGGCAAGCGAATTGATGCCCCTAAGCCCCAAAAAACTGAATATGATGACCGCGAGGTGAGTTGGAGTGTCGATGGGCAGAGAATTTTTATTAGTAGTAACCGCGATTCCAATGCGTATTCGGTTTACCGATGGAATCCGGATAAAAACAAGATGGAACGTCGGTCTGCCGGTTCAATGAGTCAAGGTGCACCTTGGTTTGGCCCTTATGATGATCCGGACGCGAAAAAGTATGGACTGATACAGTCTGGCGGTCAGATTCTCGCACTTGAAATCAGGACTGGTGCGACTGGCACGGTGCTGCCTCCCTCTGCCGAGCGAGTAACTACGGAAGGCGAGGGATCGACAGCTAACATGGAGGTGTATAACAACTTTGGCGAGAGCTTTATTAAGGCGCGGTTTGCTGGAGGAAGAAATCGAATTTTGGGGGTCATGAGAAATGACGAAGGCAATACGGTCATTTTTCAGCCGGTAGGCTTGGATCAGAATGGTCAGGCACTTCGACCAAGGGAAATTTATCGTGCGAAGCGAGCAGACATTGAAGTTGATCGCCAAGGCGTTGCTGTGGTGATGCTGGCCGGTTTCCAGTTTCCTCCAAATGCGGAGATTCCCCCAGAATTTGTTAAGAATGGCAAAGTGACACCACCGTTTGAAGATGCAATTTTCAAGGTGAGTATTGGTGAAGACTTGACTCCAAAGGTCGAGCCAGTTGCATTTATCCCAAGCACAGCTGCGGAGACATTTATCAATTGCGCAGTGTCCCCTGATGGTTCGATGATCGCGGTTGTTGTTGGCACGAAATTAGAGAGCGGTGGCTATGAGGCACGGGGAATGGTTGTTATGCCATTTGAAGCCCAGGGGAACAACAAAATGAGACCGATTATTCAAGGGGCAGTTTCTTCTCCGAGTTGGTCCCCAGACGGTTCAAAACTGACATATTTGAAGACAGTTGGTTCAGATACGGATGTTTACCGGTCAAATGCGGACGGCTCTAGTGAGATTAAATTGACGAATGGCGGTAATTGGGCCACTCCCCAGTTCAGTCCGGCGACTGGCTCTTAAGTTTGCTCAAGATTGAAGTAGTAGATCGTCCAGTCAAGAAAGGAACAATGACCACTTCTCCACCATAGGATTGGACGATTTTTGTTTCTGGAAGTTGCTCGGGAGTGTAGTCTCCGCCTTTAACATGAATTTCGGGTTTGAGACTTGAGATCAGAGTTTCTGGAGTTTGTTCTTCAAAGCTCAGAACGAAATCGACACATCGAAGGGCGGCAATGACTGCCATACGATCGGCTAGCGGATTGATGGGGCGGTCGGGAGCTTTGTTCAGTTGCTTGACGCTTTCGTCAGAATTGATAGCTACGACGAGGACGTCACCGAGATCTTTTGCTTGTTGAAGATATTGAATATGCCCAGCATGGAGGATATCGAAAACCCCGTTTGTAAAGACGAGCTTTTTTCCCGATCGAATTTGAGTTATGGCGTCGAAGGTTTTTTGATTCATTGGTCCAAAAGGTGATGGGCTTGTTTGATTACGGCATCGGGGTCAATTGATTGACAGTTTTTCAATTGACCGTAGGGGCAGGATCGTTCGGGTTTTGTCAGAGTGTAAAGGCCAAGACACGGTTTGCCGAGTCCGGCGGCGATATGGATGCTACCGGTGTCTCCGGCAACGTGGAGATCAGCCTTTTTTAGAAGCGCGATGAGTTCGTTCACTTTGGTTTTGCCAATAAGACTGATCGGTCTTGTTTTGCAATGGGAAAGAACCTCGGTCACAGCAGACTCATCGGCATTTGTGCCGATAAAAGCGACAGTGGCGCGTTCCGCGAGGCTGTCGGCTAGTGCGGCAAAGTGTTCGGCGGGCCATCGTTTTGTTGCCCAACCGGCGCCAGCGTGGCATACGACTAGCTTTTTGGTTGAGTCAAATTCAGAAATAAGGTTATTGACTGAATGGTCAGCTTCTGATGTTGGATCGAGGCCGAAGTCGGTAATGGTTGCTCCGCCTGCCGCACGTGCCACATCGACATACTGATCGACTACGTGGATTGACGATGGATCGGGCATGACTGGCTGGGTGAACAACCTTGCTCCTTCGCGTTGCCAATGGTATCCGAGTTTGCGTTGTGCTTGAGCAAAGTGGACTGGGAGTGCCGATTTTAGAAGTCCTTGGAGATCGAGGGCAACATCAAATTCACCAAGTTCCTGAACGGTTTTCTTCCAGGACTTCCAATCGTTGTCAAGAACGACGACTTGGTTGATGTGCCTGCATGCACGAGGGACATCGGCGAAGCGTTTGTCACAGATCCAAATGATTTCGGCTTCTGGAAACGCTTTGCGGAGAGATCCTGCAGCGGGTAGCGAGCAGGCGACGTCTCCGAGGGCGCTTAATCGACTAATAAGGAAGCGGATCGGCGTCCTCCGAGATAGGGTTGGGCGGCACGGATAATTTCTTCGGTGGTGATATCGTCAGGTTCAGGTCCAGGCCGGAGAATTGTTACGTTGTTCCCGAACGGTCGGTAGCGGTTGGGATCGGTTTTTCCGAATACTGTTACCGCCGGAACACCGTATGCAGAGGCTGCATGCGCGGTTCCCGTATCGGCAGAGATATGCAGTTTGGCGTTGGCAACGAGGTCAAGGGCACGTTCCAGATTGATTTGGCCGACGAGATTGGTGACCCCTTCCGTGTAGATAGGGTCATCGGTTGGGCCGCCAATTGCGGTGACTTGGTGGCCCTGGTTGATAAGTTCTTTTGCGACTTGGTGCCAGCGGTTTTGGCTTAACTTCTTGTGGGGGTGTCCGGAACCGGTTTGGATGATGACTTGATTGTTCGGTATTTCATGAACCGGTGGCATGAGCGGCTTTGCCGGGATTTGGCACTCATGCCAGGAGTTGAGTAGACGATGGGAGGCTTCAACTTCGTGAACTGAGCCGAGCAGGCAGTCGACGGTTGGGTTAAGCCGTTGAGCCATGCCGTCGCTGGTTCGCGTAGCAAATCGTTTAGTTGCACCTGAGAGACGTAGGCAAAATGCGGTTTTCACTTGTCCTTGGAGATCGAACGCGACATCAAATTTCTCTTTTCGAAGTGCCGAGAACATTCGGAATTGACTAAGCCAGGTAGTTGGGGCGCTGCGGTGCTTTTTCCAATGTTCGGTGTCAGCAAAAACAATTGAGTCAACAAGGCGAGAACGGTCAATAACTGGTGCGAATCGATCTTGGATCGCCCACGTGATGTGAGCCTGGGGAAGTGTATTTCTAAGACCAGTAAGTGCCCATGCTGACATTATGCAGTCGCCCATCGCACTGAACCGGACAACAAGAATTCTTGGCTTCATAGGAGCCCCTTGCGGCGAGCATTACGCCAACGGTCGTGCATCCAGAGCCATTGGTCAGGGTGTTCACGAATCCTTTCTTCGAGCCATGTATGGATTGCTCGCATCAATCCCTCACCAGGCGTATCTTCTGGCAGGATCGGTTCGAGCGGAGGGAAGAAAGTCAAGGTGTAGTGGTTTGTAGAATCATAGACGCAGACAACTGGGACGATTGTTGCACCTGTGCGTTGGTGAAAAACTCCCGGCCCAAGGGCGGTTCCGGCAGGATGACCAAAAAAAGGAATGAAGATATCGGAAGCGTTTTGGTCGGGAAGAATTCCGACGATCTCATTGGCACGGAGCTTTTGCAGCACTTGACGGGCTGCCTGGCCCCTTGGAATTACGGTTGTTCCGGGCTTGCGCCGGAGATCATTGACAATCGTATTGACTCCTTGATCATCAGCATCACGGGCAATAACGTTGAGCTTGTAGCCGACTAGACTTGACCATGCGGATGCTCTCTCCCAATTCCCATAATGTCCAGTTATTAGGAGAACGCCTTTTCCTGCGGCGAGGGCCGAATCTAAGTATTCCCGACCGATAATGGTGGTTGAGTCTTCAAACTCCTGTTGAGATCTGTGGGCTCCGGCAAGAAAGTCGGTTGAAATTCGACCAAAGTGAATAAAAACTCCTTGCCCGATTTTTTCAATTTCAGATTGTGATTTTTCGGGAAAAGCGAGTTTTAGGTTGTCGATTGTTCGCTTTCGTCGTTTGCCGGCAAATCGCCACATAATGCGGCCGTATTTTTCACCCAGTTTTTCGACTTGCTCTGGATTTTTGCCTCGAACGCGTCGAAGCATAAAGTTCATGAATGCTTCGGCGACTTTACCGAGGAATTTTTTCTTTCTTGAGCTCATCGATTTTGCTTTCGATCCAGGAGAAAAACGATTCAGGGTCTCTTGGGGCTACGCGGTAGTTGACAATTGCCACGTTGAATCGGCTGATATCAGGGTGGTATTTGAGCTTGACAAAATCTTTTGCCGTTACGAGCAGTGGAAGATTGGGGTCAAATTCGGACAACAGATTACCAGCATTGAGGGGGTCGTGATCGGGGAGAATTTTGGTTCTCTTGAGTTGAAATCCCATTGCTTCTAGTCCGTTGAGAAATCGGTGGGGTTGCCCGATCGCGCAAAGGGCTTGTATTGCACTTTGTTTGGGCAGTTTTTCCCCGCTGAAACTTGTTACTTCGAGCGGGAGTGGGTGAATGTCCTCATCATAGTTGAGAACTCGAGTAGCCCTTTTTGTGCCGATGGAAAGAGGTTCGCGGTAGGGGCCAGCGGGGAAACAGAAATCGTTTTCGAGGATAGGGTCAATGATGAGCGAGATTCCGGCCTTGAACCGGAGGTGCTGGAATCCGTCATCCATGAGCAGTATCCCGTTCGGGAAGTTCTTTTCAGCGACTTTCGCCGCTTCGACACGGTCATGTCCTACGATCAGGGGCATGTCAGGAAGGAGATGGCGAAATAGTGTTGACTCATCGCCCCATATGTTCACGTCGAGCTCTCCGCCTGGGGCAAGCGCAGCGCCAGAGTAACGGGGCGAGCCGTAACCAGATGTGCTGATGATAACTTGATGTCCTCGGTTGGTTAGAGCTTCAGCGAGATAAAGAGTGAACGGAGTTTTTCCAGATCCTCCAGCGGTGCAGTTGCCAACGCAGATCGTTGGGATTTGTGCAGAATAGGCTTTTTTTAGTCCGAATTGGTAGATAGCGAGGTAGGCGCACCAGCCAAGTTGATAGAGGAGTGAGAGTGGGAAAAGAATCCAGGCAACGTGGCCTTTTTCTTCCCAAGCTTTTTCAAAAAAACTGCGCACTTTGTAGATGGCATTGTGGCACTATTGAGGCTATATGGATAAACACAGTGTGGTGGAGAGGTTTGAGAGTGAGGGGTGGGATGGAGTTTTGCAAGAGGTTTCTCAATTGCCGCTGGCTGATGGGATCAAGGGACTAAACCACTTAATGATCCATTTTCGATGGGAAATGAAGGATTTGGACGGAGTTTCTCGGGTATGCGAGATGGCGGATCGGTTTGCAGGGGATTCGACCGATATGGAAGTTTTGGCGGCGCTGAAGGCGGTTTCGTTTAATCGAGCAGCGTTTTTCTGGCGGGGCTGGGGGGATTCGGATGTGAGCGTAACTCCTGAAATGGAGTTGGCGGCGACACCTTATGCGGAGCGGAACTTGGATCTGGCGCATCGGCTCGGCAAAACTGGAGTTCCGCTTGGGCGGGCGGAATGGTTGGTGGGCGCTTTTGATTGGGCGCATGGCAAGAATGATGCGGCGGTCGAGCGGTTTGAGCGGGCGGCCGAATTGGTTGGAGAAGGCGATGATCCACTTGAGACGAAGATGTGTTTGGCTTATGCGAAGGCAGCGGCGGGTGAAGATGCTTCTGAGTTGTTGAGTGAGATTGATGCGGCGGAGAAAGGTGAGTTTTACTCTGGGCAGGTTCGGTCGGCGACGGAAGTTTACGGTAAATAGACTAATCAGTCTATTTTGGTTATAGGTCTGTTGAAGCGGAAAGCGACTGAGGGCGTCTGAGAAAGTAATGATTACGACGAGCTTGGGTGTTTTTTTGGGATTGGCGGCGATAGGTGGGCAGACCAAGGTGATTGTTCCGGCCAACGACATTCTTTGGCGGAGTCAGCCCCGCGTTGAATCGGCTTTGCGAACTAATTTGAACTGGATACCGAAGTGGATGGAGGCTGAAAAGTCCCAAAGCGTATATGCGTTTTATTCGATGGGAATCCCTGGTCGAGGTCGAGAGATCATGGACATCAAGGTGTTTCTTGATTCCAAAAAAAGGATTGGCCAAGCGATTGAACTTAAGATTTCAGGTGGTTTGGGTTGGAAAATGCCGTTTGAGTTTCTGGGAGTTGAAACTTTAGGAATAACGCGCACTGCCGGAAAAGTATTGCGAGAGGAGAAGCGCATCGGATTGTCGGCTACTGATTTCACAAACATCCCGGGTTTGCCGAAAGGGACGACGGCTCGGATGTTGGAATGTTCGCGGGTTGACGAGGGCGACAATCGGACAATATTTACCCTTTCAGCACCCTAACTCGACTGATTAGGCACTTGGCATCATGTTTAGTAAAATATGCACCTAGGAATGCCGAAAGCTGCTTTTACAACACTTGGCTGTAAGGTCAATCAATATGAGACACAGAGGATTCTCGACTCTTTTGCGGAGGATGGGTTTGAGGTTGTGGCGTTTGATCAGGCGGCGGATGTTTATGTTGTGAATACGTGTTCGGTGACGAGCCAGGCGGAGGCGAAGAGCTGGTATTCGGTGCGGAAGGCGGCGCGGACGAACCCGGCGGCAAAGATTGTTGTGACGGGTTGCGCGGTTCAGATGGGGCTGAACAAAGAGTCAGAATTTGATGTAGGCGACGTGTTTGTTCCGAATCCGGACAAATTGAACGCGAAGAAGTATTTTTATGAGGCATTCCCGGAGATGGAGAGTTGGGCAAAGGCGGAGCCGCACGAGCATGTAGTTGATATTAATGAGGGGCGAACGCGGGCGACGTTGAAGATTCAGGATGGATGCAGCGTGATGTGCTCTTATTGTTCGATTCCTTATACTCGGCCGGGGATGGTAAGTCGCCCGGCGGATGAGGTTTTGGATGAAGCGAAGCGTCTCGCGGAAATGGGCTATCACGAGGCGATTTTGACGGGGGTTTTGATCGGTGCTTATGGGCCGGAGAGTGGAAGCGGGGGGATGGGATTTGAGCAGTTGGTTACGAAACTCAGCGTGGAGAGCGGGCTTGCGCGGATTCGGATTAGTTCAATTGAGATGCACCAGGTGACGGAGCCGATTTTGGATTTGGTTCGGCATGGGGTGGTGGTACCGCATTTTCATATTCCGTTGCAGAGTGGTGATTCGGGGGTTTTGAAGGATATGAATCGTCGCTACGACCAGCAGATGTATTTGGATTTATGTGATCGGCTTTATACGGAGTTGCCGGATTTGCAGATTACGACGGACATTATGGTGGGGTTTCCGACGGAGTCGGCGGAGCGATTTGAATCGAGCGTTGCGGTTTGTGAGCATGTGAAGTATTTGAAGGCGCATGTGTTTCGGTTTTCGCCTCGTTTTGGGACTCCGGCTGATGCTTGGGGGGACCCGGTTTCGCCGCAAGAGAAGCAGGATCGGGCGAAGCGGTTGACGGAAATTACGAACCAGACGGCAAAGGAACAGGTTCGGCGGTTTGTTGGGCGAACGGTACGTGTTTTGGTGGAGCGGAAAGGGAAGGATGGGCTTCTGGAGGGAACGAGTGACAATTGGGTGACGGTGAAGTTTGCGGGATCGGATTCTATGCGGAAGACGTTGCAGTGGGTTCGGATTGAGGATGAGCGGGATGGGGTGGCTTTTGGGGAGTTGGCGAGTCCGGAGCGAGTGGGGTCGCTGGCGGTGGCTCGGGTTTAGGGGGAGTTGCTTTTTGCTATTTTCTTCGTTTCGTGTAAATTGTCAGAGTGAAAACAAGAGCTAACCTGACGATTGATCAGTTGACGTGCCTGGGTTCGCATGTCAGACTTTCGCTTCTTGCGGTGATGCGAGCAAATGGTTCGCAGAGTCTTGCACAACTTGCAAACGTGTTAGAAGTTCGGCGAGACCGGCTCTACTATCACGTTCATGCAATGGAAAAAGTGGGCTTAGTAGTTGTTGATTCAATAAATCCTGCGGAGACACGACCAGAAAAAATTTATCGATTGTCGGCGGATGAGTTCTTTTTTATTAATGAAGAGAAGAGCCGAGATTATGAGATGGCCATCCAGAAAGTGGCTCAGCACATAACGACAACGTCATTGACTTTTTATGAGAACTTGCTTTTGCAAGACGCGATAGATTTTGAAAGCACGCTACCCAAATTTTCATTTGCAAGTGTTCGTCTGAGCCCGGAAAAGCTCGTTCTGCTGAAAGAGAAAGTAAGTGAATTAATCGTTGGGGCGATGAACGACTATGATGCCGATGGTGAATCTCTCCTAATTTCGGCACTGATTGTTCCTTGGGGAACTAAACGCAGACCTATGTGAGTTATTGAAAATAATGAGAAAAATTTCAACAACTTGCTATTGGTTCCTCTTCGTCCTCATGTCGATGCCTGTTTTGGGCTTGGGGCAGAATGCACAGAGTCAGAAAGTTGGGCAACTTGCTGCCGATTTGAAGGCAGGCACTGCAAACGCCGAGGATTCTTTTTGGCAGTCCGTAAAATCAACTCCACTGATTGAACCGATCGCAGGAAATTCAAACCGTGTATTAGTTACTTTTTTGTTCAAAGGGTCGGCAGAGACGAAGGCGGTCATGCTTTATTCTCCACTGCCGTCAGATGATTCACCGACTTTTCTCTCGCAAGTTGGGATAAGTGCTGTATGGGCGAGAAGTTTTGTTTTGCCGACAGACTCTCGATTTACGTATGCACTTGAGGAATTAAAGGGCGACGTGCCATTAGATGTTGAGGGGCGGATGAAGTTGAAAAGGGCGGGTTCCAAGCCCGATTCCTTAGCAGCAAAGTCATCAGGCGGACAATCTCTGGTCGAACTGAGTGACGCGCTTCCCTATGACTGGTGTTCTGTAAGTGATGGGTTAAAGAGGGGGAGCCAAGTTGAATTGACACTGGCAAGCAAGAGCTTTGGCGAGGATCGTCCGGTAACGGTGTTCTTACCGTCTGGTTTTCGCCGCGGCGAATCGAACAACTTGGTTATCCTGTTTGACCACGAAGCATACGGATTAGGAGACAAATCGGCAGTTCCAGCACAGCTTATCGTTGATAATTTAATGGATAACGAGAAGATTGGTTCGACAGTGCTTGTAACTATTCATAACGTCAGTGACCAGAGAAGAATGGATGTTTTGACTTGCAATGCAAAAATGACGGCGTTCTTGGCCGATGAACTAATTCCCAAGTTGCAACTGGATTACAACATCGGAAAATTGGCATCGAAGACCTTGATCGGTGGTTCTAGTCTTGGAGGTCTTCAGGCCATTTATTGCGGCATGATGCGCCCTGATCGATTTGGTGCTGTTCTGTCTCAGGGAGGATCGCTTTGGTATTTTCCGGAGTTTAGGAGTGGGCCAGATATTGCAACAGAGTACGGGTGGTTGAATCGGCAGATGATTGGTGCTAGTCTCAGCAAAACACACTTTTACTTGCAAGCGGATCTATTCGAACAATTTTCTAAAGGGAATCCACTGATGATGACTCGAAGTTTACGTGATATCCTTCTGGCACGTGGATTTAGAGTGACTTATCAGGACTTAGCTGGAGGACACGAGTATCTCAACTGGAAAGCAAGCTTTGGGGAGTGCTTGATTAAGTTACTTGGCAAATAACTTATAAGTCTCTTTTGGGGCAAGATAAGGGCCAATGCACCTGGTGAAAAACCTTTCTGCTAGGTCAATCCGTAATAAGGGTTGAAATGGGTGCATTAATACTTGGAATTTTGCTCTTGGTTGCTGGACTGAGCATTCGGGCAAACGCGAAGAATCCTGAGATGAAGAAAGCGGCTCCGTTTGGATCGCTTTTGATTTTGGGGGGGATTGCGGTGGCGATTATTGGCACGGCGATCAATACGGTAGTGATTGTGAAGTCGGGTTATGTTGGGGTTTTGCTTCAGACGGGGGCAGCGATTGGACAGAAGTCTGAAGGGATGCATTTTCTGGTGCCGGGGGTTCAGGAGTTGGAGCTGATGGAAGTTCGGACTCAGAAGGTGGAGAGCAATGCGACGGCGGCAAGCCGAGATTTGCAGCCGGTGACGGTTGATATTGCATTGAACTACCGGATTGACCGTGACCGGGCTTCGGATCTTTATAAGAACATTGGTACTGAGTATGCGGCGCGGATTATTTCGCCGACCATTCAAGAAGCGATTAAAGTTGTTACAGCACAATATACGGCGGAGGACTTGATTCGGCAGCGGGGAAAAGTCAAGACGGAAGTGGAGTCTTTGATTACGAATCGGCTTCAGCAGAACTTTATCATCGTTGATCCGGGTGGGCTTTCGATCACGAACTTTGAATTCTCGCCGGAGTTTAATAAAGCGATTGAATTGAAGCAGATTGCTCAGCAGGATGCGGAGAAACAGAAGTTTGTTTTGCAGCGCGCAGAACTGGAGAAACAGACAAAGATAGCTCAGGCGCAAGGTGAGGCTGAGGCGGCTAAGTTGAACGCTCAGGCTCTGCAAGCGGCGGGCGGTGAACTCGTTGTGGCGCGGGAATGGATTGAAAAGTGGGACGGTCAGGTTCCGCAGGTGAGTGGAGGCCAGGGGATGATTATTGATTTGGGTTCAATCTTGAAAGGCAAACCGGCGACGTCTGGGAATTAATATGAAATTGCCTCCGCGCTCTAGCGCGGAGGCAATTTTATTTGAGTTTGTAATGGGTTTAGAACTTAAAGATGCCGTATTTAAGGGCAAAACTGACGCCATTGAAGTCGAAACCGTCGTAGCTTGGGCTGAGATCGTATCGAGCGGAGAGAGTGAATCGGTCACCAACTTGGACTCCGAGTTCAGCATTGAGGTTATATCCGAGTCTTTTTGCGCTTAGCCTTGTGCCGCTGGTGATTGCATAGTCCGTGTAGTTGAGTCCGCCTCGGACGGCGAAATACGGTTGGAAATTGGTATTGAGGTTCCTTGTACCCGTGCTACCGAGCGGCATTACGAGGCCAAGTGTGTAACTACCGAGGAAGACTTTGTTGCCATTTTTAGACTGATTGATCAGGTTGAAATTAGTTCCTAATTTTCGTTGAACAACACTCCCTTGTTTCATAGTGGAGATTCCAAATGAATACCAAGTTCCGCCAAGAGCGTTTCTGAGATTGGCATCGCTTGGGATGAAGACACCAATTTCGGGTCCAGCGTACCGTTCGTCGTATTGGGCTTGAGCCACGATTGGGAGAGCGACTATTGCCAGGGTTGCAAGGGCGAGAATGCGGGTTCGCATACGGGTTAAGGTACCCGTTTTTTTGCGGATGTGCTAGTTATTCAATGCCTACGTAGGAATAACCTTCGCTAAAGGTTTGCACTGCTTTTGCGCCGTTCTTAATTATTGATTCCCAGAGCTTTGCTCCAAGTTCTGGGGTGGCGAGGGTTGCGTATCCGAATGAGCCCTCTTCAGTGATTTCATCGAAGTTTGAGATGAGGCCCAAAATTTCTGGATTGGAAGCTAAGCCGTCGTCCCGGAGTCTGTCTTTTCGGACGAGGTTGGGGTGTTTGTGGAGCATGAGGCTGACCTCGGCTTCACAGGCGTGGCGAATTCCTTTGATTGGGCCCTTCATTTTTTGAAGGAGTGCAGGCTCGATGAAATCAAAATAGTTGGTTGCAGCGAGTTGCAGATTGGGCCTTTTATGCCGAAGATCGCGGAAGACGATTTTCATTGATTCGATATTGCCTCCATGACCGTTGATTGCCATAAACTTGATAAAGTTGTGGTCGGCGAGGCTGTTGACTATTTGGCGGATGTTTTCGTGAAATCCTTCGAAGCTATGGCTGAGCGTTCCAGGGAACGGCGTGTGGTGCAGTGAGGCCCCAAGCCACATGCATGGCGTCAAGAGGCTAACATCAGCGGCTATGGCGGCAATTTCTCCTGCAGCGGCGCTGGCGAGGAATGTGTCGGTACCGAGTGGCAAGTGGGGGCCATGTTGTTCGACGGCACCCATTGGAATGATAACGACGGTGCGCACTCGGTCGAGAGCGTTCACGTCTTGCCAGGTCAGCTCGTTGAGCTTCATGATTATTGGTTGGGATAGAGGTCGTTGATGAGAGCGCGAACGGAGGCGTTCATTTCTCGGCTTTGATTCATCATGAGGCGGACCTTTTTGTATCCATGCATCATCGATGTGTGATCTTTGTTACCGAAAAGTGCTCCGATTTGCTTCCAACTATCACCGAGGATTTCTCGGGTGATGTAGATGGCGACGTGTCGGGCCTGGGCAATATGCGCTTTTCGTGAGATGCCGATAATTTCTTCGCCTTCAACTCGATAGTGCTTGCTAACGCTGCCGAGGATCTGTTCGAATGATGGCTTTGCGACGACAAGGTTTGCGTAATAGCGTTCGACAATTTCGTTGGCGAGATTGATTCCGATAGGTTGACCGGTGAGACTGGATTGGGCTGCAAGTTTATGGAGTGCCCCTTCCAGATGCCGGACAGTTCCATTGACCCCTTCAGCCAGTGCCATGGCAGTCTCTTGATCAATGTCGATGCCTTCCACTTCGGCCCGTTTGAGGAGAATGGCGCACTTGGTTTCGGTGTCTGGGTGTTGGACATCCACGACGAGTCCGGATTCGAATCGTGATCGAAGTCGTTCATCCATCAGGAGCAGATCGCGTGGTGGTCGGTCGGAACAGAGAACGATTTGTTTACCAAGCGATTGGAGGTAGTTGAAAGTGTGGAAGATTTCTTCTAGAGTTTTGTCCTTGCCGGCGACGTATTGGATGTCGTCGAGGAGCCACACGTTGACACCGCGTTGTTGTCGTCGGAATCGTTCGATTTGGTTGTTCTTGAGGGCGGTCACGAAATCTTCCATGAATTGTGCCGCCGTGACATACATGATGCTGTGGTGGGGGTCACGTTCAAGGATTTCGTTCGCAATTGAATGGAGAAGGTGAGTTTTGCCGAGTCCACTTGGCCCGTAGATGAAAAGTGGGTTATAGCGGGTTCCCGGGGCAGCGGCGATCGCCTTTGCGCCGCCAACGGCGAGTCGATTTGATTGTCCGACAACGAAATTATCGAAGGTCAGTCGCTCAAGTGGCTTAAATCGCCCTGGCTCGGAGGCTCTGGGGGTCACAGCGGCGACAGTGTGAGTATGAGTTGTCGGCCGCTGGCTGTTGGCAAGACGAAGTTCCATCTTGATCGGCCGGTTGAGAACGACGCTCAGAAGAGTTTGAATTTTTTCGGTATATCGATCTTTGATCCAATCGTGAACAAATCGTCCGGGCGCATTAAAGACAGCGCAATCGCTACGAAGTTCAAACGGTTCAAGCCGTTTGAGAAATCGGTTTAGTACGGTGTCTGGAACCTGATCTTTCAGGTCTTTGAGAACGCGTTCCCAGGCGGTTTTTAGTTCGACGAGGTCTTCGTGGTCCATGAGCGTGTGCTGGTCTGACATTGTGAAAATCAAATCCCCAAATGGGGCAAAGAAGTGGGCCGAGTATACACATGGGTCCGTCCGAATTTCAGAGATATTTACTGGGATTTTTCGTAATTTTTTTTGTGCTGTGGGGTGAGCGAAAGTATTCTAGGCAAAGCGTCCGAACACCAGAGGCAAAGCGGACGAAAAAAACAAACAAAATTTTGCGAAAGACGGGTCTAACTGGATAGGTCGGGACTTTGGGCAGAATATTCTAGAGTGAAATTGTCAAGGACAGGTTATGAGAATAGATGGGTTAGACTAAACGAAATGGGGACTCGTGTTCTGGCAGTTTTGGCGGGTGGAACGCCAAGTTTTCAACCAATCGGTGAACTGCGCCATGGGTGTGACCTAGTTTTTGCCGCTGATTCGGGACAGGATGTTTGCTTGAGATACGGCTTTCGACCCGATGTTGTTGTTGGAGATTTGGATAGCGTCTCGGAACGGCTTGCGGGGGTTGATTATCGCGAACGACGGGATCAAGATTTTTCGGACTGTGATAAATTGTTGGGAGAAATTTCGCTCATGGGCGATGTTGATTTGGTGATGGCGGGTTTGGAGGGGGATCGATTTGACCATGTGCTCTCGAGTTTAGGCAGCATCGTTCGGAGCGGTTTGAATCCTCGGATTTTGTTGCAACAGGGAATTGGTGAGATTGTCCGCGCTGGGAGATCGCTGAGTTTAGAGCGCTGGGCGAATCGCGAATTTTCCGTGATTGGGCTTGGGGAAGCAACTGTTTCAACCCTTGGAGCAAAATGGGAAATGAGTCGAACCCATGTTTCTTACGAGAGTGGGTTTTCTTTAAGTAATGTTGGAGCGCTGGACAATGTTGAAGTGACCGTTCATATTGGGGTTGCTTTGGTCATTTTGGATGGGGGAGTTGTGAGCTGGGAATGAGATTTTAAGAAAAATAATCCGAATTGAAACGGTTAACCTTTTGGATTTCGTCCAATAACCGATAGAATTAACAGGATCGGCCCTTGATCTTTGCTTTAAGGAACTTGAAATGACTAACTCAAATGATTTGACTGAACACGCAACCGAAGTAGAAAATGATGGAGTTGAGGCAATGACTGAGTCAACCGTTGACGCGCCACCCATGGTAAATGACTCCGTTGGAGGGGACGTAGTTAAAGACTCGGATTCACCAGAAGGAACCGCGAATCCTCGATTAATTGTGAAGCGGCAAGGCGTTGAGACGGAAGAAGTCTTTGCATTTGTTGCACCGGCAACGATTGGGCGATTTGATCCGAGTGTTGGCCCGATCGATATCGATTTAGGCAATATTGAAGAAGGCGGCTACGTTTCGCGCAAGCACGCGAAGATCACGGAAGCCGAAGGGACTTACTTTATTCACGATTTGGGCAGTAGCAACGGCGTTTATCTTTTGCGGGACGATGAATTTCAGCGTGTTACGGAGGGTGAGCTAGCCGATGGCGATGAAATTGCTTTTGGAAATGCTCGGTTTGTGTTCCGTTTGAGTTAGGCGATTCAGAACTGGAATCCCCGTTTGCCGGCTTTCCGACGAGCAAACGGGGATTTTTTTAAACGATTTGTACGTCTTGAGGGCCGGATTGGAGCTTGCCGATTTCTGCGGCTGGAATTCCGGCGTTGTTTATTGCTTCGATGATTTGGGCTTCGGAATCGGCATCGACCACAAGAATCATCCCGATCCCCATATTAAACGCTCGGTACATTTCGGAATCGGGAATGTTGCCCAGGTTCTGAATGGCTTCAAAAATTGGAAGCGGTTGCCAAGAGCGGCGATTAATTTTAGCTTGGATATTGAGCGGAAGGACTCGCGGGAGGTTATCGTAGAGTCCGCCTCCGGTAATGTGGGCGATCGCCTTAATCCCAAGATTCTGGTTGAGGAGGGGATGAACCGCATTAAAGTAGCTTGTGTGCGGCTTGAGAAGTGCCTCGCCGATTGTTGTTTCTGCATCTGTCGGAAGGGGGTCTCGCACGCTCATTCCATGGTCGTTGAACAGGACTTGGCGGGCAAGTGAATAGCCATTTGTGTGGAGTCCGTTGCTGGCGAGGCCGATGAGTCTATCGCCGGCGACAATTGGGGGATTCGGGAGCTTGAGCGCCTCGTCGACGATTCCAACAATGCTTCCAATGATGTCTACTTCGCCATCGTGGTAGACACCGGGCATCTCGGCGGTTTCTCCACCAATGAGGGCACATCCAACGGCTTTACAGGCTTCGGCGGCTCCAGTTACGACTTGATTAAAGATCGTTCGTTCTAATTTACTGCATCCAAAATAGTCGAGGAAGAAGAGGGGTTTTGCGCCTTGGCAGAGAATATCGTTGACGCAATGGTTGACGATATCGTGTCCGAGTCCTGAATAGTCGCCCGTGAGTTGTGCAACTTTGGTTTTAGTACCGACACCATCGATTGAGCTAACGAGGGTAGGTCGTTCATAACCCGGGAACATTCCGCTAAACATTCCGCCAAATCCTCCAATTCCGCCTAGGACGTTTTCATTGTGGGTTTGGGCGATTGCCTGCTTCACCGACTCAAGCGATGCTTGAGCTTCATCGATATTGACCCCGGAGGCGGCGTAGTTCTGGCCCGAATCCATGGGTACGAATGTACCCCTGCAATAGGTTCAGGTGACCCAAAGTTCCCCTCAGCCTGAATTGTTTAGGTATTGTTTCGGTTGTGTGAGACGTTAGCTCAGCGGTAGAGCAACGCCCTTTTAAGGCGTGGGTCCAGGGTTCAAATCCCTGACGTCTCACCAAATACAATGTTTGAGCCAGGTACTTGACGCGATCCTGACTGTAGAGTTCTGAATTGAACCTACCTCAGAGTTAGTTATACTTTTGAAATGCGGTTCTTGTTTCTTTTCCTTATTTCAGTCGTGGCATTGAGTTCGTGCACGATGTCACCTCCGCACATTAACTTTGCCGTTTCAGGAGAATCTAATGCGCCCTTTTACGGAATGCACGGAGTTCTTTATTCTGCTTTTGGATCTAGAGTGAACAGGGACGGCTCAACCGTTGCGGGTACTGATCAACGACTATTTACGGTTATTTTTCTGACCCCGGGATTAACAGGTAGCAAAAGTGCGGGAGGATCTTCGGGGAGTTCCCCGCGTTTTCAAGATGTGCTTATTTCGCAAGGAGTTCCACCGAATCAAGTTCAATCTAAGTTTAGATGGGACAAAGCCAATAACATAGTCGCGATTGACGAACAAATGTTTGACAGAGACAAGGGGAATGTCTTTATCGTTGAAAAGTCGCTCAAAGGATCAGCGCGTGTTTGGCAGTTGCAGCCTCCCAAGCCGATGAAAGACTCTTCAGATGTTTTGGCGTTTGCGAAAGCTCAATTGCCTGATCTAGAGTCCCTGAAAGTTGCAACGTTCGATGTAAACGAATATTTGCAGGGAAGAAACGAGCGAAACGAAAAAAAGTGACTGGACAGCGGGATATCAATGAAGATTTTTGGCCAGGAACCTGAGGGTGTCCTGGCCGATTTTGCTTATGAACGGAAGAAATTCTTAGACGATTTTCGCAAAGTCATCGAAGCTGTGGCGATGGTGAGGGAAGCCTTCTTCGGCAGGTCGACCCATAGCGACGAGCGCGGGGATTTGAACGTGGTCTGGAAGTCCGAAAAGTTCTTTAACCTTTTCTGGTTGGAAACCGAGCATTCCGGATGTTGCATATCCTTCGGCTTGGGCAGCGAGCATGAGGAATGCCATGAACGTGTATCCCTGTGCTTTTCCCCACCAGTGTAGATCCGCTTCTTCAAATGCGCCAAATGTTTTGCGCATATCAGCTGCGACCTCGGCTTCTCGATCTTTCATTCCTGGGTGAATGGTGTTTTCGACATTATCGAGAGTGTCCGTCATGTCGGTATAGATTACGAACGTGACTGCGGAGGCACCGACTTGAGGTTGGCCGTAGGCAGCTCCCATAAGTTTGGCTTTAGTTTCGGCATCTTTCACGGCAATAATTCGCCAAGGTTGGAGGTTCCAAGGGGATGGAGCGAGTCCGGCGGTAGTGACGAGATCATGGATTGTTTGATATGAAATTGCTTCGTCAGTGTATTTGCGAATTGACCGACGTGCTTGAGCAGCTTGTTTGACAGTGAGTTCTTGTTCCATCTTTTAGCATCATACGTCGAAAATCCAGTTTTGTGTACGTTGCGTTTCGTAATTACGAAAAAAGTCTTAGAGCTAGCGTTGGATGGTAACGGTGCCGGAGGCACCTTCGGTGCCTTTGATCGTTATTGCGATGGGGATGAATTCCTTAATTACCCAGGCAATGGTTTTGAGTCGGCGAGTGATGTTTGAAATCGTGTAGGTTGTTGGGCCATCGGCGAGGCAGGCAGGGAGGAGGAGCTGGTCAGCGAGAAAAGGATCGACTGTGGCGGTGGTTTGGGTGAAATCGGTGAACTCTTTCCAGGCGATGTCGAGTGTGTCGTTGATTTGGGAGCCGCGATTCCAACACGCGGTGGCGGAACCGAATCCGTGTTCAAACATGATCCAAAAGGTGATGCTTGCTCCAGGTTCAGGGCCGGAAAGTTCGATTTGGTCGACCTGATCACCGTAACCAGCATCTTGGAGGAGCTTGAGCGACCGTGAGACTGCGTCTGAGGCAATTTGGGAGTGAACGTCGCAGGTTGTCACTCGCGCTCCGGCAGCGACGACACTGCCGCGTTTTGCCCAATCGAGGGAGTTGATCGCGGATGGCTCGATTTCGACCTGGATATGACCACGGCCAGCGTAGCCGAATCCAGCTTGGTGGATTGACGGAAAGATTCCAATGCCTTGTGAATGGTGGGCGGGAATTGTGCAGAGCTCAAAAGCATCGAATGTTAGGGTGTTGTTGTTATGGGTTTCTCCGTATAGTTCAAGGCTGGAAAGTGCCCCGGAACGAGCGAGAATGGGGGCTAAGGTTTCTGCGACTACGAGAGTATTTCCTCGTGAACGACCGGCGCCGGAGCGACTGATGTCATGTTGAAAGTGGATAGGGCGAGGCAGATGTTTTGGTGTGAAGTGGAGTTTTTTGGAGCCGATCTCTGCGCCATCGACAGTTGCGTTGCAGCATTGTGTGAGGGCTTGAAGGACGGGGAAATCTTCTGCAGAGATTCCTGGTTTACGGGTTGCGCCACGGATTAAATCAATAACGAGAGGCTTTTGAGTGAGTGCGCTCATGCAGAGTGCGGTTCGGAAGAGGGCGCCTCCGCCTTCGCCATGGCTTCCGTTGAGGAGAATAGGGTCTTCAGTTGTCCGCATTTTGGGGACTAGATTTTGAGTTTCCAGATGAGAAATTCAAGGACTTTAACGGCGTATGCCATGGCTACGAGAGCCAAGACGAAGAGGATGATTTCATTGTAGGGGATGATGCCGTTGTTTATTGACGTTGCGCTTGCTTTGTTTTCGCCCGTTTTTGGGCCAGAGAGAACAGCGCTATTGTAGATTTGATCAACAGCTTTGAGGGCGTTTTGAATCCCTTCAGCGAGGGCTGGTCTGAGGACAATATATCCCGCGGCAACACTCAGGGCAACAATCGGCAAAAACAGCTTGTACTTATGTTTTTGGTGTTCGTTGTAGATGACACATTGGCGGCATCTTTCAGCTTTGGCGGCAGCGCTAAGTTTAGAGTTTTTTGGAATAAACTTTGAAGCGGCGATCAAATCTTTTGTTAAAGTTTGACCTTCGCCAGTTTTTCCTTCCATGGCGTTTTTAATAACGCTTTCTTCACACATACAACCGACGCGTTCTTTCCAGCACGTTCGTTTGGCGTGATAAATGGGGCATCGTTCGCGGACAAATTTGCGGCAATAAGGGAGCTGCCAACATTTGCCGAGAAAGACGTCACGGACATCCCGCTCCTCCTTCATGCCCTTGCCGTACTTCATTTGCTCGGCTTTTGCGCCTTCTTGCATACGGATTTTTGTTTTTTGGACGGCATCGCCGACGATGAGGATCAGCCCGATAAAGACCGCGGGGTATCCGGCTGCGGAAAGGTATTGAATCGCGTTGCCTTGAAGTTCGTTGCCGTTGCCTTGGAGAACTCCGGGTAGGTACCAGTTTCCAAGTGCCATGGCAAGTCCGAGGATGAGAAGGATTGGTCCGGCAATTTCTTCACCCCAAAAGAGCCAAGCGGTTCCCAGGCCAGCGGCGAGCAATCCCCAGAGAGATCCTTGCCGGAAATATTCTTGGAATTGGAGTGCTTTGGACAGTTCTTCCCCTGATGCACTACCCGCGCTGAAGACTTGGTAAACGAGGATCAAGATTGAGACAGCCGCAGCAAGTCCACCGCCATAAAGCAACAGTTTGGCTAAGCCATCCACAAAACCGGAAAGGGTGTCCGAAAGGATGTTGTTGCTGTTATAGTTTTGTGGATCGGGCCTTGCCATTTTGGTTTAAGTCATTTTTTGACGCGTTCGAGATAGTCTCCGGTTCTGGTATCAACTTTGACGACTTCGCCTTCCTTTACGAAAAATGGAACATTGATGACGGCGCCGGTTTCAAGGGTGGCAGGTTTGCCGCTCCCTCCGGTAACGGTATCTCCTTTGTAGGATGGATCCGTTTGGGTGACTTCGAGTTCGACGAAGTTTGGAATTTCGTAGCCAATCATTTCGGAACCAACTCGGATGGCGAGGACTTCCATTTCTTCCTTAAGAAACTTTGCTTGGTCGCCAAAAACGGATTCGTCGACGGGGACTTGTTCGTATGAGTCGAGGTCCATGAGGATCAGCTCTTGGCCTTGACGATAAAGGTATTGAAAGTTCAGTTTTTCTAGGAAAGCGTCGTCAAATTTTTCGCCGGATCGAAATGTTTTTTCAATTGTCGCTCCGGTCTTAAGTCGTTTCAATTTGGTTCGGACAAAGGCGGGGCCTTTGCCGGGTTTAACGTGTTGAAAGTCCACGATTTGATGAATTTCTCCATCAATGTAGAATGCTACGCCGGGCCGGAAGTCGCTTGTATCAATTGCCACAGAATGTCCTCTTTTGAACTTGTGTTCAATGTTACTCTAATTAGGCAATTTGAGTTTAGAACTTACCAAGCGGATTGACAGGTTTTCCGTTGACTCTGACTTCAAAATGGAGGTGCGGTCCAGTGCTATTCCCAGTTGATCCAACCGCGGCGATTTTGTCGCCTGTTTTTACTGATTGCCCAACACTTGCAAAGAGCCGACTGCAATGACCGTAAAGCGTTGAAATTCCGCCGCCGTGGTCGATAACGATTGTGTTCCCGTAGCCTCGAATATATGAAGCAGTGATGACCTTTCCGGAACCTGCAGCTCTAATGGTCGTTCCAGATGGAGAGGCGAGGTCTACACCGGTATGGAGTTTTCTGGTTCCACTAATTGGGTGAATTCGGTAACCAAATCCGCTGGACATGCGGCCACTGACTGGTCGAATAAATCGACCGCTAAAAATCGGCACTGATCCGGCTGATTTTGCTTGGATAGCCGCAATTGCAGCTTCCAACTTCGCACTTTCATGCTCCATCACGGCAAGTTGATCTTCTAACTCATCTTCTTGTGCTTTGAGTACTGAGAAGATTTGCTTTTTCTTAGCGCGAACTGTTTGCAGTTCGGCGAGTTGCTCTTCGTGTTTCTTGGCTAATTCCGCAATTTTGATAACTTTGAGGTCGCGTTCTTTTTTCTTGGAGAGGACGGAGTCTCGGAGAACCCTGACTTCGTTGAAGATAGTCCGATCGTGATCGGCAATTCGTTCGAGCAGAGCCTTTCGAGAAGCGAGGTCGCTTAGGTTTTCAGAGTTAGACAGGACGGCTAATGGTGAAGCATCGCCTTGGACGTATATTGCTCGAATTCTTTGACCGACTTTTTGTTTAACCTGGTCGAGTTTCTCGGTTTGGATTCGCAAGTCCGTAGCAAGGCGTTGTTGCTCCTTTTTATTGAGAGTCAATTCGTTTTCGGTTTTCTCAAGTTTGTCTTCAACGGCGGACATTTGATCATCGACGCTATGAACTTGATCCATCACATCTCCGGCTTCATTCCGTTTTTTGCTTAATTGGTTGCGGAGTTGGTTTCGCTTATCTTTGACTTTCCCGAGAGATTTGGAAAGGCTGCTCTTTTTGGCCTTTTCTTTAGAACTGAGTTGCGCGAATGCGATCATGCTCGTTGCGAACATGACTGCGATTAAGATTGTGATAACTCGTTTCATCTTGGGATTGATTCCTTAGGATTTTCACGAATGGCGAGGGTGCTACAGATGAATCCGTAGAGTGCACCTACGAACGCGAGGCTGATCATTGTTGAAGCAAGTGGGAATGGTGCCGTCTTTACGATAGCGATTCCTGCCATAACCTTCGAGATGACGCTGTGTCCCAGCCAAAGTACCAGAGTTGCAAGTAGAGAGCCGAGGACTCCTTGTGTGACTCCTTCAATGAGAAGGGGAACCTGCACCGTGGATTTACTTGCTCCGACGAGTTCCATGATCCGAAGTTCACGGCGACGAGCAACCATTGTCAGATGAACCGTGTTATAGATGAGGATTCCTCCGGTTGCAAGGGTGACAAGTCCCAGTACAAGTCCGAGCCATTTGATCGAAGCCATGATCTCTTGAAGGAATGTTTGAACTTCGTTGAGAAGGTTAACACCGTTTTTTGGTGCCACCTCGGGCATGTTCTTGACAAGTGCGACGACTGAATCGACTTGCTTGAGGTCCGTAAACGTCACAGTATAAGTATCGGGCATTGGGTTATCTAGTTCAAGTCCTGAGGTGATATCAGGGTTTTTCTTTTTCCAGTCGCTCCAAACTTCGGCTTTTGTCTTTAATATTGCAGTTTTTACACCTGGTAGTTTTTGGATATTTTTGCCGAGGGCTAGGACTTGGTCGGGTGATGCATCGTCGCGGGCGAAGACGCTCATTTCGAATTTAGATCCTTGGAGAGCGAGGTACTTGGCTAATCCTATATAGGAAAGAGTGAATCCTCCAACGATGACCAGGGCAAGTGCGGAGGCGATGATCGACGCGAAAGTCATGCCTTTATTGCGCCGCAAGCTGATCACGGCTTCGCTCAGGAGGAATTCTAGGCGGTCAAACATCAGTTGTTTCGTGGGGGTCAATCGTAACGACTTCGGTTACTCCGGATTGCAAGATCGAAAATGGCTTTGATTCTTTCACTTGTTGATCGATGGGGTCATGGTGTTCACCTCGGGAATCAATTTCTTCTTCGACGCGACCAGCGGACATGAGAATGACTCGTTTGCCGGCTCGTTCGACTTGTGAAATATCGTGGGTTGCAACGACGATTGTGGTGCCTTGCTCATTGAGCTCGAGGAGGATGTTTATGATTTCGTCGCTATGGGCGGCATCAAGGTTTCCAGTCGGCTCATCGGCGAGGAGGAGGGGCGGGTTGTTGATTAGGGCGCGGGCGATGGCGACGCGTTGTTGCTCGCCACCAGAAAGCTCATTGGGGTAGGCGTCTGCTCGTTGTAGGATGTTGACTCGTTCGAGAATTGCTGGGACTTGCTCGCGGACTTCGGCTTTAGTTTTGCCAACTGCGCGCATGGCATATCCAACGTTTTCCCAAACTTTCTTTTGCGGGAGAAGTCCGAAGTCTTGCGGGACGATACCGATTTTGCGGCGTAACTCTGGGATTTCTTCTGGTTTGACCTGAGTGAGGGGGCGGCCGTCAAAGATTGCCTCGCCTTTTGTTGGTTTGATCTGGGATGATAGGACTCGAATAATCGTTGATTTACCGCTTCCAGTTTGTCCGCAGAGAAAAACGAACTCACCTCGCTCGACATTAATACTGACGCCCCGTAAACCCGCAACATAGTCGTTGTATGCGACTTCAACTTTTCTAAGGGAAATGTACGGATCACTGACCATGGCTTGTGGTTTTTGTTCTAGACGATGGTACCTGTCTAAACGGGTCATGGTTCCCGACCAGTTTCAATAGTTCATCAGGTAAACAAAGTTCAATGAGCGCAGTGACGGTCGAGAAAATCCGAATTCGATATGGCGAGACCGATATGATGGGTCACGCCTATTACGGAAATTATCTGCTCTATTTTGAGCAAGCCAGGGCGGCTTGGTGCCGGGAGCGCGGTGTTTCTTACTTGGAACTCGAACAATCTGGATTCAAATTGCCGGTTGTTGAGGTGTGGGCTAAGTATCGGGGCGAAGTCAAATATGACGATGTGATTGCTGTGAAAATTTGGGTTGAAGAAATGCTGCGTGCCGCGGTTCAGTTTAAGTACGAAATAACTAACGAGTCAACAGGGAAGCTAGTGACTGAAGGCTATACGTGGCAAGTGTGTGTTGATTCTGCGATGAAAGCGGTTTCAATTCCTCTGTTTTTCCGAGAACTCGCCGACAAGGGATAGTTATTTTTGCTTTGAGACATTTTTAAGTGTGTTCAATGGGTTAAAGTAAGGAATGCTGAGTCGAGCTCGCTCTTTTGCTTTTGCCTTTCTCTTGATGGCGGTTGTTTCGTCTGCGATTTGTGCGCCTAACCAAGAGAAAGTACTGCTTCGATTTAAACCGGAATCGGGCCAAACCGCTAAATCGAAAGGGACTTCGAAGATCAAGTTTGACGGGGGAGGTCAGGATGTCACGATTCAAGACGAAGGGACTTATGCGAATGAAGTGCTTTCGGTGGAAGACGGCAAATTCGTGCTAAAGAGCACAACTCTTGCTTCAAAGACAACTATTAATGGAGAGCCGATTCCGCCTGAAGAAGATGAAGGCTTCAGTAAAATTACTTATGCACCGAACGGTCTCATATTAAATGTTGAGCATGAACCTGCAATTGATGACGAATTGCAACTAACTCTCGAAAACTCTCTGGCAATTGGGGCTGCGATTGTTTTCAAGGACGAACCGGTAGGGACCGGGGACACGTGGGCGCATGAATACGCGGCAAATGCGGAATTAAAGACAGCGGCGGCAACGGCAAAATTCACCGTACTTGGAATGGAGGAGCTGGACGGAGTTGCTGTTGTCAAGATTAAGATGGAGTGGGCTGAGAAATCGGGTTCACCAGCATTGAAAATCGTTTCCACGCAGTGGATCGAAGTCGCGAGCGGCGATTCGATCAAGAGCGAAGTAAAAGCAACCGGCGCAAAGTTTGATTTTGGTCTTGGTTCGCCAGTTATTTTGTCGATTGATTCAACCAGTGAGCGGACGAGCGGTGGTCTTGTGCAATCAGATACTAATAAGACCGAGCAAGATAAAGGAGCTATTGACGAAGCGGTAGACGGCTTCGAAAAAGTCGAAGGGGCCCTCACTCTGTGGAAAAAAGAAGAAGAAGGTCAAATCAAGCTTAAACTGGAGCTTAAAAAGTCTCAGCTGAATAAGATGATGATGATGCAGACGACGGCTTCGAGCGGACTTGCCGATGGACGTCTTGCGGCCGGCGATCCGATTTCTGATTTGGTTTTTGAATTCAGAAAGCTTCCTAATAAGCGATTGGCGATGTATGTACCGAACTTCTTTTATCGCGCTGATAACAAATTGCCGATTGCTAAGGCTGTCCAGCGTTCATTCCCCGACGCAATCGTTGAAAGCTTCGCGATTGAAGCAGAACAAGAAGATCGCGATTCGATTTTGGTGGACGTTTCTGACTTGTTCCGAGGAGATGTTGGTCGAATTACGGAAATGCTTGCAGGGGGCGGAAACCCACTTTTGGGTGGAGGTGGCAACGCGTATATTCTTGACCGAGAGAATTCTTACCTTTCCCAAGTCAAAAATTTCCCTAAGAACTTGGTCGTTGAATCAACAATGAATTTTATTGGTCGTGGTGGTGGAAATCCACTTGCGGCACTTGGTGGCGGAACAAAGAATGCCGACGATCGAAGCGTCATTGTTCGAGTTGAATACAACATTTTTGCTCTGCCAATAGATGATGGATTCCAGCCACGGGTTTTTGATCCTCGGGTTGGATTTTTTACCAATGATTATCAAGATTTTAGTGATTCGACGGCAATAGATCAGAAGGTGATGTTCATCAATCGCTGGAATTTGGTTAAACAAGATCCCGATGCGCCAGTGAGTGATCCGGTTGAGCCGATTGTATTTTGGATTGACAATGCCGTGCCGGTAGAGTATCGCGCTTCGGTGAAGATGGCGATTGAGAATTGGAACAAGGCATTTTTGGAAGCCGGATTCAGCAATGCGGTTGTGGCAAATCAGATGCCTGATGACGCGGACTTTGACCACGCGGATATGCGCTATAACGTTGTTCGATGGGTTGCTTCTCCAAGTAATGCCTATGCGATTGCATTGTTTAGAACAAATCCGCTCACGGGCGAGATATTGAACGGTTCGGTCACGGTTGATGCGAATATCGTCAGGGCTTTTGCTTCCGAATACGGTGAGTTTGTTCGACCAGAGGCGTGGCAGTCACGATTGGCCAAGCGTCTTGCAAGTTTGTCGCAGAACTATGGGCCGGGCAAATGCGATGTTTTGGCGGAAGGCAATTTGAATATGTATGCGGGGATGCTCGCATCGGCGCAGATGTCGGGGCTTTCTCGAGATGAATTTATCAATCAGTTCATTCGCTGGGTAGTCACCCACGAAATGGGTCACATGATGGGCTTACGGCACAACTTTGTTGCTTCGACTTTGCTATCGCTCGATCAGTTAGGCGATAAAACGACGGTCGAAAACGAGGGCACAGCCGCATCGGTCATGGATTATGTTGCCTTTAACCCTTCGGCTTTGAAAAAGCAGAGTGTGAATTTCTATGGGAATACCGTGGGTCGATATGACCAATGGGCAATCAAGTACGGCTATACCCCTTTTGCGAACAAAGATTCCAATGAAGAAAAGTACGATCTGTCTCAGATTGCTCAGATGGGTTCACGTGAGGGCCTGACTTGGCTTGGTGACGAATATGCGGATAGCATTGACCCTTATGTCACACGTTTCGATTTGGGCACCGATCCTCTTGCTTATTGGACAAAGATGGGTGACGTGAGCCACGATTTGCTGATGCGCTTGCCAGAAACTTCGATCAAGCCAGGGGAAGGGTATTACAAGTTCACACGTGACTTCGAATCATTGATTGGGATGTACGCACGATCATCAAATGAGTTGACGCGGTTCATTGGTGGAGTGCGACGTAGTGCCGCGTTCCCAAATGATCCCGGGGCGAAAAAGCCGATTGTCAATATTCCTGGAAAGACTCAACGAGCAGCTTTAGACCAAATAGTCAAAATGGTGTTTGCCCCGACGGCACTTGAGTTTCCGAAAGGGTATTTCAAGAACCTAACGATGAATCCGAAGGGTGAATTTATTGAAATGATGATTGGCGGTCAATCGGATTATCCGATGAGAGATTCGATCTCTGGAATTCAGACCGGGACATTGAGTTCGCTATTGGAGGCTGGAGTATTGAGTCGATTGATCAATGCTGAATTTGAAGCTGAAAAGGGCGAAGATGTTCTGACACTGGTTCAGTTGTTCACGAAACTCAAGTCTGCGATTTGGAGCGAAGTTCCTGGGACATCAATAGTTTCGCCATTGCGACGCGATCTTCAGCGCTCCTATGCTGATCAATTGATGGCGATGGTACTTGAAAAGGATTCGGCTCCGGCGGAAGCTATAGCGGTAGCACGATTCCAGTTGAACGAGTTGCTTGCGGAATTGAAGGACGCGGCGAAGCGCAATAAGGATCCGATGACGAGCATGCATTATTCTGATTTGACAGATCGAATTGAGAAGGCTTTGGCGGCCCGTCCGACGGTTGGTTCGTCGGGCGGTGGGGGTGGGTTGAGCCTCGCGGATCTGCTTGGCGGGGGCCTCAAAAAGAACTCAGGATCAGGCGGATTGCACTAGGGTGAGAGTTTCGCCCTGAGTTGCGGTACTCAGGGCCGAATATAGTGCAACTTTGCTGGAATCTTGACCGTCTAGTCTGTTATGTCGGCAGGACGCCCACGAACATTTGAAGAGCAGGATGTGCTTGCAAAGGCTACCGAGATTTTTTGGCAGCGCGGATATGAGGGTACAGGCTTGACGGCTTTGCTTGACCATATTGGGATGGCGCGCCAGAGTTTGTATAACGTTTTTGGAGATAAACGCGGTATCTATTTGAAAATTTTGAACGCTTATTCAGAAGCGGAGTTGGGGCGGTTGGAGAGTCGGTTGACAGTTACAGCTTCCGCTTATGATTCGCTTTGTGATTGTTTACTCGCGATTGGCGGCGGCCCTGATCCGGGTGATCCAGCGGGTTGCATGATTGTGAATGCGGCTTGCGAATTTGGCTCCTCTGATGCTGAAGTTGGGAGTATTGTTCAACAATTTTGGGATCATTATGCAGCGCGTTTGCAACGGAGTCTCGAAGCGGCAATGGCGACGGGCGATTTGCCAAGTGGGCTAGATGCCCGGCGATGCGCCTGGGCGTTGACTCATGCAGTCACTGCGATGCGGGTTATGCAAAAGGCGAAAGTGCCGCGAGATCGTGTTTTTGATGTCGCGAATTCAGCGATTGAAGGGATTGCAGTTAACGCTTCGTTTTAGGGCGCAACCGCAATATGGAGTTCTTCGGCTAGCTGAGTGAACGCTTTTTCGATGTCGGTAGTGCTGAAATGGATGTGGACGACGCGGCGGTTGTTTTCCTTTAAGGCTCCAATATCGCCGAGAGCCTGAGCCATTTTGAGTTGCCCAAAAGTTGCTCCCATTCCGGGGATTTCGGGGTCATTTGCGTCTTCAGCGGTGAAGACAATGTAAAGGCCGTTGTTGGGGCCTCCCTTGTGGTATTGACCGGTACTGTGAAGATACCGCGGGCCGTATCCGAAGGCGGTAGCGAGGTTGAGACGATCGCGAGTTGCAACTCTCAGGGTTTGGATCTGGGCGGTAGTTTCGTCGGTTTCGGGGAGAAAAGCGAGAAAGGTGACTACGTCGCCATGGTTGTTATTGTGGACAAAATTGGCAAGAGCCAGACCGACATTTTGACCATTCGATCCATTTAGGTTGAGATCCCCGGACTTGACATCGAATTTGAGTTCAGGAAGGGTGCCGGATGACTGGATTTTGGCGAGCTCCTGTTGGGCGATGATCTTGGCGGCTTGGACGTTTGGTTGGTCGAACGGGTTGACGCCGAGGAGTGCGCCTGCGGTTGCGGTTGCGACTTCGAGCCAGTAGAGAACTTTCGCTAAGTATTCGGGAGTGTCGATGTTGGCGGCAATTTGGGGAGCTTGGGTGGGGATGGGATAGGATTGGTGATTTCGGTCGGTGATCAGGAAAAAGAGGCGGTCTCGCCCGTAGGTTTCGGGTTGTCCGAGCGGTTCAGATGCGATGGGTAGAGTTCCGACGCCATGTTTGCCTGTGGATTCTGCTATGAGTTGTTCTGCCCAGAGGGCGACTCCTTGGAGATGGGGTGGCGTTACGAATGTAATTTTGTCGACGCCTTTTTTGGCGAGTTCGCCGAAGAAAATGCCGCTTGTAAATCCGTGGGTATCCCGCGATTCAATGAGGCCGCAAACTTCGTTGATCATAGATTCAATCGGAAGTCCAGCTAGAGCGGCGGGCACCATACCAAAGACGGTAAAGACACTGAAGCGTCCACCGACTTCGGGTTCACCGAGAAATATTTTGCGGTAATGGCGTTCTTGAGCTCGGGAATGCATTTGCGAGCCGGGGTCGGTGATTGCGACGATGTGTTGAGCGGCCTGGTCGCTTAGTTCACGTTGGAGTTCGGCGTAGAAAAATTCTTCAAAAGCCAGGGGTTCGATCGTAGTGCCGGATTTGCTGGCGATGATAAAAAGCGTTTGTTTTAAGTCGACTGAATTTTTGATGCGCAGCACATCACCAGGCACGGTGCTGTCAAGGACATGGAGGTTAAGTCCGCCTAAGCTTGGGAAAGCTTGAGCAAACATGAGGCTACTCAGGCTTGATCCACCCATCCCGAGGACAACTACATCAGTGAAGCCAGCGAGCTTAACTTCTTCCGCAAAAGCAAGGATTGCGGGAACTTGGGTTCGAGTGCGGAGCGGTGCATCCACCCAGCCGAGGAAGTCTGCGACATCTTTTTGGACTGCTTGGTCTGAACTCCAGAGCGAAGGGTCTTTGGCGTATAGTTTTTCGGCAAGAGACTCGACTTTCCAGTCGGAATTTTCGAGGAGTGCGTTGGCTTCGGTTTGATTCATGGTTAGCCTACATAGATTGAGTCTTGTTTTTTCTTGAGAGATGTTAGGAGCTTTTCGTAAGGTTCGACAAATTTGTCGATTGCTTGTTGTTGCAGGGTGTCAGCGGTTGCTTCAATATCAAATCCGGCTACAGCAAAGGCATCCATGTGAGATTTTTGAATTCTGTACTGACCAGTCAAAGTGTCGGCTGGCTCTCCCATTTCTAAGTAGGCATCGATTGTTTCGATGGGCATTGTATTGACGGTATCGGGGCCAATTAGGGTTTCGACGTAGAGAACTGGGGAGTAGGCGGGGTTCTTGGCCGATGTAGAAGCCCAGAGCAGTCGTTGGGGCTTTGCGCCGGCATCGACAAGCTTCTGGAACCGGTCAGTCTTGAATAAGTCTTCGTAGATTTTGTATGCCATGTGGGAGTTCGCTATGGCGATTTTGCCGACAAGTTCGGGTGATTTTTCTGCGAGTTCAGGATCGAGGAGTGTGTCGACCCGGCTGACGAAGAAACTGGCGACGGAAGCCATGTGGAGTGGCAAGCCTTTGGCGTGACGTTCTTCTAGCGCTTCGATGTAAGCCTCGGCGATTGCTTGGTAGCGAACGGTGCTGAAAAGCAGGGTGACGTTGACGTTTACACCAGCGGCGGTGAGCTCGCGAAATGCCTTTACTCCAGCTTCTGTGGCCGGAACTTTGATCATGACGTTGGGGCGGTTGAGCTCTTTCCAAAGACGAAGGCCATCGGCAACCGTTCCTTGGACGTCGTCAGCGAGGTGGGGGCTGACTTCGAGGCTAACGTAACCATCCAGCCCTTCTGTTTGATCGAAAATGGGTCGGAAGAGATCGGCGGCCATGGCGACGTCTTCGATACTGAGGATGTCGAGAATTTCTTCAGGGGTTTTAGCGGCACCGGTGAGAGAGATAATTGCTTCATCGTAATCGTTGCTCCCGGCGATGGCTTTCTCGAAGATAGCGGGGTTACTGGTGACGCCTCGAATTCCAAGGTCGATCATCTGTTGGAGTTCACCATCTTTAATATAGTTGCGGCGAATAAAATCGAGCCAAGGAGACTGTCCGAATTGGGGGAGTTTTTGGATGGGGTTCATGGCCTTTGGAGGCTCTATTTTATCGGTTTGGATGTTGGGGTTCGGGGCGGATGGAGGATTGAATTGGCGAATGCTAAAAGTTTTCAACAATTGGGCGGCTTTTTGTGGAAAAGTGACGTCTGGAATTGTGGCCAATGGAATGGCGGGCGAGCGGCCACGGAGGGCGACTTTTTGGCTTCGACCTGCCGATAATGGACTTGGCACTATGGCATTCGTTAGCAAGTGGTTTGGTTTTGGGCACGATCCCGCATTTGATGATGGAGTTCGTGCGTTTGAGAAGAAAGACTTTGACGTAGCAATGGGCTACTTTCGGGCGAGCGCTTCTGGGTCAGCCGATCGGGCATTAAAGGATCGGGCGAAGAGTTATTTGGCAGGTTGTTTGGGGCGAATGGCTCGTTTGCATTTTGATCGCCGAGAGTTTAAGAGCGGATTGAATTTGGCGTGTGAAGCAACAGAAGTTCGTCCGAATTTCGCTGATTTGTGGTTATTACGGGCGCGACTTGAAAAGGCTTTGGGTAAGTGGGATGATGCGCGGGATTCGGTCGAACAGGCCCTCCAAATTAATCCAAATTATGGGGGCGCTTTGGTTTTGCGGGGAGTTCTTCTCTTTCATGTTGGTGAAACTCAGACCGGGTTCCGATCGGTGGAAGAGGGCGTTAAACTAGATGACCGATTGATGGGAAAGAGTTGGATTGAGGGTGAGCTGGCTTTTAGAAGGGGTGAATTTTTGGATGCGATGTCGCATTTTGAGGAGATTGAGCCGAGGGGATCTGATATACATGATCTGCTAGCTAAGGGCGATGAGCTTGCAAAGGCGGGAGAATGGCTGGCGGCATCTAATCTATTTAAGGCGATTACGGAGATTGCGCCGGGATACGCTGATGTTTGGATTCGCTTGGGTCAGTGCTGTTTGGAGCTAAACGAATTGGATGCGGCCCAGAAGGCATTTCAACGCGCGATTGCGAGTAATCCAGAATTTGCGGAGGCGTATGCTTTGCTTGGGATTACGGCAAGAAGACAGGAGGACGAGGAAAACGCTTTGGCGGCTTTCCGAAAGGCGTTAGAGTTTGATCCGAACCATCCGATTGCGAGTCAGGAAATTTTGTATCGTCGGAAGTATTAGGATTTTTCACTGGGTTTGACTGACAGAATTTACCGATGATTGGGGAGTATCTTCTGTCCTCTGTCAAATCCTACGTAGTTTGAATTTGGGTCAGTGTAGAGCACAACTCGCTGAATGTCTTGCGGAAAATAATCAAACATCTTGGCTTTGCTGCCATATGTATAAATGAGTCCTTCTTGGGGAAGATCTGCTGAAAGTTTGTTGTGTTCTGATGGAGGTCCGATGGAATGAACTATAAGTTTGTACTTACTTTTCGCCTGATTTTTTACTACGTCTTTGAGAAACTGAATGTCCTGTGGGTCAGTGGGAACCTTTCGAGAAATGATAAGGGCAAATGGGGGTTTCACGCTTGAAATTGAGATGGTTTTTTTGCTTTTCCAGTCGGTAAAAGAGAGTGAGAAGGGCTTGCCGAGCTGGTTCGCAGAGTGTTCAATCAAGGCATAGATATTGGAATTTTTGGGCTGAATAGGGAGAGTTTTTGCGTATCTTATGAGATATAGTTGCCAGTCGGGATCTTGATTAAGTGAAGCGAACAGACTGATGTAACTTGCAACATCGGTGTTGGCCTCGCGAGATCCTATGAGAAGAGTAAATAGTTTTAGTGCTGTTTGAAATTGGTCAGGTGAAAATCTTGGATTTGGGGATTCATAATATCGACTGAGGGCCGATCGGATTTCTGAATCACATTTCGTGCGGTCTTTCAGGGATTGAAGAATTGGCTCGAATCTATCGTATGTTTGAAGAAATTGATCCAACGTAACCTGAACGTAAGCAGAATCAGCGTATGCGGCTGCAAGAAGCTCTGAAAGCTGTGGTGAATTTGGGTGTTGCTTCGCGTACCCCTCTATTTTATCGAGTTTTACTTTCAGTTTTTCGGGATCGAGAGATTTGTTTGTATAAACGGGCATTTCGTAAATTGATCGGAAGTCATTTTTTGAATCAATTGTCTTGAGCTGACCGTAGAAAAGTACCCCGATACCGACGCTCGCGGAAACGGCAATGAGAATGCCAATTATCTTATTGTTCACACGATTAAGTACCGCAAGTATTGTATCTGAGTTTCTCAATCATAGATAACTCAGACCAATTTGCGCCAGGTGGTGCCTTCGGGGGAGTCTCGTAGTTCGAATCCGGCAGTTTCGACATCGTTTCGGATTTTGTCGGCGGTAGCGAAATCCTTGCTAGCTTTTGCTTCGGCGCGCTGGATGATGAGTTCGCTGATAGGATGACCGGCGATGATGGGCTCGGCTTCATCTTCCTCGTGGAGGGTTGTAGCTTGGGTGTTGTAGATGATGCCGAGGAGATCATTCGTTTTCTTAAGGAAGAGAGCGGCCTGTGGGGCGGTAATGGGCGTTAGCGGATCGCGGAGGATGAGCTTGTTGCCTTCGAGGGCCTTTGCGACAGCAACGGATGTGTTGAGATCATTGAGCATTGCGGCTTGCGCTTCGAGATAAATTGCCTTAAGCCGTTCATCGGGGGTGGGATGGTCGAAATTCTCGGGATTGATACCATGGGCGGCGATTCGAGCGAGCGATTCTTGGAACCGTTCGACGTGATTTTGTGAATCCCGAAGGGTTTGAAGGGTGAAGTTGTGGGGTTTGTTATATGGGACGCTGATAAGGGCGAGCCGGAGGGCAAGGGGGCTGAATCCTTGTTCCAAAATATCGCGAGCGGTGAAGAAGTTGCCCTTGGACTTGGACATTTTTTCGCCTTCGACTTGGAGGAAAGTTACGTGGAACCAGTGGTTGCAGAACGGCTTACCGGAACCAGCTTCGGATTGGGCGATTTCGCATTCGTGGTGGGGGAATCGAAGGTCTTCTCCACCGCCGTGCAGGTCGATTGTGTCACCGAGATATTTTTGGGCCATGACGGAGCACTCGATGTGCCAGCCGGGGAATCCCCATCCCCAGGGGCTGAACCACTGCATGAGATGTTTGTCGTCTTTCTTCCAGAGAGCGAAATCGGCGGGGTTCTTTTTGTTGTCGTCTTGCACGACTTCGCGGACAGCGACTTGGAGTTCTTCGCGGTCGCGGTTGCCGCTGAGTTTGCCGTAGTCGGCAAATGATTCAACGTCGAAATAGACACCGGTGGGGGTTTCGTAGGCGTTCCCCTTTGAGATTAGGTCTTCGACAGCGACGATTTGTTCCCGCATGTGTTCGGTGGCGCGGGGTCGTACGGTGGGGGTTTGGAGGTTGAGGTTGGCCCAATCTTCTTCGAAAGCGTCGGCGTAGTAGCGGGCGAGATCCCAGACATTGGCGAATCCTTCGCCTTCTTTTGACTTGAGGCCCTTGGCCATTTTGTCTTCGCCGGAGGCGTCGGCGACGTTATCTTCGGTGAGGTGTCCGACGTCGGTGATGTTGCTGACGCTTGTGACTCGCCAGCCGATTGATTGTGCGGTTCGGCTGATGAGGTCGCTGACGATGAAGGTTCGGAAATTGCCGATGTGGGCGTAGGCGTAAACGGTTGGCCCGCACGAATACATGCGCAGGTGGTTAGGCTCGGCGGTTGCGATGGGTTTAACCTGCCGGGAGAGGGAATCGTAGAGTTTGAATTCCTTTGCGCTCATGGGGATAGCCTATTGTGAAACGTGCCGTTTTGTTTACGTCGGGACGGGTGGGTTTATTCGGTTTCCGAGAAGAGTTGTTTGAGGTCTTGAGCGGCGATGCGGGGGAGGAGGGCTCGGGCTTGACGATTTGAGGCTTCGGTATGAGAAACGAGGTGCTGTATGGCTCTGAATGGTTCGTTTGACCGCATAAAGGCGTTAATGGTTTGAATCGACTCGGGTTTTGAGAGGATCAGGATTCGAAGGATTGAATCCAGTTGCTTCCGATTGTATGGCAATCGGGTGAGCCAGTTGTATTTCAGTGCGGGCTTTTGATTTATGGGAATAAGGAATGCAATTGAGGCGACGACAAGCACGAGAAGAAGCATAGCCAGAAAGTTGATTACTAGCAGAATCGGGCTTTTTTCGTTTATGGTCACGTAAAAGCCATAAAGAGGGACTATTATTCCAGGCGTGAAAGCAATCCCGCGTTGAAGGGCAAAAAGGAACTTAGTTTGCCTCTCGGAGCGACAGTAACTTGGGTCTTTGAGGAGTTTTTTTATCCGCGGTTCCGAATAGCCGTAGATCCAACATGATTCTACAGTGAGGATGCAGTTGAGGAAAAGTTGGTACCGATCTGCTTTGGGATGCAGCGCGACCATAACGGCAAAAACGAGCAGGGTAGCAATTAAAGAGTACGCAATATGTTTGGATACTTTGTCCAGGAGTTTCTCGGTTCTAGACGGCTCGAGCATGCGGATCATGCGTTTGCCCCATCCATGTAGCAGACTTCGTGGGCGATAGCTTCAGCTTGGCGCAAGTCGAGTTCAAAGGAGTGGTATGCGAGCCGGATAGCGGTGAAGGGACGTTGTTGATGTGAATGGATCTGGATTTGGTTGAGGGCTTCGGGATTTTCAGGTCGAGTTTTTAGAGGTTCTAATGGGGCGATGCCGTAGTTGAGCGTGTACGGATAAACCATCCGGACAATAAACACGGCTCCAGCAACTGCACCAACGATTGCAAGCGGATTTATATTGTGGTCGCGAAAAAAGCTGGCAAATGGAATAAGGGGAATGACAGCAATGAGAGCTACCGCGGAGAGCGTTGAGTTGGCAACGTATAGAAATTTGAAAACGAAATCTGGAACTGAAAATTTCGGTGGAATAAGGAAGAGGAATTCATAGAGTTGACCAAGCGGCATTGATGCGAAAAAGCATATGACACCGGTACTGAGAGCAAGTTGATAGGAGTCAGCGCTAGCGCTAGGAGAAGGTAACAAAACTGAAATCGCAGCTGAGCCGACAAAAATGGCAACGACTGAAGTGCCCCAGAGGATCAAGAGTGAACTGAGAATCCTTAGCCAGAGTGGATTTTTCCACGACTTGAGTGTGGGGAAATAGTTCGGAAATTTCACTATCGACACTAGTTTATACGATTAAAGTTGGTTTAAGGTTAAGAAATTGGTGGGCTTGTGCGAGATTTTTGATCTTGGTGAACGAGGTTGATGAGGTAGAGGGCTTCGCGAGGGGAGAGTTCGGTGGCGAGGCGGACGAACTTGACGTTTTCGAGCCAGTTTGCCGGAAGTGTGGGTTTATTCGGGCAATAGAAGTTTATTGTCGTTGAAAATAGTGAGCGAGAAGGGGAAGCAAAATGCGAGCTTTGTCGAATGAGATGCCGGTGCGCGCTGTAAGGTATTGGATAGCACTGTAAGGCCCTTTAGTGGAGAGCAAGAACTTGGTGTGGATGCTTATTTCTTTGTCGACGGAAGTGATTCGGTTGAGCATCCCCTTCACACCATAGTTGAAATAGTGGATTTTAGCTAGACCATGGAATTCGGTGTCGGGTTTGGTTCGGATAGGGTAGCTGTAGACTCCGAATGCGATCAGGGCGAAAAGTAAGAGGAGGATTAGAAGAGAAATAATAAATGCGGCAAAGGGAAATGTTCCGCTATTGAACAAAAAGGCAACGAAGTAAAGAATCCAAAACGGTGGCATGTAATCGAGTGATTTGAGTGCATAGAGCGCACGTACACTTTTTTCTGAAATATTGAGTAGTGGATTGCTCAGCTTAATATTGATCATGCGTTTAAGGATCATTTGACCTGACCATAATATTGAGATAAATGCCAGAGCACCAATGAAGCCTAACAAATCTAGATTGGAGACAACTAAGGCGACTGTAGAGATGGTGAGCACGAGGGCTAACAAAAAGCATGACAAAATAGTGGCTTTCGTTATAATTGAAAGTTGAGTAGAGAAATTTTTCATTGGTGATAAACCCATTTTATCAGATTCATTGAGAATCAGTCAGTCCGAGAACGAGATTTTTGATCTTGGTGAACGAGGTTGATGAGGAAGAGAGCTTCGCGTGGGGAGAGTTCGGTAGCGAGGCGGACGAACTTGACGTTTTCGATCCAGTTTGCGGGAAGTGTGGGTTTATTCGTTGGGTTGGGCGTCGTTGGCGATAAGGGCTAGGAGAAGTTTCCGGTCTTCAGCGGCAAAGTTGGGCAGTCGAAACACAATCCTCTGGGCAGTAAAAGGGTAGCCATCTCGTATTAGGCTACGGACTTTTTCAGAAAGCTCTGGAAATTCAAGGTAGTGGTTGATGGCGGTCTGGCGTCTTGGGGACAAGCGCATTATCTTTGTGGGGTTTGGCAATTTTGGCATTTTAATATAGTTGCGCACTAAATCAAATACGATATAGGCGGAAATGGTAAATGCAGGGAATTCGCTCGATTGGATTAACCATTTTTGAAATATAATGGCGAGGAGAAAATCGAAGAATCTGCTTGTGAAAAGTGTTTCATGTATAGCGAGGAGGAATCGCGTCGTAGTTTCACTCAAATCAATTTTGATATCGAGGAGAATTGGTCCAGTGACGAACTTGGAGAGTGAGTAGAGGATTGCTTGGATTACTCCTGTAAATAGGGCGAACCTTACGCCAAGTTCGTGCGAGAAATCAGTGTCATAGATTAATTTTGCAGCCCCGTATGTTGCTAATGGTCCGACAATTGCGATAAAGAATACAGCTATAACAATCTCATAGAAGTAAACAGTGCGTTTGAAGCCAGCTAGAGCATTGCCCATCGGAACTCATATTATAGGCGGAGTGCACTGAAAGCTAACTAGAGAGTAGTAGTGCGAGATTTTTGATCTTGGTGGACGAGGTTGATGAGGAAGAGGGCTTCGCGGGTAGAGATTTGGGTTTTGAGGCGGACGAACTTGACATTTTCGAGCCAGTTGGCGGGTCGGATTCGTTCGATGATGCCTTGATAGAGTTCGGAATCGCGGTCGATGATCAGGCGGATATTGCCGGGCATGATGATGAACGGGGGAAACGAGAGTTTGCGGAGTGAGAGCAGGGGCAAGGCGATTTCGTAGAATGTGATTTGGGCGGGGTCGGGGAAGACGCCATCTTGGCTGAACAGGGCGTTGAGCCAGGCAAGGAAAATGGCGTGAGGCATGCTGCGGAGAGCGAGGGCAAAGAAGTAGATGATCTTGCTGGTTTTTATGCCGGGGGTTGTGCCGAGTTTATCGGCGGTGGCGAGATCGAGAAACCATGCGCTCATCCACTGAGTGATGAAAATGCCGATGCCGTACATGATCCACATAGCGTTGGCGTCGGGAGTTTGTTTGCCAGCAATGAACTGCGCGAAAACGACGGCGATAGCGGCAAAGATCAGCCGGGTGAAGAAGTGCATGAGTCGGCGGGCGACTCGCAGTTGCACTGTTTTTTGTGGTGCGGGGCTCCAATAGAGACTAGGATCGCCGGACATTTTCTTTTAGTCTTCTAAGCCAAATACGGTTGGTTGGTTGCGGGCTTCGGCTTCGGGGGTGTCGTTGATTGCTTCGGCGATGAGTCGGCCTTGCCATTCGCGGGCGGGTTGGATTCCGGTGAGGTAGGCGATGGTGGGGGCGATATCAAGGAGGGAGACGGGGACTTCGATTTTACAGTCTTGCACGACTCGGTACCCCCAAAGGAAGAGGGGGAGGTCGTCGGGGCCGGAGGAGTTGGCACCGGAATGGTTGCTGGCGATCACAAAATCAACCGGTTGGTGGAGAGCGATGAGGGCATCGGTGAATTTTCCGATGCAGTTGTCGGTGAAAGTCATGGCTTGGATGTATTCGTCTGAATCCCAGCCGTAGCTTGCGCCCATATATCCGGCGTGACCGAGGTTGATAAAGAGGAAATCGAAGTCTTCGGCGGCGGCGGTGCGGATGGCCATTTCGACGATGTGGTTGTCGCCATCGGAGACGTGGGTGCGGGCGTTGCAATAGTTGACGGCGGCGGAATCGGGGAGGCAGACTTCACGGAGGGATGGGATGGTGTAGAACATTCCCACCTTTTGGTCAGCTTGGGAAAGGAGGTCGATGAGGGAGGGGATGGTTCGTTTGAATCCGTTGAGTTCGGCGCCTTTTGCTCCGTGGATATCGGGGGTGACGCCTCGGAAGAGAGATTGTTGTCCGGCGAGTGGGAGGTTGGGGTGGACGGGGCGGACGGTGAGGCAGGTTGATCCGTCTTTGCTGATTCGGTCTAGGTGGGGGGTGGCGGCTCGGGCGAGTCCATCGGGCCGGGCACCGTCTACGCAGATGAGGACAACCATGGTGTTGTTTTACCTTTACGAGGTTATCCAGAAATGAGTCAGGTAATTCCCTATGAAGCGAGTACAACAACTAATTCGTCAATCTATCGAAGAACTTTACGATGCTTTCCACCCTTTCAGCTTTTGTCTTACAGTCAATCATCGGTCAAGTCGGAAATTCAGAACGGATTTTTGATCTCCAATTGAAGGGATATCAAGCGATGCAGCAGGGGCGTTATTCAGAGGCGCTTGAAACCATCAGAAAAACATACCCACTTTATGGTGATGAATCTAATGGAATCTCCGGATCGGCTTATTTGGAAGCGAAAGCACTTTTGCTATTGGGACGTTATGAGGAAGCTGGTCTAGCGTTCAAGAAAGGACTCTACTGGACCGGTGATGACTTCCAGGTATCAGGTCATTATTTTGAAACTTGGGTGATTGGTTTCTATTTACCGGAATATTCGGAGTATCTGGCGAGGGTGGGACGCCACGAGGATGCCAAGCTGCTTCTATACTGTGGAATTGAACAGACCCAGAGCTTTCAATATCGTTTTAACTTTGGTGGGGATACGGACACCTTGCCCTATACTTTAAAAAATGTCCGAGCAGTGTGCGGAGTGATGAAAGCTCTGGTTTTGGAAAGCTCAGTTGCATTGGGAATATCAGATATTGACTTTCGTGAATATCTCAAGTCGTCGATCAATGAAAGTGGCGACTGGTTTTTGCCTTGGCTGCTGCTTGCCAACAGCGAACCCAACTCG
>JBJXDW010000120.1:0-4303 GCA_046154445.1 Fimbriimonadaceae bacterium | reverse complement strand
AATTTCCGAAGCTGAAGTTGGATCAGTCTCAATAATCTGACCTTCGGCAAATTCTTCACTCGGGTCACGTCTTACCTCACGAAGTTTCAGACCCATTTTCTTCAATTCTGCTCGGGCCTCTTCAACTTGTTTCCCTTGCAAACTTGGAACGGAAAGAGTCTTCGGTTTTTGAGAGTTAAGAAATATCCATGCCCCAACAAAGATCATGAACATTGCGCTGACAAAATAAAACAGCCATGCGAGCCAAATGGGAATTCCATCACTTTTTTCCCGTATCTTCTTAGTCTTTTCTTTTTTCTTCTTTTCCACGGCTTTGTCTTGCGGTTCCCCGTCCACAGCATTGAGTGCTGGTGCAACATCTCCCACTTCTTGAGTACTGACCGACCCTTGAATCGGCCAAGTAATCTTCCGGCCAAATCGCAATGCATCTTGAACCGCCGTCAAGTCGCTCAGAAGAGATTGGGCCGATCCGTATCGCTTAAGCGGATTCTTATCCATGCACTTCTTAATAATCTCATCAAGGGCCGCCGGAACCGTAGCGGCAACCATCCTCAACGAGGGATAAGGCTCACTCGCATGCTTCGCCGCAATGTCGGTCGGATTTTCACCATAAAACGGTACACGTCCAACCAAGACCTGCCACAACAGCACACCAAGAGAATATATATCGCTTTGGGCACTCGGCATGTCTCCCGCCGATACTTCGGGGGCCAAATACGGAGCCATCTGTAAATGCACCGCAACAGCAATACTGTGATCCTGGCTATAGGCTCGCCACATACCCGGCAACAAGAGCTTCGCTCCATCATTACTCGTCGATAGCACGGTTCTCGGCGATATATCACCATGAACAAGTTCCGATCCGTGCAATGCTCTCAAGCCCTCGCAAAGATCAATCGCCATCGCCACCGCCGCTGGCACACTTAAGCTGGATAGTCGCTTCAAACGACTATCCAGTACTGATCCTGGGCTGTACTGAGATACGAGATAAAAGCCGTTCGATTCCTGGTGTGCCGCCATCAAACGTTCAACACCTGGATGACTAACCGTCTTTAGCTTAAGGATGAGTCCGTGTACCTGGCGCGAGAAATTCTCAGACCGAGGCTCACCGCTCGCTATCCCTCGTACAAAAAACTGCTTCGTTGCCGTATTATCTTCGGCTCGATAAAGATCAAAGACAGAATCAGATCCGAGTTCCTCAACGAGCTTGTACTGTCCCCCAACCATTTGACCAATCATAAGTCGTCAACCTCCAAATCATCCTCCGCCGCCTGCGTAGGCAATAAAGCAAAAATTACAACTGCCACAAGTAAGCCGAGCGATAACATCGGCACTGGAGAAGCAGATATCCGATCCGCGTAGCCCGCAGCATCCTGATTGAAGTAAGCCGCGACTGATGCCAAGTACCCGCCTGCCAACAAGACGCCCGTTACTCCTGCTACGACTAACCTGATCAACTCCATAGATCTGCCAATATGGACTTGACCCGATCTGGATCAATTCCGTGCTCTAGTTTACACTCGCCCGGTACTTTCACCAGACTCATGCTCAGTCCTTGCCCAATATTCTTTTTGTCGCCCGTCATCGAATCTATAAGTAAATTCAAATCAACACGCTCCGAAGGTCGAACCGGAAGCCCATAGTAGTGAAACGACTCGGCGACCGTCTTCGGTTCCAAGTCACTCAAACCTAATCCGCGAGCAATTGCCGTTTCAGCGACCATCCCAATTGCAATCGCTTGTCCATGAAGCAAACTCCTATATCCACCTAACGCTTCAAGTGCATGCCCCACGGTATGGCCATAGTTCAATATTGCTCGAAGTCCACTGCGCTCCTCAAAATCAGCTTCCACAACGTCACGCTTGATTTCAATACACCGCATGATGACTGATTCTAACTCTGCCGATTCTTTCGTGAGCCGCCGACTTGATAACACTTCGAGTAAGTTCGAATCCCAAATCCACCCATATTTGATGACCTCTGCCATACCATTGACAAAATCTTCCTTTGGCAACGTCTGCAGTACATCAAGAGAAACTTCCACAGAATTCGGATTCTTAAACGCACCCAACAAATTTTTCCCTTGCGGAAGATCAATCCCAACCTTGCCGCCGACCGAACTATCCACCATGGACAACAAAGAAGTCGGCACCTGCACAAAACCCACACCACGAAAGACCGTGGCTGCCACAAACCCCGCCAAATCACCAACAACACCACCCCCAACTCCAAATATTCGTCCATTCCGATTCAGCCCCGCTGAAACGACTTGATCAACCACAGATTCAAAAACCGAAAATGACTTACTTCCTTCACCCGCCGGAATGACAATAAGCTTAACAGCCAATTTCGCCAAGTCTGGGTAGCACTGAGCCAAATTGCTGTCTGTTACTACAACATCCTCCCCCTTAACCAGACTCAATGTCTCATGAAATGACCTAAACTCCACGTCGTAATGTCCTTCCAGTGAACTCGACCGAACTCGAATCATGGTTTCAGGACCTCATATATCCGATTCGCCACTTCCTCAATCGGTCGTTCATCGATTTCAAACCGAATGTCCGCTTTTTCATAAAGCGGTCGACGAAATTCATACAATTCAATTAACTTCTCTTTCCAATTCTCAGTCTGCAAAAGGGGTCGCTTTCGATTCGATATCTCAAGCCGCTGCGCAAGTAACTCAACTGGCACATCTAGGAAAATGACTCTACCAAGCCTCCTAAATTCAATCCAATTTTCTTCCTTCAGTACAATCCCACCACCAGTAGCTAAAACTCGATTTTCCGGTTCAAGAGATTTCAAAATAGAGGTCTCATGCGCTCGAAACGCAACTTCGCCGTACAATTTAAAGAGCTGCGGAATCTGCCGACCCAAGCGATGTTCTAGCATCATATCTGTATCTTGAAAGGGATATCCGAGCAAATCAGCAAGTGCACGGCCAACCGTGCTTTTTCCGCTACCCATCATTCCTACTAATATGACTCCTGAATCCATTTCTCTTGAGATAAGAAAAAACAGCGGCAACCAATCTGGCTACCGCTGTTCTAGCTCTACAGCTTAGCTTCCTCTACGGAATACCAAGACCTGGCGTACTTTCGTCAACTATTTTTGGAGTAACGAAAATGATCAACTCGGTTGAACTTTGAGTTGAAGTTTTTTTACGGAACAATTGACCAATAACCGGCAAGTCGCTCAAGAGTGGAATACGTTGTTGCGTAAACGAATCTTGTTTTGCAGTCAGTCCGCCCAATGCAACCGTTTCGCCATCTTTTACCCGCAAAGCAACGCTGATTGATTGAGTCGAAAATTCAGGAAGCGTACTTCCATCCGGCCCAGTTCTAAAACCAGTGATGTTTGTGATATTCGGATTCAATGTCATAGCAATTGTGTTATCACCATTGATCCGAGGGCGAACTACCAAGTTCGATGCCAAGTTAATCGGAATCGGAACTGTGGTTGTTTGAATCGTTCCACCGGCTGTAACAATGTTGCTCGTGACAAACGCAAAGGTTGTTGTGCTTGCCGATACCGACGCTGATTGATTGTTCATCGTTCTAACGACCGGTGCAGTCACAACTCGACCGCTATTGTCGTTGAGCAATGTTCGCAAACGCATCGAAACGTTTCCAGTAGCATAGTTCAAGAAGACAGGGTCTCCAGAGCTTGCAAATCGACCAGGAGCCACTCCAGCGAAAACGCCTCCTCGCTCATAGTTCCAGTCAATCCCAAGGCTCTTGTCAAAGTTAGCTGTTGTGGTAACAAACTCAACTTTAACCGTGACTTGCTTTGGAGCTTTGTCAATGCGCGAGAGAATATCAAGCAATTCTTGATAAGCTTGACTGGTTCCCCGGAAAATCAACTCATTCGTCGCCGGATTGTAAGTTAAGTCTTGTGTCCCAGCCGGCAACAAACCTTGTCCGCCAGCGTTAGTTCCAACGGTACTTGCACCCCCGCCAGCTTGACCACCACCGCCACTATTCTGGCCACCGCCACCAAGTTGGCCACCGCCACCAAGTTGACCACCGCCACCAAGTTGACCACCGCCACCAGCACGCTGCCCAGAGCTTCCGCCCGGCAAAGTTAATCCATTTTCAGACCCCTGTGGTGCATTAACAAAGTCCCGAGTGGCAGGATCAAGTCTGTTTTGATTGATAAAGTGGCTTGGACTACCAAAAACCGAGTTGGTATTCATCACCTGAGGCATCGACAATTGCTTCAGATCATTCATTTCCCGAAATGCGCGGTTCTCATCACCAACATGACCATCAACCAAGAGATCATAAATATCTCGAGGGTCTGCCTG
>JBJXDW010000119.1:0-6255 GCA_046154445.1 Fimbriimonadaceae bacterium | reverse complement strand
AAGTGTCTTATTTAAAGTTGGAGATTGCCAATAAGGGTAAACTACCCCTGTTTGTTAAGCCCGATGCATTGGTAGTCTTTCAAAAAAATGGAAATAAACAAGATTGGATTGCCTCAGTCAGAGACCGAGGTGATAAAATGCCAAGCTTAGGACTAAATGATGTAGTCCAACTCGAGTCAAACAGCCGCATCCTTTTTTATGTGGAATTATCTAGAGATCATAATTATCAGAAGGGGACTCTTTTTTATCAGCTTTCGGATTTGATAGTTGGAGAGGGAAGCGATTTGGCAAAGGTAATGGCCAATACAAAAGGAAAAGAGGCGAAAGGTAGAGGTCAGATCAAACTTTAAATTTTGTACGTCAAATAAGGAGTGAGTTGGATCACGGAGTGGCCAACCAGCAAGGAACCAGTTCAACGATGTTGAATCGGTTAGTCGCACTTATGATTTGAACGGCAATCCTTCTACTGAGCTCGATGTTCGGAGCTTTAACAAGACGTTCACTTATGATGCTCTTGACCGTTTGACAGAGCTTAGTTCAAGTGGTGCAGGAACGTTTGTTCGGACATATAGCTATGATGCGGTTGGTAACCGGACGTATGCCGTTGATGGTGGCAGCATTGAGACCACGTACAACCTTGCGGGCGAGATTACGAGCATGGTGCGGCTTGGTGGTAACCAGGTGACTCATACCTATGATTTGAATGGGAACCTGGTGAATCTGCATGGTTTGACATTTGAGGTTGGGAATGCCTTGATTACCCTCAGTTATGACAAGGAGAATCGTGAAATTTCGCACAGTTTGGCTGGAACTGTTGTAACCTATACCTATAGCGGTGATGGTTTGAAGCGGAGCGAGATTACGATGAATAATGGCAGCGACCCTCCTAGCCTTGCGATTACGACTTTGGTTTGGGATGGCAGTGAATATTTGGCGGAGACAGAGTAGATGGCATTATCGAAAACGTATTTGACGGTGAATGGGAAGATCCGGAGCGAGCAGCGTGCTGGTGAATCTGGTTCTCGTGACTATGTTCTTGATGGTAGTGGTAGTGTTGTTGGTGTTTACCGTAATGGCTGGCTTCAGGCAGATGCTTGCTATGAACCTTATGGTGAGATTTATACTCAGTGGAATATGGGGATTGATGGCTACCGTTTTACATGGGGTGGTGGTCATGGTTATCGTCAGACCTTTACTGAGTGGAGTTCCGTTTATGTTCGTGCTCGTCACTATTCCAAGTCTGTTGGTTCTTGGCTTACGGTTGATCCTCTCTGGCCCTCTGACATGCCGTATGGGTATGTGGATGGCAGAGTTTAGAAGCCAGATCGTTCGAGGGGGCTTTCGTGGAGGAGGACGGGGCCGCCGAGTTTGAAAAGTCTTGTGCGGTAGTTGATTTGGGTGGGTTCTCCGGATGTTGTTTTGAGGCCGGTGATGGTGACTTCGTACTCTCCGTTTTCGATATAGAGGTTGGTTTTGTCGGGGCGGAAGATGAGGGATGGGCCGAATCCGTATCGCTTTCCGCAGAAGTTGGCGGTGAATTCGGAGTCGGTTCGGCGGGAGTTATTGTCGTTGGGTTTGAACTGCCAGGATGTGTTTATCGACGTGTTGTGGAGCGTGATTGAGATTTCGCTTGGGATTGGTTTTTGATATTGGTTGGGGTTGAGGGTGACCGACCAGGGCATTGTTGGGGTGCAGAATTGGAGGGGGAAAGCGTTGGGGCTGGGCCATGCGACGAACGGTGGGGGATTGTCGCGGTCGCCGGATTGATCGGTGGCAAAGATGGTTCCGTAGCTGGTGGGGATTTGTCCGGATTGCACGAATCCGAGTCCAATTTTTTTGAGGTAGGGGTTGAGGAACCACCGTCGGTGTCCGACGTTCCAGACATTTGATCGGTCATCGAGCACTTGGAGAAAGATCATTTCGACGAGGTCGGTGCGGCGTCCGTAGAATTTGCTGGAATTGCTTTGGACGGTGCCTTGGCTGGCAATGGCGTATTGGTCCATCGTGAGGGCGTCGGGTTTAGGGACTCGGTGGTCGAGGGTGCCGTTGAGTCTGAGGAGGTTGGCTCCCCATTGGGCCTTGTTGCTGAGGTCGCTCTCGACGACGATGTTTGCGTTGAGTCCGGCAGTGAGGCGGACGAATTTGAGGAAGTTTGTGGCGTCGTCGGAGAATTCTTGGTCGAGTTCTCCGGGGTTGGTGAATTGCTCGAGATCAGGTGCGATTTTGAATGGGGTGCCTCGGTGGATGGGGCGGTATTGTTCCCATGCGAGTTGGAGGAATTGTTGTTTGTTGAGGGAGTCTGAATCGAATTTTGTGCTGAGCGAGGCAACAAAGGCGAATGAAATCATTGAAGGTCTCCTATAGAGTCTAGTAACCCTATACGTGAAACATCGGTCGATGCGCGGTGAACAAGAGATTAAATCTTGCGGTTAAAAGCTCATCAATTACTCGAACTTTTGAGATCGAAAAGCTCGTCCTCGTTTTGCAAGGCCAATCCCTTGGGCATCCCTCTTCCCCAAAGACTCCTTGGGTGTCATCTGGCTACACTAGTGCAGGACATTTGCCCTTCCCGTTCTGCCGCGAGCTTGAGTGTAGTTTTTTGATGTGGCCTTGCGGAATTTTTATGTGGCGTCGCGTCGGGCTTTGAATTCGGCGTACCAGGATTTGTAGTCGCTGCGGCGGTAGGTGCGGTAGAGATTTTTATTCTTCTCGGTGAGCCTGAGGGCTTTGGTTTTGAATTGTGGAAGGTCTTCCATGACGACTCCGTGGTAGTTCGGGGTGTTGTGAACGACCCAGAGTCGGTTGTTATGCCATGCGACGACGCCGGTGTGGCCTTTCCATTCGTGTTTATTGTTTTGGTAGCGGAAGACAATGATGTCGCCGGCTTTTTCGTCAGTAAGTTCGGCTTTGAAACCAGCGTTGTGCATGAAAAGAGAATCCATCATGGTGGCGGTGGTTGGCCTGAACGGGACGGTTTTTTTGCAGGCCTTGATATAGTTCATGACAAAGATGCTGCAGTCGTTGGCGCCCCAGACGTATTTGCCGCCATTCTTGATGTGTTTTTGGTATGCGGACTTGATTTCGGGTTGGAGGGTGAAGACTTGGTGTGGGATTTCGGTGTAGAGATTGATGGGCGGGGTGAGAAGTTTATAGGTGACGCCCGAAACAATGGCGATGCCGATGAAGGCGGTGAAGATTATTGCTTTGGCATTGCGGCTTGCCATTCTGTTAGTACCAAGGAGGTTGCTTTGTGGTTGCGTTTAGAGTCCGAGGACGTGCCCGAACGCGCGGAATCGATTATAGCGGTGGTCGCGGAGTTCTTGAGGGGTGAGTTTTTCGAGGGCTTTGAATGCGGCAAGGGTTTCGGCCTTGACGGTTTGGGCGGCTTCGATCGGTTGTCGATGGGCACCGCCGAACGGTTCGGGGAGGACTTTCTCTATGAGACCAAGTTCGAGGGCTGAGTCGGAAGTGAGTTTGAGGGCAGCGGCGGCCTGAGCTTTTTTCATGGGGTCGCGCCAGAGAATTGCGGCGCAGCCTTCGGGGGGAATGACGCTGTAGACGGCGTGCTCTTGCATCATGACGGTGTTTGCGATGGCGATGCCGATGGCTCCGCCGCTCCCGCCTTCGCCGATGACGACGCTGACGATGGGGACAGTGAGTTCAAACATTTTGAGCATGGAGGCGGCGATTGCCTCGGAGATGCCTCGTGATTCTGATTCGACGCCAGGGTCAGCGGCGGGGGTATCAATGAAAGTGAGGACGGGCATCCGGAATCGTTCGGCCATTTCGAAAAGGCGTATGGCTTTTCGGTACCCCTCGGGTTTTGCCATGGCGAAGTTACGGTAGGCGCGGTCCTGAATATTTCGGCCTTTTTGGTGACCGACAACCATGATGGATTGACCATCGAGTCGGGCAGGGCCGCCGACGATGGCGTGATCTTGTCCGAAGCGGCGGTCGCCGTCGAGTTCGGTGAAATCGGTGAGGATGGTTGAGATGTAGTCGAGGGTGTAGGGTCGAGGTTCGGCGCGGGCAAGGAGAACTTGCTCCCAGGGGCCGAGTCGGGAGTATCGAACTTGGAGGAAGTGCTCGATGCGTTTCTCGAATTCATCGATGCGAGTTTCGAGGGCTTGACGTTTGACAGCGTCGGTTTCTTTGTCAGCGAGTTGTTTGAGTTTTGCGACCCCATCTTCGAGATCAAGCACGGGCTTTTCCCACTCCTTCCAGCTATTGGCCATTAGTTTTTCACCTCAGTGAGGTTGTGTCCGAGCATGGAACAGAGGTCTCCGAGTGTTGCTTTCATTTCTTTACGGTGGACGATTCTATCGAGCATTCCGACGCGGTAGACGAATTCGGCGGTTTGGAAATCGTCGGGAATTTTGAGGACTTGGGCTTGGGCGCTGACTCGGGCTCCGGCGAAACCGACGAGGGCTTTTGGTTCAGCGAGGATGACGTCGGCGATGGAGGCGTAGCTGGCGAGGACTCCGGCCATTGTAGGGTCGGTGAAGACGGAGATGTAGGGGATGCCGTTTTGCCGGCATTTATCGACGGCGGCGGTGGTTTTCGCCATTTGCATGAGGCTTAGAAGTCCTTCTTGCATTCGGGCACCACCGGAGGCGCAGAAGATCACGACGGGGCATTGGAGTTCGACGCCGCGTTCGAGGGCGCGGGCGACTTTCTCGCCGTTGACTGATCCCATTGACCCGCCCATGAAATTGAAATCGGCAATTGCGGCGGAGATGAGTTGTCCGTCGATGCGGGCGGTGCCTGAGACAAGGCTGTCTTTTTGCCCGGTTTTGGTTTGGGATTGCAGATATTTTTCTTCGTATTCGGGGAATTGGAGGGGGTCGCCGGAATAGAGATCGGCGTCGTATTCCTTGAAGGAGTCGATGTCGAATGTGACTTCGACTCGTTGTTGCCAGGTGAGGCGGTGGTGGTGGTCGCAGTTGGGGCAGACTCGGAGGTTGGCTTCAAAATCGGCGACGAAGAGGGTTTTCTTGCAGCCTTTGCATTGGATGAAGTTGGGGTTGGGGACAGAGGCCTTCCGCAAGGGCATAGGGGATTGAGGATACCTTGCGTTTTTAGGGGGTTTAGGAAAGTTTTGAACCTTACGGCAGGTTGACCATGACGCTGTGATTTTGGGGACCGTTGCCGGTCCAGACAGTGAACTGGAGTTGGGCGAATGTGCCAGGGGCGCCGGAGGTGGCGGGGAAGGTGTAGACGCCCATTCGTGAGCCGTTGGGGGTGATCATGCCGAGGGTTTGTCGCCCGGTAAGGAGTTGGGTGCCGAGTTGGGAGTCGCCAAGGCGGATTGCATAGGCTTCGATATTGCCGGTGTTTCGGAGCGTGACTGTGACTTTGTAAGTGTTGTCGGTATTGCGGATCACGCTGACATCGGCGGGCGTGATGTTGATGAATCCGGGGTTGGGGGAGTTGACGCCTTCCCAGACGGCAGGATCCCAGACGCTGAAATCGACGTTGCCTCCGGCGATGGTTTGATCGAGGAGGTGTTGTTTTCCGCCTCGGACTTCCCATCCGCCATAGGGTGTCCAAGCGGCTGAATTGCTCAGAGTGAGGTGATCCTTGTAGACGTGGGTAACAAGTTGCGGTTTGCTATCCCAGAGCCAGAGTTCGCGGAAGTCAGTGCTGGAGTTGGTGTATTGATTCCACCACAGGTTGAAGCCTTCGTTGCGGGTGTAGATCATGGGCCAGAACCCGAGATTGCGCACGTGTTGGACGGCTTCGGCGACACGTTGAACCCGGTCTTGGGGTGCCATGGTGCCTTGGAAGGCATTTTCAAGATCGATCATAAAGTATTTGAGATCGTAGGGGAGCGATGCTTTGTTGTTGACGTATCCGATAGCGCGGAGTCCTTGATCGACTTGCCACTGTCCGGTTTGGTTGGCGGGTGCTCCGGCGATTGTTGAACCGTTATCGAAATTGAGGAAGGCGTAGGCAGCGACTTTGTATCCGGCGTTATTCGCTCGGGTGAGATTTGTTGCGGCGGCGGTCCAAATGTTTCGGCCCCCCCAGGCGGCGGTGAAGAAGGTGTTCCAACCAGCAGCTCTCATGGTATTGAGGAATGTTGTTGATGCTGATCCGGCCATATCAAGTCCTCCGTAGAGGGTGTTTTGGATTTGGTTTGACCAAGGGCCAGCTTTTCCGCGTGCGTCGAGGGTGCGTGTTCGCCAAGTGTAGATGCCGGGTTGGTAGCCGCTAGCTTCAGGTGTAAAGCTGGTGAAGAGCGTTCCAGTGGAT
>JBJXDW010000118.1:0-15145 GCA_046154445.1 Fimbriimonadaceae bacterium | reverse complement strand
CAGCTTTGACGCCGCTGGAACGCTAATTGACGTCAAGTGGGATCCAGTTCAAACCGTTCTCATGGCATCTCAAGTCGCAGGAATTGAGATCAAAGACCCTCAAGTTGCCGGCGAAACATATAGCCGTATGCTTCAATCTCGATGGGGAGAATTCCAAACTCTCAATCTTCAACGTTCCCGAAAGGTCTGCGACGAATTCTGGCGACAACTCGGCGAAGATTGGATGAACCGGATCGAATTGCCTGTTCAAAAACTCCCCGAACTCGTCAAAGCCGCAGATGATTATATTTTTGGCCCAAAATCAACTGTTTTTACGCTCTTCCCAGATTCTCTCGAAATCCTAATCAAACTTGACGAAATAAAAATTCCCCTCGTCATGCTCTCCAACTGGGATGTCAGTCTCCACCGAACCTGCGATTTTCTCAATTTATCGCACTACTTCACAAAAGTTATTGCCAGCCTCGAAGAAGGAGTTGAAAAGCCTGATCCCGGTTTGTTCCAAGTTGCGCAGAATCACCTCAAAACTGCAAAGGTTCTCCACATCGGTGATGATCCCATGGCTGATGTCCACGGTGCTCGCTCGTTCGGGTGGGATGCTCTCCTCCTTGATCGTTCCGCAGAACCAACCGAAGGCAGAATCTCATCCCTAACCCAACTCTTCGACTACTTATGAATCTCAACGATATTGATTACACGCTTCCGCCGGAGCTCATCGCCCAAGTCCCGCTCGAAAACCGAGAAGACAGCCGCCTTCTCCATATCGACCGAGCGACTGGTCAGATCTCTCATCGACAGTTCCGAGACGCTATCGAACTCCTCCGACCCGGCGACTTGCTCATTCTCAACAACACCCGTGTCTCCGCTTTAAGACTTTTCGGTCAAAAAACAACAGGCGCTATTGTCGAAGCTTTATTGCTCAAAGAAACCGAGCCCGGAACGTTTCTCTGCCTTCTCAAGCCTGCAAAGCGACTCCCAGTGGGCACCAGGATTCTTTTTGAAGAAGACCTCAGTGCGACCGTCACCGGAGAGGCCGAATCTGGGCAGCGATACATCGAATTTGAGCAAACCCCTGATTGGCGAGAAACCCTCGATCAGATTGGCCTTGCCCCACTGCCTCCCTACATCCAAACCCACCTTCAAGATAAGGAGCGATACCAAACCGTCATCGCCCAACACGAGGGGTCGGCCGCCGCTCCTACCGCTGGACTTCACTTTACAAAGTCCTTTTTAGAACACTTAGTCTACAAAGGCATCCAGATCGCAGAAGTCACACTCCACGTCGGTTTAGACACTTTCCGGCCAATCCAAACTGAACGCATCGAAGACCATCAAATGCACGGAGAACACTGCGAAATTCCGCCAGAAACCGTAGAAAAGGTAGCCGAATGTCGTGGGCGCATTATTGCGGTTGGCACAACAACTGTAAGAACCCTCGAGACCTTTGCCTCCGGAAAACGGCAACTTTCAGCCGGAAAAACTGTCTCAAAAATCTTTATAACCCCTGGATACGATTTCAAAATAGTAGACGGAATGTTCACTAATTTCCATATGCCCAGGACTTCAATGCTATTTATGATTTCTGCCCTCGCTTCACCCGATTCCATTCGCTCAGCCTACAAAGAGGCAGTAAATTTACGGTATCGATTCCTTTCTTTTGGTGATTCTATGCTAATCCTCTAGCGAAAGGTCTTTCCACCTCATTTGATTTGTGTAATATACGAATTCGACTATGCCCACAAAGGAATTTGATCCGTTAGCCTACATTGAAAACGCTTTTGAAGAAAAGTCAGCAAAATCTTCTACAAATGGTGTCGCCAAAAAGACATCGGCGAGTCAGGGATCAAAGTTCCGCAAGACAAAGCTCAGCGCGCCACGACCTCGAAAAGCCGCTTCTTCTGACAATGAGCCGGTGCTCGATGAAGACCTGAAGTTCATTCTGGAAAATCTCCCCAAGAACATCGAATTTCTTGGAACATTCTTTACAGACTCAGTAACGAGCAAATACTATCAAGGCGACTTCAAAGAAACACGAGAGGATTTGATTAGAAGACTGCTTAATCCAGAATTAACCCTTGAAGAAGCTTCTCGACTCCTCGGCGTATGCCCAGCAACCGTCAGGCGCTACACGAACCGGGGGTGGCTCGGTCACCATAGAACTAAAGGTGGTCAACGCCGATTTCGTCTGAGCGGCATTGTTAAATTTGTCGAAGAACACGGACGCCTTCCTGAGGAATAATAGTCCGTGTGAATGGCAGACCGTTGAACATCGCTATCTTTTCAGATAGTGCTCTGCCAATTCTCAATGGAGTCAGCGTCAGCATTGACGCGCTCATAGATGGGCTCAGAGAGCGAGGGCATTCCGTTCATCTCTTTACCTCGGGATTCCCTGGACACCGCGACCATGACCCCAATACACACCGATTCTTTGCTCTCTACACCCCTTTCGCGAAAGGATATCCTCTCAGTGTGCCCCCCTTTTATCCTCTCCTCCACGAGTTTAGAGCTCACAAGTTCGACCTAATCCACACTCATACACCGTTTACGGTCGGATTCGTTGGCCTCAGATGGGCAGAATCACATGGGATCCCAATTGTGTCAACGTATCACACCATTTATGATAAATACACCCATTACATCCCGCTTTTTCCAAATCGATTTTTGCGCTATAAGAGTGCCAAACATACGAATTATTACTATAACCGTGTTCAGCACGTCATCACGCCAAGTAAATTCAGTCGAGAATGGCTCAGTCGGCACAGAATCAACCGACCTGTAACAGTTATTCCAACCGGAGTCCCCGATCCCCTGATAATCCCTAAACAAGCGGCTCGCAGCCTTCTGAAAACGTCTTCGGATCAGATAATCGCCCTCTATTGCGGAAGAATTGCCGTTGAGAAAAACCTAGATGTCCTCATCAAAAGTGTTGCGCGATTAATTCCGGAAATCCCTGAACTTCGCCTCTGGGTCGTTGGCGACGGCCCGGCTCGAGAGCAATATCGGCGACTCGCACGAGAACTTGGTATCGGTGACAAAGTCAAATTCTGGGGATTCATTGAGAGAGAAGAAATCGGAAGGCATTACTCCGCATCCGACGTTTTTATGTTCGCATCACAAACTGAAACCCAGGGCCTTGTCATTCAAGAAGCAATGTCCTATGGGTTGCCGTGCGTTCTCATCGAAGGAGGCGGAGCCGACGATACCGTCATCAACGGCGAAAACGGAATAATCACCGCAAATTCTGAAATTGAACTAGCCGAAGCAACACGAAAAATCATCACTGATTCCCATTTTTCCCAAAGACTAAGTGCTTGTGCGCTCTCAACTTACCGAGAGCATACAATTTCTCGCATGGTCGATCGTGTCATAAACGTCTACAATCAAACATTAGGCATCGAAGAAGCTGAGACCATCCATGTCCGATAACTCCGAATCAGTTCAAATCTGGACTCCAAAAAAGCCCTTGTTTTGGTTTTTTGGATCAGTCGCGTTGCTTTTCGGGCTCAGAACAGCCCTTGCGTTCATCACATTGCCGCCAACCCCCGCGATGATCGCAAGTATTTTCACTACTGCGATCTTCATCGTCATTCCATTTGTTGGACTTTTTTGCGGTGCATCATTCAACTGGAAGCCACCACAAGCATGGATTTTGCTGTTAACCGGAGTGATTCTCCATGGAGGTGCATTCGTTTTTCTCCGTCAAGTACGGGTTGATCCCCTTACTGGCCTGATTTTCCAAAATTTCATGCAACTCGGCATGCTTTTTTGGACACTCGGTCTCGGAATTCTTGTCGCAATTCTCATTCGCGAAAAAAACATGCTCCTTCCCATCGCTATTTTTCTTGCTGGGATGGATGCCCTCCTCATTCTCACGCCATTCACCCCCCAGGCGCGAATCGCCGCCGAGAACCCTGACATCATCGGCAATATCGGCCTCCGCGTTCCAGAAGTAAGGGTCGCAACTCCGGGAATCCCCCAAGCTGCCATCGCAATCAGCGACATCGGATTTGTTGGCCCCGCCGATCTCTTTATCAGTGCAATGTTCTTTGCCGCGATGTTTCGCTACGGAATGAGGGCTAAACAAACTGCAATCTGGCTGATCCCAGTTCTCATCATCTATCTTTTTGTTGTCCTACTCACCCATATCCCGCTTCCAGCGCTCGTGCCAATCGGGCTTACCGCGCTCATCGTCAATTGGAAGGAATTCAAACTCCTCAAAGATGAGAAGATAGCAACTTGGATGGTCTCGATTATTGCCGTAGCAATGGCACTTTATGGTGCCTACGCTAAGGCGACTTACAAGCCGCCAGCACCGCAAGCTGGCTCTTCGCAACTGGGGACCGGTCAAGAGCCGCCAAAACCGGCAAACTCGCCTCCGCAATCGACAACAGATCCAAACCGGTAGCTATGCCATTTCGCTCGGCAAAGTAAACCAAATCCTCGGTAGCCAGGTTGCCACCTGCACCTGGCGCATAGGGGCAACCACCCAGTCCGCCAGCGCTTGAATCAAAAGCCCGGTAGCCCCGATCCAACATCGACGCAACATTCGCAATCGCTGTCCCCCGAGTGTCATGGAAATGCCATATTATTTTTGATTGATCAGTCTCATTTTTGATAGCTTGTGCAACCGAGTCGATTTCTTTCGGCACCGCACCTCCAATTGTTTCACCAAGACTGACTTCATCACAGCCCAATTCAAACAACTTAGCCGTCAGTCGTGCGACCTTAATAGAGTCAATTTTCCCCGCGAAAGGACACTCAACGATTGTGCTTAGATATCCACGAACAAAACCACTGGGAATACACTCGCGATACCGCTTGATGACCCGATCAAAAACCTCTAGCGATTCGTCAATCGACATATTGATATTCTTCTGAACAAACGCCTCACTTGCCGCAGTGAAGACGGCAATCGCAGGAACATTCATCTCGATCGCCCGATCCAGGCCCCTCTCATTGGGAACCAATGTAGACAGTCGAACTCCCTTAATCTCCCCCAATAAACCCAATAACTCCCCGGCATCTGCCAGTTGGGGCACCCATTTTGGGTGAACAAAACTTGTAACTTCAATCTCTTTAAGGCCAGCCTTTACGAGGTCACAAACAAACTGAGCCTTAACTTCCGTAGAAACCGGAATTTTCTCGTTTTGCAGTCCATCGCGAGGACTCACCTCAATGACTCTCAATAGATCACTCATTTGGCTTCATCACCTGAACAAGCAATTGCCCATCATTAACTTGATCACCAACATTTACATTCAATCCAGATACTATTCCCGCAAAATCTGCCTTAATCGGTTGCTGCATTTTCATTGCCTCTAAGATAATTAGAGTTTGTCCTTCTGCAACTTCGTCTCCATCAGCGACTAAAACCTCGACAATTTGACCCGGCATTGGTGCCCGTCCTTCTCCCGAACCCGCAACCCCAGCACGACTGCGCGAAGCAGAGTATTTCTCAACCTCAAGTACTCGTCCATCAACGGAAACGAGTGTTTTATCACCTTTCCGAATCACGACCGCCGACATCACCCCTTGATCAGTGACAATTCTGAGGCGGTCTCCATCCTCATGAATCTTTACGCCAAATAAATCGCCCAGTTCAGATTCGACTCCATTGATTAGAACTTTCATATTCGCGCCGCCTGTGCAGAAAGCACCGCCACCATAAATGCATCAAAGAGCTTCACTGATTCTTCTACGTCGGTGCGCTCGGGATGCCATTGGAGGCCCAAAAACCATCGACCAGAAGTACTTTCGATAGCCTCAATCGTGCCGTCTTCGTGCCGTGCAGAAACTTGTAGCCCTTCTCCCAATCGATCAACGGCCTGATGATGCCAACTTTTACCTCGAGCCGATTCGCCAACAATGGCTGCAAGTCTCGTTCCTGGATCAACTTTATAGTCTTGGATTGGGTCGCCTCGGTGACTATCATTGCCTAGCCGATCCGGCATATGTTGCTCAAGTGTTCCACCTTGCATAATGTTCACAAATTGACAGCCATAACAAATCCCAAGGATAGGAGTTTCGGCTCGAAGTGACTTAAACAACTCGATTTCAGTATTCGTTCGATCCTGATATTCGGGGTTCGCCTCTGGGTGAGTTTCTTCGCCCCAGAGTGAAGCATCAAAATCGCCGCCGCCTGGAATAACCAGCCCATCCAATAGAGGGCCAATAGAAGCCGAATCGGTGCCAGGAGGAATCAATATCGGCGCACCTCCAGCTGCAACGACTCGGTCAACATAGTCTCGTTCTAGATAAAACCGCCCGAACTCGCGGTTGTTTCGAGGGCTGGTCATCGCGCTCGCCGTGATTCCGATAATTGGCTTCATAAACAGAGTCCACGAATATTTGCAACATTATCGCGAATTGCGTTCAAAAACTCAGCCCCGCCCACTCCGTTGATGAGCCGGTGGTCGATTGTGATGCCCACGTTGGCGCATCGCATCACTTTGAATTCGCCCGGAACATCGTTCGACAGACCATTATATGCTTCACCTAAGAAGATCGTCGCAACTCCTGGAGGAACAACCACTGCCATCGCCTCGCGAATTCCGTGGCCCGCCATGTTCGTGATACTTAATGTAACGGATTCGTCAGCCTGGTCTTTCCCTTCGCGAGCTTCATTGATGCGTGCGCGGGCATTCGTCGCAAAGTCAACCCAGTTCAGAGTATCCGAGTCACGAATAACTGCGACAACAAGCTCATCTCCGGGCAACGCAACAGCTATCCCGAGTTGAAGATGATCGTAAGTGCGGATATTTGAGTCGCCCGACATTGTTGAACGCATGATTGGATGATCTGCGCCCGCTTTCGCTACCGCATAAGCCAAGTAGGTGAACGCGCTCGGTTGAAAATCGCCACCCTTTGCCTTCGTTTCTTCCCGCAATTCCTCGATCTTGCCCCAATCAACCACGATCGACATCATCCCAGGAACCACGATCTGGTTGCTCCTTTGCAAACGGCTGGCAAGCACACGCTGTTTCCCACCCATCGCAACTTCCGAATAGTTTTTCCCACGAGAAGGCGCAGACGAAATCTTCGATCCGCCGGACAAAAATGCGTCAATGTCAGTCGGCATCAGTTTGCTTCCGATCGCCGGTATCGACTCTATTTGATCGTTAGAAAGCCCATTCTCCCTAGCATAGGCGCGTGTCCTCGGGGGAACATCACGACGTCTTGAACCTGTTGAAACACTCGCTGACTGAACTGGGGAAGTGCTCGCTGGAGCAGAACTTGTACTGGCAAGAGGTGCCGCGCCGTCCACCTTGTCATTCGTTCTGAATCGTGCGACTTCGGCACCAATGGGTAGAACGTCATCAACCGCCGCTAACCACTCAAGAACTTCACCTTCGTAGGGGCACTCCACATCCATCACCGCTTTGTCGGTTTCGATCTGATAAACCGCATCGTCCCGCCTTACTGGTTCACCCACATTCTTCAAAATTGCAACCAAACGGGCCTCTTGCAATCCCTCGCCAATGGCGGGAATTTTTAGGCTGACGACCCCACTTTCGTTACCAGTTTCCTCAGCCAAATCGGCGGCTACTGGTGCCTCCATCGGAACGTCATCCGCCGTCTCAACGATCAAAATCGGTGCCCCAATTGAAAGCACATCGTCCGCTGAAGCTAACCAGCGAACAACTCGCCCCGAAACAGAAGACTCAACATCCATCACAGCCTTATCGGTCTCCATCTGATAAATTGCTTCGTCTCGCGCAATCATTTCACCAGGTTGCTTCAAAAGTGCTACCACGCGGGCTTCTTGCAGTCCTTCACCAATCGCCGGAATGTTTAGTTGAATCTCAGGCATCGTTGCTCTCTAACTCCCATTAGTTTGACACAGGCACAATTCTGATTAGTGGTCGGTTCCCTCGACTCCAAACCCTCCAAGCATTTCACCACCCAGTAAATGGGCGTGCAGGTGCGGAACGGTTTGTCTGCCATGCTCGCCCTGGTTAATCACCAATCGATATCCATCTATCAACCCCTCCTGCTCGGCAATTTTCTTCGCTGCGTTCAAAATGAACTGATGGTCCCCCTGATCAGGGAGTTCGGCCAAACCTGGGATTTCCGCCCTCGTAACAATCAGAATATGGGTCGGAGCCTGGGGTTCAATATCTCGAAATGCCACAACGTGATCGTCCTCATAGACGATAGTTGCCGGGATTTCTCGATTGATGATCTTCGTGAAAATCGATGCCATTCCAAGAAGTATAGCGAGGGTCCCGCGAACTAAGCCCAACCGGAGTCATAATTCTGAGTCGCGACCCCGCATTTTGGCGACCAAACTGACGCTTCCACAGTTATCGGCCCCTGCAGCGGACTCATCAAGGAAATTGCTATGGCAAAAAAAGTCAGTTCTGTTATCAAGTTGAACATCGACGCAGGTAAAGGAAATCCTGCCCCTCCAGTCGGCCCTGCTCTCGGTCAAGCCGGGATCAATATGATGGAGTTTCTTAAGAAGTTCAACGAAATGACCGCAAAATCAATGGGATATAAACTCCCCGTTGAAATCACCGTTTTCGAAGATCGATCCTACACCTTTGTTGTGAAAGAGCCGCTCATGAGCGCACTTATCCTCAAAGCAATGGGAATTAGCAAAGGGAGCAGCAACCCCAGTAAAGAAACTGCGGGCATCCTCACTAGGGAAAAAGCTATCGAAGTTGCAAAAATGAAAATGCCGGACTTGAACACCGACGATGTCGAAGAAGCAATTAAAATCGTTGCTGGAACGGCTCGTTCAATGGGTATAGACACTAACTTCTAGTCCCGAACCTTTACAAAATCATAAAAAGGTCCCGATAATAATAACAAACTTCTTGCCCAAACATCCAATATGATGAAAGGGCAAGAAGTTCTTTGCCCTGCAACTCCGATGCGCACCACATTCGTCACAGTGATTCTTTTCGCACTGGTCTCCACAGCTTTCTGCGGCCCAGACACGGAGTCATTTGGTCCTGGGCAAGCCATTGCAGATGAAATAAAGGCCGTCTCCGGTGCCGATATTGCTTGGATCCCAGCTGCTATGCTAGAAGATGAAGCAAAAGGCGACCTAGGTAGCTATCTTAAATTTGGAACTGACGAAATCTCTGTCGTTTCACTCACAGGCGAACAAATCAAGCTTGCCTTAGAGCGCTCCGTTAATCTCTATCCCACCCCGAATCCCAGCTTTTTGCAAGTCGCTGGATTAGAAGTTTCGTTCTCCAAGTCTGCGGCCCCGGATAGCCGCATCCGCACCGTACTTGTTAACGGTATTGAGCTCAATTTCAAACAAAATTATGACGTCGCCATGCCGATAACAATCGCGCGCGGCGGACTCGGGTTCTTCACCGTTTGGAAGAAGACTTCGATCACTCGAACGATGGAAGGTACCACCCTTGAAAAAGTACTCAAAGGGAAATCTGGATTCGTTCGCACGGCTCGTTGGAAAGCAGTCGATTAAATTTTTTTACTGATTTCAGGATTTTGGTTTAAACTAGCATCATGTTCATCAGTACTGCTATTGCTTCATTAGCATTTTCTAACGGCATCAACGCTTCTCTTGCAACATCAGGATTGTCACTCTATGCCGACATTGCCATAAAACTCAAGAGCGGATTACCCGATGAAGCCGCCCCGAATAATTCATATCGAGTCTTAAAAACAGTCAACTACCTCGTATTTGATTCGAACGATATTCAACCGCTTGCCGACGGATCACGTATCCTGCCACGAATTTCTTGGCATGGTCTTCTTGAAGAATTTGCTTATCAAACGCCAAAACGCAGACCGGGGCCGCCACCGTTTCGCTTGGTGACAGATAGCGATCTTATCTTTATGCCAGGAACTCGAACAAACTCCTCGACAGAAGTAAAAGAGAGAACCTTAGAAGCGGGACGACGAGAGCGTATTTTCGCATCGATTAACGTGTTGAGGAAAACGGAATGGTATACCGTTGACAACGATTTATATAAGCGAACTTTCTCTGCAAAAATTTTGTCGTTCTCATCGAGCGTTACCGCATCTGGATATTGGTTCAATCCTTACCTCGATGCTTCGGTAATGATTCCTCAATACCGAACGCCTGAGCCACAATGGAAAAGGGCGTCACTTGAGGAACTAACAGGCATTTTCAAATTGACCGGTCTCTAACTTTAAGGCTTCATCTTAATACCGAGACTAGCTGACCGGTTTCTTCGTCCTTTCTCTAGGTGTCATTTCCAGGTAAAATTCAGGTTCATTTCAACCTGGCATAATGCCCCGAAGAAACGGATCGTATCCATGAGCGAAAAACCCGAAGAGAACGTTAACGAGATTCCCGAAGATCAGAAAGATCAAGCGGTGAGCTCAAGAGAAGCAACCGCCGACGACAAACTCACCAAAAAGGTCGAGACGACGTACGACGCAAGTAGCATCACGGTTCTCGAAGGTCTAGAAGCAGTCCGAAAACGCCCCGGTATGTACGTCGGCGACAATGGCAAAAAGGGACTCCACCAAATGTTCCGCGAAGCCCTCGATAACGGTGTCGACGAAGCAATGGCTGGCCACGCCGATAAAATCGAAGTCATTCTCTACAAAGACGGATCGATCAGTACCGAAGATAACGGTCGCGGAATCCCGACCGGTATTCATGAAAAGGAAGGCATCTCCGCCCTTACGGTCGTAATGACCAAACTCCACGCCGGTGGAAAATTTGGAGAAGGCGGCGGCTACAAAGTCTCCGGTGGACTCCACGGAGTTGGTATTTCGTGTACTAATGCACTGTCCGAGTGGATGGTCACAACTGTTCAACAACTCGGCAAAGTCTTCCAGCAACGATTCGAAGCTGGCGTCCCAGTTACCGAAGTCGAAGTTGTCGGCAAGTCCGCTCAAACCGGAACCAAACAACATTGGAAACCCGATCCAACCGCTCTCACAACCGTCGAACATGACCCAAATATTATCCGGCGACGTCTAAAAGAACTCGCGTACCTCAACCCAAGCGTTACATTCTCCCTTGAAATTGAGGGTTCCGAAGAACCAAAGGAAGTCTACTTCTTTGAACGAGGAATCGTCCAATTGGTTGAAGACGTTAATGAATCGGAAACTGTTATTCACAAACCGATCTACTTCCACCGTGTTCGTGAAGACATGGAACTCGAAGTTGCACTCCAATACAACACAGGTTTCCACACAAACACTCTCGCTTACTGCAACAACATCCATCAACCAGATGGTGGAACCCACGTATCGGGATTTGGGCAGGCTCTCACTCGGGTAATCAATAGCTACGCCCGGCGAATGAATCTTCTCAAAGAAAAGGATCGCAATTTCACTGCTGACGATGCTGCCGAAGGCGTAACCGCCGTTATCTCACTCAAAATCCAAAATCCTAGCTACAACTCGCAGGATAAAGTCAAACTCGTGACGCCAGAAGTCCAAGGGGCAACAAACTCCCTCGTGGGAGACGGGCTTAGCACTTACCTTGAAGAAAATCCCGCCGTTGCAAAACGAATCGTAGAGAAAGCTCAACTCGCCCAGCAAGCACGCGAAGCTGCTCGTAAGGCCGCCGAAGCCGTCAAACGCTCTTCTGCAATGGAAGCGTTTGGCCTCCCCGGAAAACTCAGTGACTGCGTGAGCCGCAACGCTGCCGAGTGCGAACTCTTTATCGTTGAAGGAGACTCCGCAGGCGGAACAGTTAAGCAAGCCCGCGACCGCATGACGCAGGCCCTGCTGCCCTTGAGAGGAAAGATCTTGAACGTCGAACGTGCTCGTATCGACAAGGCACTCGATAACGAAGAAATTAAATCGCTCATTGCTGCCCTCGGCGCGGGGGTCGACATCCATACCTCACGAACTGGTTCCGATGAAGATGGAGAACAACCCGCCGATGAAAAAGGCTCGAGCGAGCACTTCAATATCGCCAAACTGCGCTACCACAAAATCATCATCATGACCGATGCTGATGTTGACGGAGAACACATCCGCACCCTGCTTCTCACGTTCTTCTATCGCTATATGAAGCCGCTCATCACATGCGGCAACCTCTACTTCGCCCAACCGCCACTCTTCGTTATCCGGGCCGGAAAAGACGAACGGTTCTACGCAATGGACGAACAAGAGCGTGATTCAATTGTAAAGGATCTCAAGCGCAAGAACGTCACAGTCACCCGCTTTAAGGGTCTGGGTGAAATGAACGCCGACGAACTAGAAGAAACAACCATGAATCCTGAATTGCGCCGACTGATCAAAGTTGGTTACGAAAAGGAATTCGATAGCGACGTTGAACAAATGTTTAGCCGCCTTATGGGTGACAAAGTGGAACCTCGCCGCGACTTTATCATGAAGCACGCAAAGGACGCCGGCGACCTCGACTGGCATTACTAGGTATTTCTACCTAAAGCAACTAAGTTCGGAACAAGAGCGATACACGCGCCTGTATTGCTTCTATGTGAAAGTAAAAGCATTAGGTGTTGTTCTTTTAGTAATATCCATTATTGTAGGAGTCTATGGTGGGCTCCATCCTGAGCTAACGGGTAGCCAGAAAAAGATGGTTTATTCCTATGATTTTTCAACGGATCCAAAGTTCATAAGTGAATTGCCTGAAACATTCCACGTGGAAACTGATTCAATTATTATAGTACTAGGCAGTTGCGATTCATGTTCACTCCAGGGACTAGCAAGTATGAAGAACATTCTTTCAGGCAAACCAAACAAGATCTATGCTATTACTGATAATAAGACTGTCGCATCAGGTGAAATCATGCTTGTTGAAAAGTCGATAACCACAAGCCTGAATTCTGTATTCACACCAAGATTTTATTTCGTTTCAGGGCCAAAGGTGATTGCTTCAAAGCCGGATGAGTCATTTTCAGACTTTTTATTGAGGGCAGGTTTATGACTTATCGAAAATTGGGCATAACTATTGTTGAGCTACTCACCGTCATCGGAGTTGTATTGATCTTAGCCGCTATTTTCGCCCCCGTCATGATTAGAGCTAAGGAGGCAAGCAAGGAGACTCAGAGCAAGTTGCAATTGAAGCAACTTGCGTTATCCCTTAATCTTTATCGTGAGCAGCAGAGTATCGCGAATTCCCAAGGAGATTCCTTTGAAATGGGCCTGCCACCAGCCCCACAAAATGACCACCTTACATTATTGAACACCCTTCAGCCCCCTAACAATTCGCACCCAGACGTAAAAATTCTGGGAAAAAGCTATAAATGCAATTTTGGTGATCCAGGTACTGCTATGGGAGGCTTTTGGAAACAGCTCTCACGCGCGGAGGGTGAAGGATCTGTAGTTTTTATTGATCCATATTTCAACCCAACCGATGTAAGCCTTATTTCCGGAGATCGGTATATCAGGAAACTGATTGCCGTTCGTTTAGATACTGCAATTGTCGTAAAGCACAAAGCTGGCGACTGGACCATCCCCACTTGGTGGATAACAAAGTAAATCAAAATGAAACAAAATACGAAACTTAAATTATTGATGCTGTCATCATTTTCCATTGCATCATTGACTATTGCTCCTGCAACGTGTATAGATGAGACCGCAATCTGCACTCCGAATTGGTCGCAATTTACTGGTGGCGCTTGCTCCGTAACACCAACTGGGTGTTGCATTTCTCAATCATATAGCTATACATGCGTTTCTAGTGGAGATGTTCATGTTGTGGTTCATAGCACGTTGAGCCCGGGGAATTATTGCGCGAGTGTCCTCGACGAGAATCTGCAACCAAGTGGCAAATACAGATGCGTCAGAATCTTCTGAATAAAAGAGCGGGGTTCATCCTCGCTTTTTTTACAACAATAGCCGCCTTAGCCGCTTTCGCTTTTTCGCGCGCTGTCTACCTTAGCAATAGGGTGGACAGTGTTTCTCTTAGATGTACAAAAGATCTGCTAAGTGCATCACCTGGATATATCTCTGAGCATTTGCCAGAAGATGATCTACGTAAAATTGGGCTTTCGCGTAAACAATATACGCGAGTTCTCGAGGAAGTTACTTTTCCTTATCTAAGGAACTTTCACTTAGATAGCATTAAGCAGAGCGGTATTGACACCTCAAATATGTTCGGGATCACCTTAGCCACCGTCAGCTCCGATAAAGTGAAACGTATCGACATTAATGTTACAGCTGAGCGGACTAGTTCTGGTTCTATTGTCAGCATAGGACAATTTATCCTTATAGGTTGGCAACTAGGTTTAGCCGAAGAGACCGGCGAAGAAGTCGCCTTAACAGATGCATTGATATGGGGGATCTCACGGGATGCTGCCAAGTTGAAGGCTCTGGGGCTCCGTTACATTCCTCAAGGCGATTCCGACGCGCCGCCAGTGGATATTGAAGTGAGGGCTCAGTACATTAAGTTCCTGAAGGATTTTACAAAAAAGTCAATGGAAATTGATGCATCGGGCGAATCTCCAGAAGTGAAAAGACGACGGCGCATTGAGTCGCAGGAGTACCAAAACTACAGTGCCTTTAGGAGTGCACACCCAGAGATTACCGACTGAATGGTTTCTTACCGATGCTCTTAATACGGCAGAAAGGGATCTTGATAACTAAACCTCGACTGGCATTACTAAGATGTCTGTGGTTCAGGGGGTAATTGCTCATCAGTAGCTTCTACCCCTATTTCTTTCATCAATAACTGGCGAAATTTTTCGCGTTGAACATGGATCTCTTCGTAATGAGGAAATGACTTCCCGTGTTTCTCAAAAAAGTATAGGAAGAGACTATCAACCTGTGCAGCGAGTAATTCTAATCCAGTACTCCACTCGCCTCGGTCTGCAAACTCAATTGCGGCCCTGTAATAACGAGCCATGAGGATTTGTGTGGCATGAGTCGAAAGATAAGCAAAATAGTCTCTATAGAAGAATAAGTCGTTGGCGTTGTAGAACCCTGGCTTCAAAGTTGGAAAGAGTTCCAATAGTTTTTCATACTCATATGTCCAATCACTAGGTATCCCCGCTATTTCTTCGGGGCTCGCTCTTGGAAACTCAGTAGGGAAATTAGCTAGCACTCGCCGACCATCGCCCTCAAATAAAATCGATACCCGCCAACATGCCGCCGGGTCAACCAAATCCTCCAATCGATCGGGCCATTCGATTAAACACAAATGGTCCTCAAAATATTCCTCCAGACCAATCCCCGCCCCACTCGCAACCCGATATAAATCCGCATGAACAACCGG
>JBJXDW010000117.1:0-8712 GCA_046154445.1 Fimbriimonadaceae bacterium | reverse complement strand
CGTTAAAGCTAAACGACTCCCCCGGCATTAAAATTAATCCATTAATCCGTGACGCGGCGAGCCTAATATTCGCCGATCGAGACACTTTGCCTGCATTAAACGAAGTCTTAAACTCCGAAACGACCGTTGTAATCTTCTCGAGTTCTGCATCCGGTACATGCTTTGGTGCCTCGACAAATGGAATCGCACCGATCTTGCGATCATATGCCGCCGCCAAAAGAGCAGACTCGACCTTAGATTCATCGAGCTCATTCGAGACATTTTCATATGTCAGCAAAATCTTGCCGCCTACATACTTTGCCTTCGCATCCCCGATCTCCGGCTTGTACTTCTCAACAAATGCCTTTAAATCCTCAATTTTGGTTAACTTGCATTCAATGACCGGCTCTACTTCAGTCTCTTTTCCCTTATATTCGCTATAACCCCCAATCAAATTTGTGAAAAAATCTTTGTACTTAAATTCGCTGGCGGTCTTAGCAGTGTCCAATTCACAACCCATTTCTTTGAGCGAAGTCCCAAATTTCTTTTCGCCATACCCCTTGCCCGTCAGCTCAACAGTCTCCATGCTGTAATTTTCATACCACTGATCAACTGACTTCTTAACTGCCTCTTTGTTTCCAATCAATGCATTACCATCTAAGATATAAGTGCTTGGCAAAATTTCCGCATCATAAGTACCATAAAAAACACCCAGAGTGCCGCCTCCAACCGCGATAATTCCGCCGGTCGCCCACCAAAATATTTTTGCTCCCGTCTTCAATGTTCAAGTTCCTCTGAGTATTTAAGGGAAATCCCCCTACTATTATGACGTCGAACAGACCCAAAAGCCTCTATCAGTAGCCAAGGGTCACAACGCACCCCCGGTAAAATCCACCCCATGCAAAAGCTCGTTTGGTTTAACGGCGAAGTCAGCCCCCTCGAAACTGCAACCGTCCCCGCAGCCGATCATGCCCACCTTTATGGCGATGGTCTCTTTGAAGGCATTCGCATCTATGGCGGCAAAATCTTCAAACTCGACGAGCACTTGTCACGCCTTTACTTTGGCTGTAAATTTCTTGGATATATCATGGAATTGGATCAGCCCACCCTTCGATCCAAGATTCTTGAAGTCGCCGCCCAATCCGAAATCGAATACGGTTACATCCGCCTCAACGTCACTCGCGGTACCGCCCTCGGCCTTGACCCCAAAGCCGTAAAAACTCCACCCAACGTGATGATCATGGTTTCGACCCTGGCCCTTTACACGCCAGAAATGTACGAAACTGGCCTCAACGTCATCACCACAAGCTACCGCGTCGCCCCGCCAAGCACCCTCGACCAACGACTCAAATGTATCGGTCGTTACGCTTACCACATCCTCGCTAAAGAAGAAGCCAACCGTGCTGGCGCGGGCGAGGGATTGATGCTAAACCACGAAGGTTATGTCGCCGAATGCACCGGCGATAACCTGTTCATTTTCAAAGACGGTGTTATAAAAACCCCCCATCCGAGCCAAGGTCTGCTCCAAGGCATCACCCGAGATACTGTGATTAAACTTGCGAGAAATGCAGGTATAGAAGTCCGCGAAGAGGTGATGACCCGGTACGACATCTTGAGCGCCGATGAAGCATTCCTCACCGGCACAGCCGCCGAAGTCATCCCCATGATCACGCTAGACAATCGACCAATTGGCACCGGCAAACCTGGTGAACAAACCAAAAAAATCATTGCTCTCTTCCGCGAAGAAACAAAAATTGGAACACCGATCAATCCGTTGTCCGTCTAATTGACAACATGCAGAACCGGCCCACGCTCCGCTACACATTATCAGATCAGTACGGATCGCGCGCCGTTGTCGAAGGCGATGAACTCGATCGAACTGTAGAGCATTGGGGACTGCGAAAGCTCCTCGATACTTGCTACGATCAAATTCCAACTGACGCATGTCCAGCATGTGGAACCAAACTGCCCGACGCAGTCGCGTCTGGTCTAATGGGTTGCCCAGCTTGCTACACTTTTATTTACCCTCAATATCAAGAGGCCATCCGCTCGAAGGGCTTAGATTCAAACCTAAGTCAACAAAGCCCCGACCCGAATCAGGTATCTTAGACGCGATGGTCAAGAGGCTATCTCTCCTTGCAATCTTCGCCTCGCTCCTCCTAGTTGGTGGATGCGGTGGTGGTGGCGCGGCTTCTAACACGAAGCCCCACGTTCTGTTCATCAACGCTTCAGCAGATGCGGGTGCGGTTGACTTTCGCCTTGATGACAGTGCGCAGGCAACGAATCTTGCTTATGCTGTGACCAATGCAACTTTTTCAGACATTGACTTTCGTGGCCCCGATGTAGATGGATGGGATGTCTCTTTACACCTCAATGCCGATGGTTCAGAGATTGACCGTGAAGCGATTATTTTTGGACAAGACGTCAATAACATCATCATTGCCCATGGCATCAAGAATTACGGTCTAGAGCAACTCAAACGATTGCGCTTCAGCAATTTCACCGCTGACCTCACCCGGCCCAACGGTAACAAAGCCAAATTAATCGTTTTTCACGGTTTCGAACTTGCCGCCGGAAGCGATACTCCCCAAGTCACGTTCAAAACTCCAGGCGATAATGCGCTTTTTACAACTTCGCCGATCAACCCTGGCGCAACTGCTGTCCTAAATACCGACTCTGGTTCGCAAACGTTCGAAGCGCGGCGGTCAGGAACGCAAGGCATTTACACAACGATTACTCAAAACCTTAAAGCGGGCGGCGTGTACCTCGTTTTGATCAGTGGAATCGAAGGCGATCCCACTCCCGCGAACGACATTACGATCCGATTTATCGAACTTCCGAGCACGTTATAGAACAACCTCGAAAAAACTGTGTATAAGCTCAGCTTGGCAGACCCAGGCTGGGCTATAATTTTTGAGGCGAAATAGGAGTTTCCACCGTCCTTTATGTCGAGCAATCCTCGCGAAGATTCACTAGCTGAAAAACGTTGGCTGAACGCCCTTGCAAAGGGTGATTCTTCTGCGATGAACGGGCTGTATCAATTGTACGGCGAAAAAATCTTTCGCTATACATACCGAATGCTTGGCAATCGGGCTGATGCAGAAGATGCGACGGCAGAAACTTTTTTGAGAGTTCTGAAGCGAGCAAACGATTTGCGCGCTGACGGTGCCTTCAAAACATGGCTCTTTCGTATCGCACGAAACCTGTGCATCGACAAAATGCGCCAACCGAAACTGTTAGAGATTTCGGGAGAAAGGTCGTATAGTGGAACTGAGGAACGCGCAGCATTGCGGGTCACGGTGCAAAACGCACTTAATGAACTCCCAATGGACTACCGCGAACCTTTGATTCTCTGCGACCTTGAGGATGTATCTGCCAAGGAAGCGGCGGACACCCTAGGGATTAGCGTCCCAGCTCTGAAATCGCGACTCTATCGCGGTAGACGAGCTTTGCGCGAAAAACTGGGTGGCTCGATGGAGAAATTGAAATGAGCGATCTTTATCGAAAACTAGTGGACCTCTACGCTGGCAATGAATTGTCAGAAGAACTCGTCAACGAGCTGCAATCAGCCGCTGGCAAGGACGAATCTCTTGCCACGGATATGGCAACCCTCAGACAAACTGTCGACCTTCTTAGAAGCGACGAAGGGCCTGAGTTCAACGAATCCGATTACTTGCGAATCATATTCCGAATGCAAACGGCAGGAGCTGATATCTCCTTTGCTGAAGAAGAAACGCATTCCGGTCAATACCATTTGCCTATGTAATCAAGTGATTCTGAATAAATGAAATTAAAGCTATCACGAAGTGGCCAATGAAAGTTACCGTTAACAAAAAAGAACTGAGCGACGCGCTCAATATCGCGGCGGGGGCATCGTCTGTAAGGACTGCCCTCCCCGTGCTCGCCTCGATAAAAATTACTGCCGCCGAGAGTGGCGTTACTCTCACAGGATGCGATGGGGAAATGTGGGCCCAAGCAACCTGCCCCGCACAAGTCGAAGCTGATGGGTCTGTCTGCGTTCAGCAAAAACTACTCAGTGACATCGCCGCCCAACTTCCAGATGGTGAAGTTGCCATCAGCCTCGAGGGCACCCAAGTTTTCCTCCGCATTGGTGCGTCCGAATGGAAACTCATGGCGTTCCCCGCCGATGAATTCCCTCCTGTTCCTGACATCACAGCGTCTGGCACGCTAGCTCTCAAATTTGGTCAACTCATCAAGGGACTTTCTAGCGTCATGTACGCCGTCAGCGACGACACAAGCCGCCCTGTGCTCACCGGAGTTCTCTTCACCTACGATGGTGAAGCGCTCACCCTTGTAGCCACCGACACCCACCGCATGGCCGTTCACAAGATCATGCAAGAAGGCATCGGTAGCCAGGTCACCGCAATCGTCCCCGAGAAAGCTCTTCGCATTATCCGCAGCCTAAATCTCGGCATGGACGACGAAATCACAATCGGCATTGATGAAAGTCGTTTGATTGTCGATATTGGCAATGCGAAAATGGTTTCTCAACTCCTTGTTGGACAATATCCGAACTGGGAACGCGTCGTTCCCAGCGAATACACTCGGGTCTGGACGATGGATCGGGACGAGCTTAGCGTCAACATCAAGCGTGCGATGATTCTTGCTCGCGACAGTGCTAACCGGATTCGGTTCTCTGGTCAAGGTGAAAAAATCGTCATCTCTGCCCGCAGCGAGGATAAAGGCGAAGCGAAAGAAGAAGTCGCAATGGTCAGCAAAAATGGCGACGTAGACATTGCTTTCAACGGTCGTTATGTCATTGATGCGCTCAATGCCCTTGATGGAGAAGGTGTACGAGCAGAAATGACTGAATCAAGCCGACCTGCTATCCTTCGACCAACTGACTCCGAAGATACATTCTGTGTTGTCATGCCAATGGCAATGGGATAAGCCGAGTTCCAAATAACAAAACGAGCCAAAGTCCTGAACTTTGGCTCTTTTTGTTTCAAATCAAAACGCAACTCCAAGTGTATCGTCAGGAAAGTACAACAATGTTCTTGACCGCACTAGCCACTATTTCAGTCGTTACTTCGAATACTCCTAAAGATTGGGTATCTCCTCTTTTTGAAAAATCTCGCGCTGTAACAGAAATGGCACTCGGAAAACCCATCACCAAATGGAATGAAGGTAACTACGCACAAGCAACCTACGAAATCGAAAAATATGGCCCAATAAAAGTCACGTATATCAATAATAAAACCGTTGCCTTAGATATCACTTTTAAGTCCACACCGAAATACTGGACAAACGCCCTCACCGAGTTGGGAATAAGCACGAAGAAAGTGACTGCAAAACGCGGATTTACCCAAGATGTCGGATTTTGGTATGAACTCAAGGGAGTCAAACAACTTCCAAAAACATGGGCTGTTGTCTTTCATAATGCGCAAGTTGTTCAACGACAAACCGGTGACATCAACTCTCCTGCAAGCATCATTTTTACGGCACCTAACACTGCGAATAACTGAGGGCTAATCCGGAGCATTGCATTCTTGCCAGGCTCGCAATACTTCCCCAACGCTCCAAGCCTGCCAAGGACACCCGCCCGGATATTGCGGCGCATCGCCATCATAAACCTCGGCAATTCCGTCGATCCCATAATTATCTAAGGTCGTGACAATATACGTCAGCGCTGCCTGCGCCCGTTTCTTGTCTCCAGTAACGCGCATGACTGCGCTCACGTACGGCCCCAATAACCAGGGCCAAACTGTCCCCTGATGGTAAGCGGCATCCCGTTTGTTCAATGCCCCCTCAAAGCGACCCACATAACTTGATTCCTTTGGCCCAAGTGTCCTCAAACCCATCGGAGTCAACAGCTCGCGCTCTATTTTGCCCAACGCCATAATCGCCTCATCGCCCGTCAATGGCGCAAACGGCAACGACATAGCGATCAACTGGTTTGGCCTCAGCGATGCATCATCCGGCTCCACCGTGTCAAGGTAATGCCCTATCCTTGGGTGCCAAAACTTCGATCTCATGCTCACCTCGGCTTGGTCAGCAATCTCAGAATAGGCGTCTGCAGATGCACCCAGCTTTGTCGCCAAATATTCTGCCACTCGAAGCAAATTCACCCAGAGTCCGTTGACCTCAATGGGCTTGCCGTGCCTTGGGGTAACAACCCAGTCTCCAACTTTTGCATCCATCCAAGTCAGCTGAACCCCTGGTTCCCCCTGCGAAATCAGTCCATCCACTGGATCAACTTTGATCCCATAGCGAGTCCCCTTTCGATGCCACTCAATAATCTCAGCCAGCCACCCCAAGGCTCGACGAGCAAAAACTTCATCCCACTCCTTTTGCAAAGTCAGATAAATCGCATTACCAAACCACAGTGAGGCATCAACCGTGTTGTAATCCGGCGTTTCACCCTTATCGACAAACCGATTTGGAATCAGTCCTTGTCTCATCTGACTGGCATAAGCCGAAAGAATATCTCTCGCATCCGAAACATGGCCCGTTTCTAGACAGATCCCCGGCAACGATATCATCGTATCACGACCCCAGTCTGTAAACCACGGATACCCCGCGATAATGCTCGTCCGCTCTGGGGTTTTAACAAGAAATTTAGATGCTGCCGCAACCAGCGCCTCTTTAACTCCATTCGACGTCAAATGCACCGCACCACTTTCGGTCACCGCCGCAACCCCATCCTCGGTAGCCGCAACGACCGAAACCGATTCACCGGGCCCTAAAATGTATTGCAGTTCGCATGGGCAAAACAAATCGTCAATCGGGTCGAGGCCACGCTCAGTCTCCCTTGGATGCTCAAATCGGTAATACCAGCCTGTTGTCGGCGTCCGATTAGCCCCAGGATGCTCAATCGCAAGCCGAATTCCTTGGTGAGAAACTACCGTTCGATCCTCCGGAAACAACAAAATCTCAGGATAAAAATCTGTCACTCGAAAATTATCATGATAAAACTTGTGCGAAACGAGCGGTCGCAAACTCAGCGTCATTCCGACTTCACTCAAATTGCTATAAGTGATCGTTACCGCATTCACCGAGTCATGCATTGTTATTCGTTTGGCAATCCGGTTTCCGCGAATATTCCATGTCCACTCGGCATTCTCACCAACTGTAAACGACTCTAAGTTGCGATACCCTTCCGGATGAACTGTCCCAACGTACTGGTTGCTACTCAAGCCATCTGAATTCGCTCCAATCGCAACATATGCTTCAACCCCCGCCAGCAATACAGTCCTAATCTCTGGCGGCTGAGTAGCCGCAACCAAATGACCGTGATAACGCCGAGTGTTATTCCCGACCACTGTACCCATTGAAAATCCACCTAGACCATTGGTCAAAACCCACTCTAAACGAGAGGCCAGCGCATAGTTCCGGCATACTTCCCCCTCAAATCGTCGCATAGTTGAAGTCACTAACCTATAGTCTACTGCCCAAGCTATCAGAAATATCAGCCAGAAATCACACTAGCCAGTACTCATGCCAGAACTGAAGCGTCCTGCCTTTGTTACCAGGGTAACGCCTCGTTATGTGCGGAAAATAACCGGTGTTGAGGAAGGATTGACTCCCTCCAAATCTAATCACACCGGGCAAAAACCATGTTGATTTCTGAAGCTAAAACCCTCATTGGAAATACCGTAGCACTGACCTACACTGACAGAACAGGACAGGAGTTCACCGAAGTAACCGAAATCTACGACGTAGCTTTCATTCCACTTTATGGACCCTGCATGATCACCGACTCCGGCGAAGTCCGGCTCGACCGCGTACTTATGTACGAAGCCGCCGAGTACGAATATCGCACCGCTGCGTAAGTAAGCGCGTGCATTGGCTACCCATCGCTATCCGCCTGGTCACTTGACCGGGCGGTTTCTTTTTAAATCTCGATCAAGCAATCGATTAGTTAGTTGATCAATCCGCAGACGAACCCCAAATCGAAAGTCGCCAGGAAACTCTCGCCGAGAAATATATGGCTCCAGCGATCCCGCCGCCAACGCAAACTCCCATTCATGATCCACCCATCGCTTGCCCGAAAAGTCATATTTCATTAAATACTTAAGTGTATATGGGCCGCGTTCGTAATCCATACGCAAATTAAAGCCACTCCCAAATGCCAGCGAATCAAATCCAAAATCCGGAATTCCATCCTGACTTGCCCATATATAAGCCCCGCCCAACCTAAGACCCGGCAAAACCTCACCAAATGCTCCGAACTCGGTTCGGACGATTCCAAATGATCCATTAATGCTCGAAGTACCAATCAAATCAAGTCTGGCATGCGATGTCACTCCCCCGAAGGAAACCGGTGGAGCCAGAAAAGTATTGTCAATTACAAACCGATTGACCCAACCGCTTGCCACATTTTCGCGAGCTTGTTGAATCCGCGCCGTACTCACCCAAGCGCCCGGCCCAAACGCCCCCCCTTGTTCAAAAACAAGTTCAAACGCCTTCGAAACTTCTGTCGCATCAACTGGACGTCCATTCGTCGCCGTATTCCACAACGACCCCAACGTCAAACTTGATTTGGGATCCCTGATCCGATTGAATTCTTGCTCCGGTTCACCAAGTGAAACATTGTTAAACCACCCGTCTGCAAACCGCTCACCCAAATCACTCCTCGGACTAATTTTTGTCATTTGTTTGCTTTCTCCAACAAAAGACCGAGTGACCTCTAATCGATACCCCGGCCGAAGTCCAGGGAAACTCTCCCAACTACTTGAAGCTAATGTCTGATCATCCAACAGCAAACTACTA
>JBJXDW010000116.1:0-7019 GCA_046154445.1 Fimbriimonadaceae bacterium | reverse complement strand
ACCCATCCAAATCAAGCCTCCAATGACTACTTGAGAGGTTCGCTGAGATTTTCCTGCCGAACCAACCATCCAAACCACCGCAAACGCCGCCAATACCGCCGCAAAAATTGTTACCATCAGATTCGATTCGTCGCCCCCCCATTTCTCGACAAAATAACCGCTTCCTGCAATAATCAATGCCCCTAAACCTCCCGCCAATAGCGCGTTTGGAGCTCCCTTTCCGCGACGAAGTAACAAAACCAGGATTCCTGCCGCAACCACCCCAATGGCAAGAAGTGAACCCGCCGTGTGTGGTTCTTTCCCAAATCCAGCTGGCACCCAATGGTCAGATAACCCAACCAGTGCTCCCATCCCCGCAAACGCCGTTCCCCCACGAGCGTTGCCACCCCATGCTATACAAGCACCTACCCAACCAACAATCACCAAAACCATAAATATAGAAGAAATCTGAGTACCTGAAGCGACAGAAGCTTGCGTTGCTGGAACAACCACTTGCGAAGCAACAGCCCCTGCCGCCATCAATCCGATGATCGATTTAGGGTTCCATTTCGACAATCCAAACGCCAAAATTGTCGCAATAATTGCCCCAATTGGCAGCTCAAACTTAGCCTCGACAAACTGCTGAGTTAGCCCAAAAAGTAAACCAACTCCGGCAACTCCAAAAATAGCCGTCATCCAACTAAAGTGACCAGAATCCTCGCCTTTCGATGACTCCAACCACGTACAGGCCGCCGCCGCAACCGCAAAAACAATCCAAAGTGCCCCATTCATGTCGTCTTTCCACAGCCAAAACCTCAACTGTTAATGGGCAGACGTTTGAACAGGGCTTATCGCATCCGATGAAACTAACTGATTTGGCTCAGATTCAGAGCTCGATCCAAATCGGCAATCAAATCGGCGACATTCTCAAGTCCAACACTAAGCCGAATAAAGTCGGGCGTCACACCAGCGGCGAGTTGTTCGTCCGGATTTAGTTGTTGGTGAGTCGTACTCGCTGGGTGAATAACCAATGATTTAGCATCACCAATGTTCGCGAGCAAGCTAAAAATCTCCAACGAATTGATCAACTTTTTCGCCGACTCGAATCCACCTTTGACACCAAATCCGAGAATCGCCCCGTACTTACCACGGGTGTGATATTTCTTTGCCGCGTTGTGATTTGCGTTACTTTCCAATCCGGGATAATTCACCCAGCTCACTGAGGGATGGGCCTCCAAGAATTTGGCCACCGCCAAAGCATTGTCCGAATGCCGCTCCATTCGCAGATGCAGCGTCTCAATCCCTTGCAATATCAAGAAAGAATTGAACGGAGAAATGCACTGCCCTTGATCCCGCAAACCTTGCAATCGCGCCTTGATCGCAAATGCAACATTGCCAAGTCCAGGAAAGTTGCCGAACGTCTCCCATATTTTGAGTCCGTGGTAACTCGGATCGGCCTCGGTAAAGTTCGGGAAACGCCCCGACCCCCAATTGCATTTCCCAGAATCAATCGCAATCCCGCCGATACTGGTGCCATGACCTCCCATGAACTTCGTGAGTGACTCAACAACCACCGAAGCTCCAAAATCAAACGGCCTGACCAAATAGGCACTTGGCATCGTATTGTCAACCATCAATGGAATTCCTTCCGCAAGCCCAATTTGCGCAACTTCCTCAATCGGGAACTGGTCAACCTTCGGGTTACCAACCGTTTCGCCGTAATAGAGTTTCGTGCGCTCATTCGTCAACCTCTTAAAGCTATCTGGATCATTGCTGTCTGCAAAATGGACTTTGATTCCAAGCTTGGGGAATGTGTAATGAAACAAATTGTAGGTTCCACCATACAGGCTCGAACCAGAAACAATTTCGTCTCCCGCTTCGACAATGTTAGTGATCGCCAATGTTTGCGCCGCTTGACCGCTTGCCGCTGCGACCGCCATCGTCCCGCCATGCAAAGCCGCACAACGCTGTTCAAGCACATCCGTTGTCGGATTCATTAACCGTGTATAAATATTCCCAAATTCTTCAAGCCCAAAAAGTCGTGCCGCATGATCTGCGTCATCAAAAAGATAACTCGACGTCTGATAGATCGGCACTGCCCGCGACTTTGTTGTCGGATCACCACTATGCCCGGCATGCAATGCCAACGTCTCAAAATGCTTTTCAATTTTCGATTCAGTCGAAGCCATAAGCGTATTTTACAGCAATTGCAAAAGTAACTTAGTCCTGGAGGACAAATAATGTCCCTCTAGCAAATATAATTCGGCAATTACAAGATTTTCACTTGCAAATAGGCAATCGAAACTTCGAATTGAAAATTTTAATGTCCGCAATCGTTGGGACTTACCCGACGCTTGAATACTCCCGAGCATCGTAAACGAGATCGCTCGCAATCTTCCAAATCTCAGGATCAATCCGGTTCTCCGGCAAAATTTTGCTGAAGTGAACAATCGCACTCGTCAAGCCCGCCTCCTGTGCAAAGTTCAAAAACACCGAATTCAAAATCACTCGCGAAGCCGCTTTGAGGCCAAAACTAACATTGCTCACCCCCAGAATTGTGTTCACATTGGGGTTTCGTTTCTTCAGTTCGGCAATCGCTTCAATCGTCGCGACCGCCGATTTTCGAAATTCCTCGTCGCCCGAACCCAACGTAAACGTGAGACAATCAATAAACACATCCGAGTCCGGCAAACCATATTCCCGCGTAAAACTTAGAATCCGCTCGGCAATCGCGACCTTTTCTTCAACTGTTTTCGCCATCCCCTTTTCGTCAATTGTCAACGCAACAATTGCTGCGCCATACCGCTGACATAATCCCAAAACCTTCCGCGTTCGCGCTTCCCCATCCTCAAAATTAATCGAGTTGATGATTGGTTTACCCGCCAAAGTTTGCAAGGCAACCTCAATCACATCTGCCTCAGTTGAGTCAATCATGATCGGAGCCATGATGTGCTGATTGTAGGCCTTAAGGAGAGTCTTCATATCCCGCGATTCATTGCGTCCAACATATGCAGTACACACATCGATCAGGTGCGACCCTTCGCCCTCAAGTTCTCGCGCTAATTCGGTCAGTCCATCCCAATTTTCCGCCGCAAGCATGTCGCGGAACGCTTTGCTTCCATTCGCATTTGTGCGCTCACCAACGATCAAAAAGCTGTTATCTTGCTTGAAAGGCACAAATTCATAGAGGCTCGAAACCCCCTGCAATTTGATCGCTTCCTGCTGCCCTTGAGTCTTGTACTCAAAATCAAATCCAGGAAAGAATTTGCGCACTGAAACCCAATGCCCCGCGTGGTGAGGTCGTCCCTTCACGCGCTCTGCAACCTGGCGAATATGTTCCGGAGTTGTCCCACAACAACCGCCCGCAAGTGCAACGCCGTTTTCACTCACAAACTTCTCGTGGGCGTCGGCGAGTTCAGTTGGCGTCAACTTATAAACTGCTTGCCCTTTCTCCATCATGGGTAAACCCGCGTTCGGCTGAATCGAAATTGGTCTTGTTGAATTCTCACCGAGAAACTTAACGAACGGCGCCATTTCCGCTGGCCCGGTCGCGCAATTCATTCCTACAGCGACTACTTCAGGGAAACATTCAATCATGTTAAGCGCCGCGGCGATGTCCGAACCAACAAGCATTGTCCCCGTCTGCTCCATCGTTATTTGAACAATAATTGGCACTTTACGCCCCGCAATCACCATCGCGTCTTTTGCCGCAACGATTCCCGCTTTCACCATCAAAAGGTCTTGCAGTGTCTCGAGCAAAATACAATCAACGCCGCCATCAATCAAGCCTTTCGCCGATTCGGTGTATGTCGCCAGCAGTTCATCCCATGTCGCCTGACCAAGACTGATCAACTTTGTGCCTGGCCCAATTCCCCCAGCAACGAACTTCGGATCAGTCTTCGTCGCACACTTGTTTGCCGCCGAACGGGCAATCTGCGCCGCCGCTAGGCTCGTTTCATAAACAAGCTCAGCAATGCCATATTCTCCTAATACAATCGAAGTCGACCCAAAACTATTTGTTTCAACAATGTCACTTCCCGCTCTATAGTATTGGCAATGAACATCTTCAACCACCTCTGGTCGCATGAAATTTAAGACTTCATTGCAGCCTTCCAAGAATTCTCCATTTAGCCGGTCTGCCGCGATCCGCACTTTCTCGGGCAAATGGCTGTCCGTAGTAAGGGTAAACGCTTCCGGTCCCATATTCGCTTTCTGATACTCTGTTCCGGTAGCTCCGTCAAAAATGACAACGCCCTGGGCCAACCGATCAAGAAATGCACTATTCACACGTCTATTATTGCGCCGCAAGACTTTTTCCGATAAGTCTCTCCATAGACATCAGCCAAGCTCCAGATCTAGAATAGTCGTAACTTTGTCGAAACCTCAAGCTCGTATCCCCAGCATAGATGCCCTGCGAGGCCTTGCCATTCTTGGTATGGCGCTCAGCGGAATGTTGCCTTGGGGATCGCTTCCCGCTTGGATGTACCACGCGCAATCGCCTCCGCCGAGCATGGAATTCAACCCCGCTGTAGCTGGCATAACGTGGGTTGATTGGGTTTTCCCATTTTTTCTCTTTGCTCTCGGGGCCGCAATTCCTCTCAGTCTGCAACGGCATTTGGATTCGCCCACCCCTTGGCACCAGACTCTGCTCAACATCCTGAAACGAGGTGGTCTCATCTTGGCCTTCGCTTATGTGAGCCAACATCTTCGCCCGTTTAGTTATTCCGCTACCCCAAATGCAAACACATGGATGCTCAGCTTGTTGTTCTTTTTCGCTACTGTTGCTGCGTTCGTTCGAATCCCAGATCAATGGCCAAAAACCATTCGTTACTGCATCGGCGCATTTGGCTGGCTTATCATTCTCGCCGGAATATTCGCACTAAAGCCAGACGGATCTCGGCAAGCGGACCTTCAAAAAGTCGACATAATCCTCTTCGTACTCGCAAACGTTTCAGTGAGCGGCTCAGTCATTTGGTGGTTAACAAGACAAAAGCCACTTGCCCGAATCACAATTTTCGGAATTGTTTCTATCCTATTTTTCGCTTCACAGTTCGCCGGACCAGTGCAAGTGTTCTGGCAGTTCGATCCTTTGCCCAACTTATGGCATTGGGATTTTCAAAAATATCTCCTCATCGTCATCCCCGGAACATTTTGCGGTGAATTCATTCTCAACCATTCAGAACATAAGGAGTCACTAAACCACACACCTGGTGCGGCTCTGACAATAACTCTGACTGCAATTATTCTGCTTGTTTCAGTAACCGCAACGTTGCTGATGCGCGAGGTTGAAATCGCGCTCTTCATTTCAATCCTGGCTGCCGCACTCGGGCTCATCATCGCCCAAATAGCCTGCCACTTTTCGGAGGGGATGAAAAACATGATCCGCTCTGGCGCCGTTCTCCTCATCATTGGGATCGTCCTTGACCCAGTCGTTGGCGGCATAAAGAAAGACCCTGCAAACTTAAGTTACATGTTTACGCTTAGTGGGCTCGCGTTTTGGCTCGTCGCAGCCCTTGCTGATCTTACAAAAACCCCAAAGCGACTCAAGTGGCTCGGTTGGCTTACAGCAACTGGGGTCAATCCACTTTTAGGATACGTTGCAATCACGAATTTTGTACCAGCCTTCATCCGACTCACTCCCATCAATGAGTTTATCGGCAACCAAGGATTCTCACCTTGGCAGTTGTTCGGCTATGCCCTCTTCCAAACCGCAATCGTGGCTGCAATTTGTGTTTTTGCAACCCGATACAAAATCTATCTCCGCGCCTGAGTCCCAGTCAATGCCTGAGTTCCTGACAACTTACACTGAGTTCAACCGTCCGAAATAGTAGCAGTTATGGCACTAAAACGGATTTGCGCCTTGTTGATGATGCTCTTCGTCATCACCGGAACTACTATCGCCCAATCAGTGACGATCAAGTCCGGCGACACGGTCATGCTGATCTGTGCCGAAGAATCTTCAATAAACCACGACTATAAAGTCACGGGCGACGGCTTGATACTTGTTGATTTTCTTGGTGCAGTGAAAATCTCGGGGCTAACCGAAACCCAAGCCGCCGACAAAATCGCCAAGCAACTCTTAGATGAAAAAATTCTGAAAAAAGCGACTGTTAGCGTCAAAATCATCAATCCAGAAATCAAAACGGTCAAATTTGGCGGCATCGTCGCCTACGAAGCCGAAACTCCATGGCGAGCAAACATGAAGCTCTCCGATATTGTCAAGCTTGCCGAGCTAAAGCCCGAAGCCGATCTCTCCAAGATTCAAATCAAGTCAGAATCAGGTGCAATAAAAATCACTGACATGACTAAGAACGAAGATCCTCTTCTCAGCCCGGGTGATCAAGTCACTTTCTTCGCAAAATCTGGCACTCAACCTACAAATCCCAAGGATCCTAACGATCCAAAAACAAACCCAAACACCAACCCTAATACAAATCCCAACGTTCAACCGGGAACCACATCTCAAGTCACTCTCATCGGCAAAGTGACTCTTCCTGGCAACTACGATCTCACCGCCAACATGACAGTGCGCGAACTCATTATCAAATGTGGTGGATTCCTCGAAGGAGCCGACCTCGGTTCAATCGTGCTCGAACGCGCTGGTGCCAAACGAACACTTCGACTTCCCACCGACAATGACTTCGTTCTCCAGGCAGGTGATGTAGTGACAGTCGACCAACGCACTCGTCCCAAAACATTTGTTGTCATCGACGGTTCCGTTCGTCGACCCGGTCGCTATGAAATCAACGAAGGTACCAAAATCTCCGAAGTCATTAAGATGGCTGGTGGATTTCTGGAAGGTGCTCGAAAAGACAAGATCAAAATTTTCTCTACTGCCAATGAAAAGCCCCGCGAAATTAATTACGAAGACATCGTTCTTGGTTACCGCGGAGACATTGAACTTCAAACCGGACAGACAATCGAAATCCCTGGGCCAAAACCGAGTGGCAACCTCGCATTTGGTTCAAAAGAACGAGCTGCCGCCGGAGCCATCGCTGTTTTGCTCCTCTTTGGGTCATGATCATAAGCATATATGGCTT
>JBJXDW010000115.1:0-55893 GCA_046154445.1 Fimbriimonadaceae bacterium | reverse complement strand
CAATATCTGCGTAATGATGTCTGGTCCGGTCAATCCCTTCGCCCGGACCTCGCCACGCAAAATGATTCGGTGCCCAAGAACAAACGGGGCGCATGTCTTAACATCATCTGGACGGACATAGTCGAGTCCATTCAAGGCAGCCTTTGCTTGCGCCGCATGCATTAAATAGAGTGAACCGCGGGGCGATGACCCAATCATTAATTGATTGTTTTCGCGCGTGGATCGAACGATGTCAACAATATATTCCCGTACCGATTCATGAACATGAATTTGACGTACAGCTTTTTGGGCTTCGATGAGTTCTTCCAGTGAAACAACTTGCGTCATGTGGTCAACCGGATTTGATGTTTGTTGGTTACGCAAAATATCCGCCTCTGACTCTCGTCCGGGGTAGCCAATCGAGACCCGGCTAAAAAAACGGTCAAGTTGGGCTTCAGGGAGTGGATATGTCCCGGTCATTTCAATGTTGTTCTGGGTCGCTAAGACAAAGAATGGCTGGGGTAGTTTGCGGGTCACACCATCGCTGGTAACTTGGCCTTCTTCCATCGCCTCCAGCAGTGCCGATTGTGTTTTCGGAGTAGCGCGGTTGACTTCATCAACCAAAACGATGTTGCAAAAGAGCGGGCCAGGACGGAATTCAAATTCGCGCGTCTCGCTATTGAAAATTGACGATCCAGTGATGTCACTCGGCAGAAGGTCAGGTGTAAATTGCACACGACGGAATTCGCCTCCCGTAATGCGGCTGAGAGCCTTTGCAAGTGTTGTCTTACCAACACCAGGAACGTCTTCGATCAATACGTGCCCGCCACAAAGCAAACTAAGCACTGTCTGCTCAATAGTCTCCCTCTTCCCAACAATAACGTTGCTGATCTCATCGATCATCGCGTTGGCCATTTTTTGAATGTCATTCGGCGACATGTTTTATTTCCTACCGATCACGCTCCAAAAGAGAGCGTTGCTTAAACTACGTTACCTCTAGTCTCATATGTTTCACAGAACCTAAACTGAACCGGGCATAATGAGCGGTCAGTTATGAAATGCGTCATTGGAGTTGATTTGGGTGGGACAAACGTCCGGGCACAGGCGGTAACTGAAGATGGGGAATTAGTCGGTGATCGATTTGAAAACCCCTCAAATGCCCAAAGCGGTATCGAGCCTGTTGTTCAAGCCTGTGCCCTTACTATTGGGCAAGTTGCGGCAAGCTGTAACTATGAAATCGGCGCCGTTGGAATGGCGGTTCCCGGACACATTGATGACAAAGCGGGCCTTGTTAAGTGGGCTCCCAACTTTGGGCAAATGGTAGATAATGTGTTCCGCTACTGGGTCGATGTCCCTCTCAAACGTCCGCTCGAAGAACGAACAGGCTTGAAAATCGTCCTTGGCAACGACGCCAATGCCGCCGCTCTCGGAGAATACAAATTTGGAACGGGCAAAAATTCAGCCAAATGCCTGGTTATGCTTACCTTGGGAACTGGAATTGGCGGTGGAGTTGTTTTTTCTCCCGAAGCGATGTTTGGTAACGCAACCGGGCCACTTTTGATGCTTGGTGGCAATCTGGGTGGCGGAGAACTCGGGCACACCCTCCTGCAGATGAACGGCCTCGACTCCACGGGAGGAGCCTATGGTTCTCTTGAAGCTTATTGTCAACGCGATGCAATCATCCGTCGCGCCCAACACCGTATCAATCGGGGTAGAAAATCTCTCATTAATGACCTGGTGGAAGGCGATTGGAGCAAAATCACCCCTAAAACAATCTCAGAGGCCGCAGAAAAAGGCGATGGTCTAGCGATCGAAGTCTGGCGCGAGTTTGGCCAGTTCCTCGGAATGGCGTCTGGGAGTTTGATCAATATTTTTGCTCCTGATATTCTTGCAATCGGTGGGCAAGTCAGTAATGCCAGCGATTGGTTTATGCCGTATTTGATCGATGAAGCCCGCAACATCGCCGCGCCGACAATATTCCGCGACTGTGACATCAAGATCGCCGAACAGGTTGAAAACGCCGGAATCCTCGGCGGTGCTGCAATGGCTATCGAATCAATCCGATAATTCACCGGGACGGACCGCGAGATTAAAGCGCGTTTCCGCGTAGACTGCAAATGCGGGAACAAGGGCGTTTCCACACCAAACAAAAGGTTCGGATATGACGGAAGTAATCATGCCCAAAATGGGCGACGGCATGGAAGAGGGAACGCTCCTCGAATGGCTTAAAAAAGACGGCGATGACGTCAAGACTGGCGATATCATCGGCACAATTCAAACGGATAAAGCCACCCTGGAACTCGAAGCACCAGGAAAAGGCAAACTCACTGGTTTCTTGATCGAACCAGGCAAAACGGTTCCGGTCGGCGTTCCAATCGCCGCAATTCTGAAAGCAGGCGAAGAATTACCCGCAAATTGGGGCAGTGGGGAAGCCAAAGCCGCACCAGCAGAAGCCAAAGTCGAAGCAAAAACCGAAACTCCTGTGGCATCCGCTCCGGTCGTTGAATCAGCCAAATCAACAGATCGCGTGAAAGCAAGTCCGCTCGCCAAGCGAATCGCCGCTGAAGCCGGAGTTGATCTCACTGCCGTAACCGGAACCGGTCCGAACGGTCGAATCATCGAAAAAGATGTCCGTGCCGCTATCGATCAGCAAGGTACTAAAGTCAGCGCACCAAGTCTTTCCCCAGTTGCTTCGGCAGAGGACGTCAAAGTGCCTCTCAACCACCTACGTGGCATCATTGCTGAGCGAACCCAGCATTCCAAACAAACTGTTCCTCATTTTTACGTCACCCTCGAAGTCGACATCGAAAAAATCACCGCGATCCGCGAGATGTTCAAGGCTGAAGAAGGTGGCAAAGTCAGCATTAACGATTTCGTGATCCGGGCCTGTGTCCTAGCATTGCAAGAAATGCCGGTCGTTAACAGCACCTATAAGGGCGATCACTTGCTTCAATTTGGCAATGTGAACATCGGCGTTGCCGCCGCAATTGACGATGGCCTATTAGTTCCCGTTATCCACGGTGCCCAAAACATGACTCTCCGCCAATTGGGCGAAGAAAGCAAACGACTTGTCAGCAAGGCCCGCGAAGGAAAGTTGACGCCAAACGAAATGCAGGGAAGTACATTTAGTATCTCCAACATGGGAATGCTCGACGTTGACGTATTCGCCGCTATCATTAACGAACCGAATGCCGCGATTATCGCGATCAGTTCAGCTCAAAAGAAAGCAATTGTCAATGAAGATGACGAGCTCGAAATCCGGTGGCGAATGAATATTACAGGTTCGTTTGATCACCGAGTGGTTGATGGAGCCGTCGGGGCCCAGTTCATGAACGTTGTGCGAAACTACCTCGAAAATCCCACTCGACTTCTAAGTTAATAGCCATCCATCGGTGGTAACGGGCGCTCAATTTTCCTGGGCGCCTTATTTTTGAGCGACCCCAAGTCGGCAACTGACCAGACTATTACTCCAAGGGCAATCAACAGCAGCAAGCCGCCTAGCGGATCGAATGCCGCTTTGCCCGTCATGAACCCGAAGACCGACTTAAATCCGCCGGGAAGCAATCCCATCAAAACCCACGTCACGGCATAAACTGCGATCATGATTCCGCCCTTCGTGTACCGTTCGACGGCAAACTGACCAAGTCCGGGGCAGAGCAAACTTAAAGTGACCGCGATCTTTGGACTGGCATAGCCATCAAAAGCTTCGGCGTGAGCAAAGGGATCGATGTTCAGATCAACTTTCAAAACCATTTCGCCATATTTGTTCTCAATGGATTTGCTTTGCGGATCGATTTTATGAGCGCGAGCAAAGGAGAGCTTCGCATCGCGGTATCGGCCATTTGCAACCTGGTTGTCACCAACTGCTTCTAAAACAGAGGCCGTGTTCGGGGCCATATCCGCAGCTTCACGTAACAACCTATCGGCAATCGCCATGTGACCTCGAACGCGGGCAAGATTTGCCTCACGCAAGGTTCGTTCGGCATGCTCAACTTTCTCCGGATCGTCCGGAATGATCTCATCTTCCGCATCCGACCGGGCTTCTTCTTCGGTTTCAGGTGATTCCGAAGTCAGTTCTTCTTGATTCTCGTCTTGCACGCTTATTTGTCAGACGGAATTAAGGATTCAGCTGGTGCAGGTTCATCAATAATCAAACTTGGATCTTGGGGAAGATTCTTCCAAAAGCTTTCCAAATCGTAGAACTGTCGTTTCTCTTCAAGCATCACGTGCAGCACTACGTCGCCATAATCGAATAACATCCAGCCGCCTCCCGTTTCTGACCGATCAGACTGGCGAACCGGGCGAATACCAACTTCGCGTAGTTTTTCAGCAACCCGTTCGCAAATCGCCCGGATGTGAACGTCGCTGGTTCCAGTGCAAACAATGAAATAGTCTGCAATTGATGTTTTTGCCTTGATATCGAGGGTTTCGATATCAAGCGCTTTCATGTCGTCGGCAAATTCCGCCACCAGTTTCGCTTTGTCTCGCGAATTCATTTCGTTTTTAGTTAGTTTCTTAGTCATGGTAAAGTCCATGTTCCTTGATATAATCCCACACTTTGGGATCAAGCATTAGTTCGGGAGTTCCTTCCCGGAGAATGTCGTAGCGCACTTGAGTACTCGACGCTTTATGTGGGGTTATCGGCACAAGGTCAATCGAATCGCGCATGTCTTCGGTCAATTGAGAGAGTGCCTTATTCATGTCAGCACCGGGCCTCACAACCACCGCTAATCGACATTGGCGCAATAGTTTTTCAGGCTCTTTCCAGCCCATCAATCCGTCCAGAGAATCCGATCCCATAATGACCCAAATTTTGCCCGGACGCACCATTAACAATTCTTCTACGGTATCAATCGTGTAACTTTTAGCACCTCGACTGACTTCGATGTCACTGACAGCCATGCCGTCGTGGCCCTCGGTCGCAAGTTGACACATTTGTAATCGCTGAACCGCAGTTGCAAAAGCTTTGTGGCGAAGTGGGTTCCGGTGATTCGGTACCCATATCACCTCATTAACTTCAAGATGTTCAAAACAAGCCTCCGCTACGGCAAGGTGACCCAGATGTGGAGGATCGAAACTGCCTCCAAATATCGCGTATTGCTGACTACCACTCTTCATATGCGAATTCAAAATCTCCTATGTAAACATCATCACCGCGTTCAACACCCATTTCGACAAGGCGGTCGATGACGCCGATTCGTTTGAGCTTTCGGTAAAGCATGTGAACAGCGTCGCGGTTCCCTAAGTTCGTCATTTCGACCAACCGAATCACCCGTTTACCGGTCACTCGATAGCCAATTTCTGACTTCTCAACATCCCAAGCAGAAGCATCTTCGCTACGATAAGTTGGAACGATGATCGGAACAATTTCTTTACTCAAGTGCTCTTCAATCACGCTCCAAAGCGCCCATTTGAGTGGGTCAAGTCCTTTAGATGTTGCCGCAGAAATCACATAGACCGGAACACCAAACGGCTCAAGCCTCTTCAAGATGTCTTCCTCTGCCTCGGGGATTCCCATATCAGACTTATTCAGCGCGATGATTCGGGGGCGATCATAGAGTTCTTCGCTGTACTGCTTCAGTTCAGCTTCGATCATCTTGAAATTAGCAACGGGGTCACTGTTGTCAATCGGATAGGCATCAATCACGTGAAGCAAAACTTTGTTTCGCTCCGCATGCTTCAAAAACTGGTGGCCCAACCCGATTCCCTCGCTGGCACCTTCAATCAAACCTGGGAGGTCAGCCATCACAAAAGAGTGATCACCAATTGTGACTACTCCTAGATTGGGTGAGAGGGTCGTAAATGGGTAGTCGGCAATCTTCGGTTTAGCTGCCGTAACCGTGCTTAGGAGGGTTGATTTTCCGGCATTTGGTAGCCCGATCAGTCCCACGTCCGCCATGAGTTTCAGTTCAAGGCGAGCATTGAGCTCATCCCCGGGAGCCCCTTTTTGGGCAAAACTCGGTGACTGGCGAACGCTGTTGGTGTAGTGAAGGTTGCCCATCCCGCCACGACCTCCGCGGCAAATCACATAGCGCATGCCTTCGACTGCAAGATCAACAATGGGCTCGTTATCGTCCGCATCATAAATTATCGTTCCGACCGGAACATGGATTTCGATGTCTTTAGCATCTTTGCCAGCTTTATTGCCAACCGCCCAAATCCCATCCTTTGCTTTGTAGTGAGTCTGAAGTTTAAAGTCATAGAGGGTTCGCTTGTTGCGATTCGCCAACAAAATAATGTCTCCGCCTCGCCCACCATTGGCACCGTTTGGGCCACCGCGCGGTACGTGCTTTTCGCGGTGGAACGTTGCCGCTCCATCGCCTCCACGTCCGGACAAAAACCGGACTTCTGCTTCATCTATAAATTGCACGTCTTTATTCCTCGAACATTCCCGGAATCGGCGTAATCACAATCACCCCGTTTTCCAAATCTACTTCTTTTACAAATTCCATCACGGCCGGCACCATTGCCGATCCAATTTTCAAAACATCATGGGCCGGGGAAGAGAACACCTCATCCACCACTCCCAATTGATTTCCCGACTCATCAACAGCTTTCAACCCAATCAAGTCAGCCGAGAAAAATTCATCTTCTTCAAGTTCAGGGGTTTCATCAGCTGGCACTGAAACCAAAGCCCACTTCAGCCTCTCAGCTTGATTCCGATCCGTGATTTCCTTGGTCTCAATTCGAATCTGAGATTTATGAGCCATCAGTCTCTTGACTGTGACAGGTTCATCGTTGATGTAAATTGTCCGACCTGGTTCAAACCGTTGCAGGAAACTGGTTGTTGGGGCGATTTTTAGCCCACCCAAAATGCCATGCGGGCCAACCACCTTTCCGATCGTAATGTGCGATGGGCGAGGTGACCGGCCCGACATGATAATGCTTGAAACCGTTTAGTCTTCCGTCTGAACTTTAACGACCGCTTTGACTCGAGATTTCGAGGCAACTGCGTTTGCCATTGTTCGGAGGTTGGTAATGACGCGTCCATCCTTGCCAATGATGCGTCCGACGTCGTTAGGGGAAACCATAACCTTGATAATTTTGCCATGTCGGTCGTTGATGACCTCGATATTCACTTCATCAGGCTCGTTAACGAGTTGCTTGACTGCCGCTTCGACAAATCCAACTACGCTTTCCATTATTCTCCGGCCTCTTCAGCCTTCACTTCTTCTACTGGTGCTTCGATCGGTGCTTCTTCAACAACCGCTGCAACTTCCTCCACTGCAGGTGCCGCTTCTTCAACGGCAGGTACGGGTTCTGCAACCGGGGCCGATTCAGCTACTGGCGCAGGAGCTGCTTCAACTTGGCTGACGGCGGATTGCTTAGACATTGCTTGAGTTCGTTTATCAAGGAAGCCATATTTCTTCTTTGCGGTTGGGCGTTGAGCAAAAAACTCATCGAGGACGCCTTGTCGCTTCAGCAAAATAGCTGCGGTTTCGGTGGGTTGTGCTCCTTCAAGCAACCAATGAAGCGCACGATCGTTCTTTATTTCAACGGTTGAAGGCTTGGTGAGCGGGTCATATGTACCCAAATACTCAATTGCCGCACTATCACGGGCGGACGTACTCTTTGCAACCACGATCCGATAAAACGGTCGGTGTGTGTTGCCCATTCTTTTCAGTCGAATTTTTACCACGGTTTCGGAATTCCTTTATTTCAGCCATCTTGGCTGAAGTGCTCCCAATATCGGGGGCAGAAGTTGCCGCAATAACAAGATTGCGGACTCACCATTATAGCCGCTTCATTGCAAGCAGGCGATGGGTCAACCAAGAATATAGGCCCAAGGTTCAATCTAACGGCGATTGAACTTCTTGAATTTTTTCTGCATATTCGCCATTTCTTTCATCCCACGGCGCATTTGGTAAAGCTGTTCAATGAGTTTGTTTACTTCTTGAACTGACGTCCCCGAACCAATAGCAATCCGTTTTCGACGCGAACCGTTGATGATGTCGGGGTTTGTTCGTTCTTTCTTTGTCATCGAAAGCACCATCGCCTCCAATCGGTCAACCTGGCGATCGTCAATCGAATCTAACGCTTCCTCTGGAATCTGTGATGCCACACCCGGAATCATCTTCATGACGTTTTTGATTGGCCCCATTTTCTTAACCATGCGCATCTGATCCAAGAAGTCGTGGAAATCAAGCTTTCCTCCTCGCATTTTGGCTTCCATGCCTTCAACATCTTCATCCGCAAAGGCGAGTTCAGCCTTTTCGATGATCCCCATGACGTCGCCCATGCCGATAATCCGTTCGGCCATCCGCACCGCCTCAAAAGCATCCAAAGCGTCCGTCTGCTCACCAACGCCAAGGAACCGCACAGGAACCCCGGTTGCTTCTCGAACGCTGAGAACTGCGCCACCACGCGCATCACCATCCATTTTCGTGAAGATCGCGCCCGTCAAACCAAGCTTGTTATGGAACGCCTCGGCAACGTTGACCGCCTCTTGTCCAGTCGTTGCATCCACGACCAGGAAAACTTCCTGAGGTGGCACAGCTTTTTTAACCGCTTCCAGTTCATTCATCAACGCGTCGTCAATCGAGAGCCGTCCCGCAGTATCCAGAATGACAACATCACAAAAGAGGTGTTTGGCGCGAGCCAACGCGTCTTTTGCAACTTGCACTGGATTGCCCCCTGGTTCCCCAGCAAAAACGGGGCAGACCACTTGCTCGCCTAAGACCTGGAGTTGTTTGATCGCCGCCGGTCGTTGCAAGTCACAAGCCGCCAGAAGCGGCTTTTTTCCCTTCTTTTTGAGCCAAACCGCGAGTTTTGCCGTCGTAGTTGTTTTCCCACTCCCTTGCAAGCCACACATTAAAATAATCGTTGGCGGTGCCGGATTCCAGTTCACCGGCGTCTGTTCGGGGCCAAGGAGAGCGACTAACTCATCACGGACAATCTTAATAATTGTCTGATCTGCGCTCAAACTCCCAAAAACTTCTTCGCCAACCGCTTTCTCGCGTATTTTTGCTATGAACTCCTTCGCAATCTGGAAGTTGACGTCAGCTTCAAGCAGAGCAACGCGGATCTCCCGCATTACTTCTTTCACATCATCTTCGGACAGGCGTCCTTTTTTGCGAATGCCCGCAAAAATCCCGCCCAATCGCCGCGTCAGGTTGTCTAACATCAGTGGGGAAGAGAATACCGCCCACACTATTGAACACCTGGGGAACTACTAGCTCCTATCAATACGGTTTCATCTTTAGATACTGGTGCAAAAATTAAACACAAAACCCGGCAAATAGACCTGAAACTCAACTCTTAACAAACCAAGAATAGAGAATAAGAGTCAATAAAACTTAGGAGACCAAACTAATGGCCGAAACAAAAGAATTCAAAGAAGAATCCACCGACCGAAAAGCACCCAGCGGCCTGGTTTTAATCGCCGCCGGAGTCGCTCTTGGCCTCGGAGCCACTGCATGGCTCATGAAACGCAAACATGACACCAAAATTGCTTGGGATCCAGACAGTATTCTTGACGCTTGCGACAATGCCGCCGCAAAATTAGACGAAATCCTCTTTGCTGAAACAAGACAAGTTGGATAAAATCGCTTTGTGAAAATCGAAGCAGAAACGTTCGACGAATATCTCGCTCAAATCCCTGAAGAACGACAGGAAGCGTTCAAAAAACTGAGGGAAGTTATCAACCAAAATATCCAGCCGGGGTTTGCAGAAGGAATTCTATACAATATGCCGTCCTGGTTTGTCCCCAAAACCATTTATCCTGATGGATATCACTGTGACCCAAAATTACCGTTATATTTTGGAACAATCGCCAGCCAAAAGAACTCAATCAACTGGTACGCGAATTTTGCCGGAGACGAGGCACTCAAACAGTGGTTTCTTGAAGAATATGCCAAAACTGGGCATAAGCTTGATATGGGTAAATCCTGTATCAGATTCAAAAAGCTAGAAACAATCCCATATGATCTCATCGGCAAGGTCTTTGCCTCGATCACAGTGGACAAGTGGGTTAGTTACTACGAATCTCATGTCAAGAAATAAAGCCAGATGAACCCATGGCGGTACGTGAAAGTTAAAGTTATACTTTCCGATAATCAATATTATGACAATTTAGAATGACTCAATCAATTCCCTTGCATTCCCATTTAAAATCCCCCACTGCGAAATGCGGTGAGGGATTTGTGTTCTGTGCTTTACTCTTTCACTGCTGCGCAGATCCGGTGACTAAATCTTCAAAACGAAGAGTTGTCGTGTAGGATGTTTCACCAATTTTCAGTTCGACCAGATAATCGCCCGTCGTGAGCGGTACACCGCGTGCACCACGTGCTGTCCAGTCCACCGAATTTAGCCCAACTTTGCCCGTGCCCGATAGCCGAGCCAATTGCTTGCCGTCAACGGTTTTTATGAATAACTCGATTTTCTCTTCGCTTGCGTTTTTCAAGTTATAAAAAATCGTCGTCCCTGGTTGGGTGTTTGGTGCTGACCAAATGCGGTCGCCTTCAAACCAGCCATCAAAAACGCGCCCAAAGCTGAACGCATTCGACGGCTTGCAAAGGAATACATCCTTTTCCAGGTTTTCTTTGGTAAGTTGCTCAAGCGCACTCACCGGCATTGTCCAGAACGATCGACCATGGGTGGCCATGATCAGATCAAGATCACGAGGATGAATGAGTAAGTCATCGACACGAACCGTTGGGAAGCCGACTTCCTTATGGATTCTAGTCCAATGCTGACCGCGATCAAGGCTTGAATACAGTCCCATTTCTGTACCAAGGAACAATAAGTCTGGGTTTTGTCGTCCCTCAACTATGCAATAAGCAACTTGATTTTTGCCCAGATTCTCGCTCAGTTTTGTCCATGTTTTCCCGAAATCTTCGGTGACATAAACGTAGCTGTTGAAGTCGGAGTTACGGTGCCCGTCAAAGCAGACATATGCGCGGCCCAGAACGTGATTCGAAGCCATTACTCGGCTTACCCATGTGAATTCTGGCACGCCCGGAACCGTGATTTTCTCCCAGTTCTTCCCGTCATCTTGCGTCAGTTGCACGTTTCCGTCGTCCGTACCAACCCAAACCACACCAGCTTTCATCGGTGATTCACTAATCGTGATGATGTTGCAGTGATTCTCAGCGCCCGTGCTTTCTGGGCTGACACCTTCCGAAACGCCAATCTTTGCCGGATTATTTGTTGTCAAATCAGGGCTGGCTTCCGTCCAGTTGTCGCCCATGTCAACACTCTTAAAGAGTTTATTGCCACCAAACCAGATAGTTTTCGGGTTGTGTGGACTCATGACAATTGGAGCCGACCAGTTAAACCTGTACCGTTCACCTTGCGGTGGCCGTGGTCGAATAAACCGGTTCTCACCCGTCTGAATATTCTGTCGAGTGATTGCCCCGCCTTGGCTTTCCGCATAAACAATTCGCCAGTCGGTTGGGTCCACTTGGGCATGGAATCCATCGCCACCGTTGATGAAGCGCCAGTCAGCAAAAGTAATTGAGCCTTTATCAGTCTGAGTCGGGCCACCCCAAGTTCCATTGTCTTGAAGGCCGCCATAAACCCAATACGGCTGGCGCATGTCTGCAGCCACAGCATAAAATTGCCCAATGGGCAAATTGTTTAAATGCTCCCAAGTCTCGCCGCGGTCACGTGTAACTGCGACTCCGCCATCTTCGCCAACCAAAATGTAGTTATTGTCGTTGGGATTCACCCAAATTGCGTGATAGTCAACGTGGATGTTCGATTGCATCACCTTAAATGTTTTCCCACCATCATCTGAATAGTGGAAATTGACCGCAGGCAGATAAATGCGATTTTCATCGACCGGGTCAATCATCGGGGTGCTGAAATAGAATGGACGGGGATTAATGTTGTTTAAGAAAGTCCAACTTTCACCGTTATCCGTTGACTTGTAAACGCCGCGATCATCTTTACTTTCAATCGAAGCAACAAGGACATCCGCATTTTTATGGAATCGCGACAAACCGATTCGGCCGATGTCACTTGTAGGCAATCCTTTGGTGATTTTTTTCCAATTCTTGCCGCCATCAACCGACTTAAATATTCCCCCTGCCGGACCACCTGTTGCAAAGCTAAATGCGGTTCGTTTCTTTTGCCACAACGCCGCCATCAAAACATCGGGATTCCGAGGATCCAAGAGCAACTCAATCGAACCAGTTGTGTCGTTGGGAGCCTTCAAAATATTGTTCCAGGTCTTCCCGCCGTCCGTTGTTTTATAAATTCCTCGATCTTCACTTGGCCCCCAAAGTTTTCCGAGTGCGGAAACATAAACTGTATTCTTATTCTTAGGATTTATTCGAATTGCGGAGATGTGCTGGGTGTTTTCTAACCCAAGGTGAGTCCAAGACTTCCCTCCATCCATTGACTTGTAAACTCCATCACCCCAACTCGTGCTGTTGCGACTATTCTCTTCCCCGGTTCCAACCCAGACAATATCAGGATTATCTTGGTCTACGGTCACCGCGCCAAGTGCAACGCTCGATTCATATTGAAAAACTGGCGTGAACTTCGTTCCTGCACTTGTTGTTTTCCAAAGTCCGCCACCGGCTGTTGCAACATAGAAAATGCGTGGTTCTTTTTCATAAACTGCGAAATTTGTCACCCGACCACCCATCGAAGTTGGTCCGATGTTGCGTGGCTTCAGCGCCTGAATTTGCGGTGACCAAGTTGTGTCTTGCGCTGATGCGATGCTCGCACACAGCACAGCAAAAGCCAGAATTATCGCCTGGCTTGTTCGATTTGCCCTCATAACCGTGACTTTACTTAATCCTTGTAACAATTCGTTTGCATCAAACAATCTTTTTTTGGTGATATGCCCTTCACTGACCTTCGTCCATAGGACACGCAAAAAAAGCCCGTACACTCCCGCCATGGACTTTGCCCTGACGCAAGAACACGAACTCATCCGCGAATCTGCTGCAAAATTCGCCGAACAGCATATTGTCCCCACCGTCCGAGATCTCGACCGGGCACACACATCCGATCCCGAAACCCTCAAGAAATTAGGTGAGGCCGGACTTCTCGGAATTTCTATTCCTGCAAAATATGGCGGAACAGATACGGATTACATTGCACTTGGAATCGTCAGCGAAGAACTCGAAAAAGGCGACACATCCGCGCGCGTAGCAATCAGCGTGCACAGTGGCCTCCATGTCATGACGTTGATGCAATGGGGCACCGAGGAGCAAAAGCTAAGATGGCTCCCTAAACTTGCCACCGGCGAAGCCCTTGGAGCTTTTGGACTCACCGAGCCAAATGCGGGCTCAGATGCGATTAATATCAAAACCACCGCCAAAAAAGACGGCGACCACTATGTTATCAATGGTCAAAAAACCTGGATTAGCCTCTCAGACTATGCGACCCAATTTTTGATTATCACTAAACTTGCCGAAACCGATGCAAAGGCCCCCTATGCAGCGTTTATCGTTGATCGCAATACACCTGGCTTCAGCAGTCGCCCGCTCAAGGGAAAGTTAGGCGTTCGAGCGGGTAACACCGGTGAAATTTTCTTCGATAACATGCGTGTTCCCGCTGAGAACATGCTTGGCCAAGAAGGAGACGGTTTCAAAGTTGCCATGTCTGCTCTCGATCACGGTCGCTACACTGTCGCCGCCGGAGCTGTCGGAATTATCACTGCCTCTCTAGAAGCCAGCGTCAAATACGCCAACGACCGCATCGTCGGCACCGAACCAATTGGCAAAAAACAACTTGTTCAACAAATGATCGCGAGCATGGCAAAAGGCCGCGACATCGGGCGCCTCCTTTATTACCAAGTCGGTTGGATGAAAAACCAAGGACTTCGCCATACTCGCGAAGTCAGCATGGCGAAATGGGTCAATTGCGAAGCTGCGTTTGATGCTGCAAACAAGGCTATCGAAGTTCATGGAGCCTATGGATTCAGTGATGAATTTCCCGTCGAACGCTACTTCCGCAACTCACGCGGGGCAATGATCTACGAGGGCACGCACGAAATTCACACGCTTGTTCAGGCCGAATATGCCCTTGGTTATCGAGAGGATAGGCCTCTTCCTCATGTCCTTCCTACTTACCCGTTCGAAAATTAATCATTTGCCAAATTGGCGTATTCTGATCAGCAGGATACGCCAATTGTGTGTTTTTTGCGAATATTCATCAATAAATTTTTGCTTCAAGGATATACAATCATATCGAAATTTTGCTATAACTCTGTAGCGATACAATAAACTATCGCTCTGAATCATCTGAGTCCAAAATTTTTGGAGCCATCATGCGAAAAACTGCATTCACCCTTATTGAACTTCTCGTCGTTATTGCAATCATTGCAATCCTTGCCGCCATTCTCTTCCCTGTTTTTGCTCAGGCAAAGGTGGCAGCTAAGAAAACTCAAGCGCTTTCAAACCTTAAGAACATCGGAACAGCCGCTCAAATATACATGGCCGATTACGATGATACTTGGGTGTTATGGTCAGCTGGAATGGGATGTACCGCCGCCCAGTGCCCACCGAGGCCCAGTACATCTGATAGTGGAAGCGTATTCGATCTACGATATATGTTCCCGTCACTTGTGGATCCTTATATTAAGAACGGAGTAAACAGCACAAATGGTGAACTTAAAGATATCTGGGTAAACCCACTTAGCGATGGAATCCGTCCAAGCAAAGTCTTTAACACAATCGCTTACAACCATTGGACACTTGGAGGATTTAGTACATGTGCACGCACGATCAACATCCTGACGACCGGCGTTTGTGTAACCCGCGGACCCGAGTATGCAGAATTTGCGGATCTATCGTACAATTTCCCATCCTCAGCAACTGCACTTGGCGATCCCGCCGGTACATTAGCATTTACAGATGGTTCCCAGCTATCGCGCCCACCGCAATTTGCGATCGCCTCTCCAACTGCGGATGTTTCTAACATCGGTATTTGGGGGCCTTCAAACCCTGGTAACGGAAATGTGTTCAACATCAACGGCTCTGTTTCAACCGATAGTCAAGGCTGGCGAAAGAGATTAGCATCAGGTACGGGAACAACTGTATCGTACACGGATAGTCATGCAAAGCACGTTCCAACTGGCAAACTTTTCCATCAACTCTATAAGGCAGATAAGTGGAAAGGTGAAGCAACGGATAATAAGGGCTGGAGTCGAAACTAAACGTGAGGCTTCTGCTGAGCGCAATTACGGTTGCAACGCTGATCTCAATGTTCGGATGTGCAAAAGCGCAGGAATCTACTCCGAGCCAAGAAAAGCAAGAAATTCAGCAAGAAATTCAGCACCAAAGTCAGGCGCCCGAAATCGCTGAGTCAGAACCTCGGTAGTCATATCTAAAGTAACGGCCCTCCAGAAATGGTGGGCTGTTACTCTGTGACCTTTAGATAAAACAGTTTTCTTGCTATGTCAGTTTCAATATGAGTTTAATGTTCGCCAAAAGCCGCAATAGAAGGCTACTTACACCCGTCAGCGTCGTATCGTGAATTCCCTACCCTACGTTGAATCGGGGACTTCTTATCTATCCTTTCGCTCCAGCGGTATTCTGTAGTCTTGCAACCGGACGCCCCAACCAAAAAGCAACTTGACCGCTCAATGCTTCGCCGGATCCTACGGCTTTTTGCTCCCCATAAGAAAATGGTTGCGCTTACCCTCATCGCGGTCATCATCGGCGTCGTACTCGGGATCGTGCCTCCTTACTTGATCAAAACAATCATTGATGAGGGAATCACGCATAAAAATTTAGGCATCATTGCGCAAACATCGGGTTTTATGCTTCTCGCCGTGCTCGGCGGCGCCGGGATGACTCTTCTCTACGGATATGGCGGTGTTATCGTCGGTCAGCGCATCATGTGCGACATGCGACAACAACTATTTGATCATCTCCAAAAAATGTCCTTACGCTTCTTTACTAATTCTCGCACGGGCGAAATTCAAACAAGGCTCATCAGCGATGTCCAAGGCGTGCAAACCGTCGTAAGCAACACCCTTGTAGACCAAATCAGCAACATTGCCATCGTTTTTAGCACTCTAGTTGCCATGTTCTTGATGGATTGGCGACTTACAGTTCTCAGCATCGCCCTCGTTCCCATTTTTATGGTCATCGGAAAATGGGTTGGCGATTACGCTCGCGATGTCCGCCAAGGAACCCAAGAACAAACGGGAGAACTGAACGCCATGATGCAAGAAACACTCTCCGTTTCCGGAATCTTGCTAACGAAAGCAGTTGGGCAGTCTCGCACTCTTTCAACTCAGTTCAATGTGGAAAATGAAAAACTTGCAACGTGGCAAGTTAAAGCGAGTGTTGTGCAATACATGTTCTTCGGGATGATCCGGCTGATCACACAACTCGCCCCGGCACTTGTTTATTGGCTAGCGGGTTGGCTGCTGATTTCTAAGGGTGACACCAACATAACCGTCGGGATGCTCGTCGCCTTCACCGGTCTTCAAATCCGCCTCTTTTTCCCAATGACTGCGCTTTTTGGTGCCCAAGTCGAAATAATGTCTTCCCTTGCGCTCTTTGAAAGAATCTTTGAATACGTCGACTACCCTGTTGACATCAAAGATTCCCCGAATGCGAAAGCAATCCCCGAGACATTTCAAGGAAAAGTGGAATTCCGCAATGTAGGGTTCAAATACGATGAAGAATCCGAACATGATACATTGAGCAATATTAGTTTCACCGCCGAAGCCGGGCAACTCATCGCCCTTGTCGGTCCTTCAGGAGCTGGCAAAACAACCCTCACCTACCTAATCCCGAGGCTATACGATGCTGACTCCGGCGAAATCTTTCTCGATGGCGAAAACATCAAGAATCTCAAACTCGACAACCTTAGTAAAGTTGTTGGTGCCGTCACTCAAGAAACATACTTGATGCACACAACTGTTGCCGAAAATCTTCGCGTCGCTAAACCAGAAGCAACACAAGAAGAACTCGAAGCGGCTTGCAAACTCGCGGCCATCCACGACCACATCACAACGCTCGAAAAAGGATACGAAACCGTTGTCGGTGAACGTGGTTACAAACTCAGTGGAGGTGAAAAACAACGCCTCGCAATCGCTCGAGCTATCCTGAAAAATCCCAAGATACTGATCCTTGATGAAGCAACATCCGCGCTTGATACCCGCTCTGAGCGACTGATACAAGATTCACTCGGCAAACTGATGAAAGGGAGAACCACGTTCGCCATTGCTCACCGACTCAGCACTATTCTGCATGCTGATCAAATCCTTGTTCTCGAAAATGGACGTATCGCCGAAATGGGAAAGCACGAAGCTCTCCTCCTCAAAGACGGACTCTACGCCAAGCTTTACAACGAACAGTTCAATGCCAAGGAATCTGAAGATGACAATGCTCAACCAACGGCACCGCATACTTTGGAAAATCAGCCATCGAAATAATTGATGACCAAAAATCTCATGCAGGGCGGAGCTACAACGCGGTAAGGTTAACCCAATGATCTTGTCGGCCCTGTCAATGGCGTTTGCCATCAATCAGTCTTCGCTCAAGAACAATATCGATGCCCTAATCAAACCCGAAACCGATTCGGGAACCCTCGTTGGAATTTATATATGCCGTCCAAGCGGCGAAGAACTTTATAACCATTTTTCTAACCTCAGGATGGTGCCTGCAAGTAACCAGAAAATCCTCAGTTCGGTTTTTGCTTTCGATAAATTTGGCTCAGATTTTCGTTTTGAAACAAAATTTTGGCGCGACGGTGACAATGTCTATATTGATGCGCCTGGTGATATGACGATCACCCCCGAACAACTTGAGACCGCCAAAGTCGCTCTCGGGGTCTCTGGAAAGGGCTACGTCTATGTTAAGCAACTGTATCGGTTCGAAGCCGGACCAAGCTGGGAGAAAGACGATCTTACCTTTCGCTATGCCCCGCAAATCACGGCCCTTTGCGTGAACCGGGCCCAGTTCAACGTCATTGGCGATAAAGGGATTCCGCTCGTGCCCAGCTGGACAGGTATCAACATTGAGCACATTTTAGGAATTGGGCCATCAGAAAGTTCATTTGATCTCAACAATCGCCGAGTCACGATTCGAGGGCAAATTGACCCCAAAGCAACAACACTTGGTTCTTTTGCTCTGCCCGATCCTGATCGGGTTGCCGCAAGGTTTTTTGGTCGCACCTTTATTGCAACCAAAAACATGCCGCATCGCCCGCCCGACTACATCATTCAAAGCCCGCAATTTGCCTCAATTGCCAAGATGTGCCTCAAACCATCTGACAATCTTTTGGCTGAGAGTTTTCTGTTAACCGCAAGCGGGGCATCTAATTACGCCGACGCTGAAAAAACACTCGTCGATCACCTTACTAAAGCCGCCAATCTTCCCGCCGGATCAATTCGCCCCGAGGACGGAAGCGGCATGAGCCGTCACAATTTAGTCACTCCATTTGCGTTGGCACAGGTCTTGCGTCATGCCTATCTACAACCCTATCGAGATGATTTTATAAATGCCCTTCCCTCCCCGGGAACTGGAACATTAAAGAGTCGAATGAATGGGTTGAACGTAATAGCGAAAACAGGAACGCTGGACTCAGTTTCTTGCCTTTCGGGATTCGTTTGGCTCAATAACGGTGAGCCGGTGGTGTTCTCGATTATGATGAACCACTATGTGATCACCGCAGTCCAAGCGCGAAAGATTCAAGACACAATTGTTCAATCAATCCAAGATTCGCTGAACGGAGAGAACAATGAAACTGCAAGCGTCGAATGGTGTGACCCTCTGGAAAAAAGCTTTTCCATCTCCCGCGATATTCGCACTGATCTTCATTGGCTTTATTGACCTCCTCGTCACGGCGGTTCTCCACCAGCGCGGTCTCATCGTAGAGCTGAACCCACTCATGAAGCCAATCATTGAACGTAGTGAATTGCTTTTCGTGGTGGTAAAGGGGATGACTCTCCTGCTTGCCTGGGCAGTGATGGTGCGATTCTATGAAACTCACCAAAACTTTGTTCGCAAAGTTTCATTCGCTGGAGCCTTAGCTTATTGCGGAATCTGGCTCGTTTGGTTTATCGCCGGATCAATAACAATCCACTAAGTTCTGCCCTCATTGGCCCTAGTGAGAACTTAATCCGCTAGGGCTATAATTGTCTATCCATTTATTTGGAGGTGCGCCGCATGAACAAATACACCTTCACCCGACCAAATATCTAACTGCTACCTCACCCAAGTAGCCCCCTCCCTGACCTGTCGTTTTCGACATGACCATTTGGTGTCCGACTGCCCTAGCAGCGACCAATCCCCAATCAAATGAACTTACATCAGCAATTCACAATTCGTGAAGTTGTTACAGATTCCGATTTTCAGGAATACCACAACATCACCAAACAAAGTCTTCCAGAGTGGTCTGAGCCTCTCCAAGACATTCTTGATTCATTCAAAAACGTACCAGAAGGCGTGAAACGTTATCGCGTTTTCTTAGAAGAAAATGGCACACCCTTTGGTGGCGTCAACGTGGTTCAAAGTTTTTGGCAAAAAGATAAAGGGCACTACCACGCGGACTTAAATCCAAAACCCAATCTCACAAATGATCAATACCGATTCCATTTTGAGCACATGATTCAGGCAAGCGAGTCCCAAGGAGCAAAAGCTCTCAACATGTGGATATGCGAAATCTTCCCAGAAATCATTCAATTGGCACCTGAATTTGGATTCGAAAAAGATCAGGAAAACCCAGAGTCCAGAATGTTTCTTTCCGACTTCAATCCAGAATCCTTTATGGCGAGCGTCCAAAAGTTATCTGAATCAGAACTTGAGGTTCTGACAATGGATGAATTACTAGAACGTGACCCCGAGAACGGACTCCGGCGATACTGGTTGGCGGACAACTTGCTGAGCAAGGACATTCCGATGCCATTCGAGTTTGTCGGAACAGAATTTGAAATCTACGAAAGGGGATTCATGCGTGACAAAAATTCGTTCTCTACGATTTTGGTCGTTCTTGATCAAGAGGAAATCGTTGCTACTACGATGCTTTTCCGAAACAAGATCCTTCCTGACCTCTTCCACACTGGCCTCACTGCCGTCCATCGCGACTATCGTCGCCGAGGGATAGCAAAAGCGATCAAAACAATGAATCTGACTAAAGCCAAAGAATTGGGCGGAACAACGGTTAATTGCGATAACGAAGAGAATAATCCAATGCTCCAGCTTAACTTGGAACTCGGATTTAAACCGTTCCGTACCTGGACGAGTTTCACCCGAAAGTCGTAATCCTACTTGCCGATACAAAACTGACTAAAAATCTGCTCCAGCACATCCGCTGAGGCAGATTCACCAGTTAGTTCGCCCAATTTTCTCAAAGCCCCTCGCAGCGTAACCGCCGCAAGGTCATCGGGCACCGAGTCGTTTCGAAGAGTATCAATTGACTCTTGAACCAAATTTTGAACTTCGTGCATCACCGAATAGTGCCGATCAACCAAAGTCACTGGCTCAGTTGCACCGTTTTCTATCCTTGAACGAATATGCTCGATCACGAGTTCTATTCCCTCGCCAGAGACAACCGAGACGGCTATTCCCCGTTCACTTCGGCCCAAATCCGCTTTGGTTGCCAAAACTTCCCCTCTTTCGCCAATTCCCTCAAAGAGTCGCTCGTCTTCTGCTGTCCATCCCGCAGAGCCATCGAAGAGATAAAGCACAAGGTCAGCATCGCGCATGTACTGCTCGCTTCGCCGAATTCCATGTTGCTCAACTTCATCATTTGACTCCCTCAAACCCGCGGTATCAACCAGCCGCACGGGAATCCCGTCAATCGCTATCTGTTCTTCAATCGCATCTCGGGTCGTGCCAGCTATTGCCGTGACAATCGCCCTGTCCGCCTTCAGAAGCGCATTGAGAAGTGAACTCTTCCCAGCATTTGGCCGGCCCGCAAGAACAACTAACAAGCCCTCTTTGATTCGCCGGGAAAGTGCCTCCGAACTCAAGAACTTGTCGATCCCTTCAAGCGCGGCAAAAAGCCGTTCTGTCTTTCTTTCAAAAGTGAACTCCCCCAACTCTTCACTGAAATCCGTCAATGCTTCAACTGTTGTCAGTCCATGCCGTACATCTTCGAGAATTGGCCCAATTTCTCGTGCCAACATGCCAACTCTGAGCTGATTCGCCCTATCAAACTGCCGATCCGTCATCGCATCGACCGTTTCGCGAATTCCCTCTGCTTCACTCAAATCAATTACCCCGTTCAAAAAAGCCCGCAATGAAAACTCGCCTCGTTCCGCGGCTCTCGCCCCCGCCGCATAACATGCCTCAAGCAACCGATTCACTGAAATCGGTGAGCCATGACAATTCAACTCAACAACTAACTCACCCGTAAAACTCGCACCCTCCGCAAACACCAAACACAAACCGTCATCTCCTGTCTCGAAGTCTCCAAAATAGGCGTGACGGTATACAACGTCTTGTGGAAGAAACGGAGCAACTATTCGAGCAATATCCAAACTCTTCGAACCCGAAAGTCGCACAATCGCCACTGCACCCCGACCTGGAGCGGTGATACACGCTGCAATTGTCTCCGTCCACGCACCGACTTCACTCACATTCTCATTCTACTTGCCGAGTAAACTTTGTCCGTGGTTCAACGAAGCATCATTCTCGTCATCCTATCCGCTTTCGTGATAACTGGATGCCAACCAAAATCCGAACCATCTGTCTCAGTCGTTCCCAAAGACTCCTCCGTGATCATTGGTTCCTATCGGCTCAAAGCAACGCCCGACGAAATCGCTGAAGCTGGTGGGCTCGAAAACCTCCCCCAACTCATCATCCAATCCGACCATTTCCGACTTGTAATCGACAAAACCGAAAGTTCAGGGATCTGGAAATATGAATCGGGCATTGTCTCCCTATCCGACAAGGAAACCGGCGAAACGACGAAATTCAAAGCCGACCCGACCGGAACAGAACTCACGGAAGTTGCCGAAGACCCCATAACTTTTGCCAAATTTGGGGTCGAGCCGCTCCCAAATAAGCCTGAATAGGCGTTCAAATTCCTCGTATAATCAAAATCATGATTCCAACTGAATTGACCGAGCAAGGTGGCTCGTTCCTCAGTCGCACTCCCGATTCTGCTTTCTCACCCGAGGACTTCTCGAGCGACGAGAAACTCATGATTCAAATGGCCGAGGATTTCAGCCGGAAAGAAGTCCTCCCACTTGTCGAACGACTCGAAAAGCAAGAAGATGGACTCATGCCGGGCCTCATTCAAAAAGCTGGACAACTCGGCTTTTGTGGAATCGATGCCCCCGAACAGTTCGGTGGACTTGGGCTCAGCAAAAACCTCGCCGCTCGCATTCTCGAATTCCTCAGCATGGACGCATCATTCAGCGTCACCATCGGTATCACAAGCGGCATCTCCCAGTTTGGCCTTACCGCATTCGGAAACGACGACCAACGCAATAAATACCTCCCGCTCCTTACAAGTGGCGAATGGATTGGTGCTTACGCCCTCAGTGAGCCGAATTCTGGCTCGGATGCGCTCAGCATGACGACCCGTGCCGAAGACAAAGGCGATCACTACGTCCTCAATGGCACCAAAATGTGGATTAGCAACGCCAAGTGGGCAAACTTCTTCCTCGTCATGGCAAAAATTGACGGCGAACACGTCACGGCATTCATCGTCGAACGCGATTTTCCTGGAGTCAGCATTGCCCGCGAGGAACACAAAATGGGCCTCAAAGGATCATCAACTGCCCGCCTCGTACTTGAAAACGCAATCGTTCCCAAAGAAAATCTTCTCTACCAAGCAGGTAAAGGTCACCACGTCGCGTTTAACGCCCTCAATATGGGTCGCTTCAAGCTCGGGGCAATGTCCATCGGGCCAGCAAGGCAAGCCATGGGGCTTGCCGCTGATTACGCCCAAGACCGAAAGCAATTCAACCAACCCATCGCGAACTTTGGATTACTACGAGCTAAATTCGCCGACATGGCAGCCTACTATTTCGCCATTGAGTCAATGCTCTACCGCACTGGTGCGAATATTGATTCCGCCTTTGCTCAATCCGACGGGTCACTTGATCAGAACCGACTCGCGGCCGAAGAATTTGCCGTTGAATGCAGTGCCTGTAAAATCATGGCTACCGAGCTCGAGGCAAAAATCGTCGACGACTGCCTCCAAGTCTACGGCGGATACGGATTCACCGAAGAATTCCCGGTCGCACGCATTTATCGCGACGCCAGAATCAGCCGAATCTACGAAGGAACAAACGAAATCAATCGCCTCTTCCTCGCCGACCGTCAAGTTCGCCGTGCTAATGAAGGCAAATGCTCACTCACAGCATCTGGTGATTCATTCCTCAACGATCTCACTGGCAAAGCCTATGCTAAGTTCAGCAAGGATCAAGAAACTCTCGGTGCGATCAGTGACCTCACGATGCTTTGTTATGCCGAGCAATCCGCAAGAATTCGGGCAACTAAGACTGGCGAACTTGGTCGGGCCGCATACGAACGCTTTGCAAACTATGCAAATGCACTCGGCGCAACCCGATACGCCGATCTCACCGGCGAAAGTGTCACGATCCCGACACCAAACGATTCAAACACGGACGCACTTGCCGAAGGCATCTACCAGCACCGCGGCCCTATTCGGTTCTAGAGTGCGGAACTAAACAATTGATCCGTTGGTTGCTTTCTCCAATGGATCGCCTCATACCGATAAAAGGAGAACGCCTTTCCTACTTATTTGAGTTTATTCGCAAACATATAATCGCTTGCACATTCCCATTTTCATTAGTGGCTTGCCTCGCCCTTACTAAGTTCATCCACATTCCAGGAATCCCTCGTTACGATCTCCTTTTTGTTCTTTGCCTCGCCATTCAATACCTTATGGTCAAAGCCAAAATGGAATCATGGCGGGACGCTGGAGTCGTCGCTGTGTTTCACTTGCTTGGACTCGGCTTAGAAATCTTTAAAATCAACCAGGGCAGTTGGAGCTATCCCGAATTCAGCTATCTAAAAATAATGGGTGCACCGCTCTATTCAGGCTTCATGCACGGTAGCGTCGCTAGCTTTATGTGCCTCGCATGGAATCAATTTGATCTTAAAAGTTCCGGTTGGCTTTCTCCCAACCAATCCTGGCCCTCTGCAATTGCCGTATATGCCCTCTTTTTCTCTAGCCACGCCACCGCTATTTTCCGCGCCGCGACACTTACTTTCATCCTCCTGCTCTTCTGGCAATGCAAAGTTCACTACACCATCAACCGCCAGCGATACCAAATGCCAATGTCACTGGCATTTGTCCTGATCGGATATATGATTTGGATTGCCGAAAACATTGCCACCTACCTCGGCGCGTGGAAGTATCCGTACCAACTCAACGTCTGGGAACCCGTCCATGCCAGTAAAATTGTGAGCTGGAGCCTCCTCATGATCGTCAGCCTGATTATTGTCGCTGAATACAAAAAGTACCTCGGCCTTCTAACAGAAGAAAGTGGAGTGATCTCTCAAGATCACTCCACTTTACTTCAGAATGCAACCTGAATTAGTGAACTCGGGTGACAGTACCTGTACCATTCGCTGGAGGCATTCCGTCTTGGAACGAAACATTTTGGAAGTCGTACTTCGTATATTCCATTCCGCCGTCCTTTGCACTGATCCAAACGCTGCCGTTCGCGCTAATTCCGTTCGCCGAGTCCATCTCAGCATAGACATAATCGACTTTCCAGCAGTCAACTCCGTTCTTCGGTTCGTACGCGGCAAGCGTCCAACGTGCCTTTGAATTTTGCAGGCCCTTTTCTTTATCAGCCTTCCATTCATTTTCCCAGAAGTCGCCAATTTTGACCGGCTTGGATGGTCGAAGGAACGCGTTCATCCGGTTCATTCTCTCTCCGCCACCCATTTCTTTCGGCGAAGAATCACTCACCAAAACCCCGTTCAGTTTATGGACGGTCACCATTTTTTCTCCACCACTGCCAGGTGCTTGGCCTCCCATATCCATCGGCTGTCCACCAACCATAAGCTCAAAATTGCCCATTTCGCTTTCCGTTGTCACTTCGTCTTTTTCAACTTTCGTCGTTTTGGATGTGATCAGGAACGACACTGAAACATCAGTACCAACATTCATCGCCATGTTGAATTTCAGTTTAGTGACTTCTCCAACTTTTGGTTTCCATTCAAGTTGGGTCATGTCCTGAGCGGGAGCCGCCATAGAAACAAGTGCGAGCAATGCAATTGCGCTTTTCATACTACTTATTCTGACGCGAAATTATGTGTTTGGTTGCATTCCGGGCCTACCGCTTCTTAAAAATCAACACGTTTGTGAGGGGTCTTCCAGCATTCCGCACATACGTGCTTCGAGCATAGAATCCGCTACTCGCTCCGCCGTCCAAATTCATAGCATCCTTGCAACCCAGTCCGTGCATAACATTTGCCATCTGGGCAACCGTTCCTCCAGAAACAGCGAGCACTACGTTGCCATTAGTAAGAATCCCGACCATGCTCCGCGCTCCACTTTCCGAAAGTATCTTTGGATCCTTAAATCCTTCTTTTATCGCATCTAGTGCGATCCGACCATCCTTGACCAAAGTCGGACCGGCACCTACCCCCTCGGAAACGGAATTCCAGAAAACTGAATCACCCGCTTCGTATTGAACGGAACGAGTAACATCTGCACCCATCGAAAAGCGCTTTCCCACACTCTCTTCGCTCCCCTTAAAAAGCAAAACGTAGCCACTTGGTGGAATCTGTGTTGATGTCCGGCTAATCCAGGTCACCTTGCCGTTCGTCACCTGAACCTGCAAACCGCCATCAAATCCCGTCGACGTTCCCCAACGTGAGTTGTACTCCATCGCAATGTTCGTACTCAGTGGATCGTTGTTTATTCTGTATGCGTACCAAGACTGACCATTTACCGTTCCTCGAATTCGCGTTTTCACCCGATCAATCCTTGCTTCGCCCGCCGAAGAAAATCCTAAGACACAGCCAATATCGCTCAAGTTGATCGGACGTCCTCCAGAAATCAGGGTCTGAACGGTATTTCGAATCTTGTTATTGCTATAAGCGTCAAAAAACGCCCCGTTGATTGCAAAGTCTGCCTTCGACCGCTTAATCATCGCCGAGAATTCATCAGTTGTACCAATGTTGCCCTTGCCCGTCAATATTCGAGCAGAATATCTGCGCGGATCTATCACGACATAACTAACTGACCGTCCCGCAATCGACTTCGTTATGACTTCCATTGATAGTTCGCCAATGGGTTTCACAACCGCTTCCGTTACCGGTTCGCTTGCTGGGGCCGCAATAATGAACAACAAGCTGTTTAACACACTTCTATTGTATCAAACCAACGACGTCTCGCAAAAACTCTTCTGCCCCTTCGATCATTCTTGGATGCCAATCATGCCCCCAATCCAGTTCCTCAATCGCTTTGACCCCCGGCAACGTTTCATAAACTGCCTTCACCTGAGCTGGACGAACACTCGGATCCTTTATTCCTAGGGTTACCCGCGTCGGCACGCCACAAAACGCTGCCTGATTCACCGTATCAAAATAACTGAGCGTTTCTCGAACTTTCGCCTCCATCTCCGGTGAGCTAAAAGCGATATCGGTCATCTCTTTCAGCGGATATCGAAAATATTTTGCATCCAATATCCACGGAACCCCCGTAAGGAACGGCTCATCCGCAACGACTGCTTTCACATAATCAACCCACGCCCCCATCCAAATTGCTAATCCCCCGCCCTGGCTCATCCCCGCTGCTACAATCCGATCCGCATCAACTTCCGGCAACGATTGCAATATCCGCCCGACAATTACTGAATCTTGGTACATCCGCCGGAATATCCAACTGTCCCGACATTCAATCCCTTCCGCCATGTACCCACGTTCAGGTGTGTAATCCTCCCGGTGAAAAGCTGACTCACCATGAAAATTAAAACTAATACTCACCATCCCCGCGCGAGTCCCATATCGATTCGGCAACATCGTCCAGCGTGAGTAAGGAGCTAGCCACAAAAACCCCGGCGATACCTCATGCCCTTTCGGAGCCGCAATCCACCCACTTCGAGTCGCTCCATCGATCCCTCGAAATTGAAAGGCTCGAACATGATGATCTTGAGGATCGTACTCACCTTGCTCAGATAAATCAAAATCAAGCGGAGCTGCCATCGCTTCCGCAGTGTTTTCGCGCCAAAATGCTTCAAAGCCTGGCGGAACGTAAGGTTTCAGCAGGTCAGACTCGTAGCTCATGCCAAATAATTAGGCACCAACTGATCGTTGCTCAGCATCAACATGCAATCCGGTCGTCATCAACCATGTAATTGCGCGCTGAACTTCTTCGAGCGGCCCTTCTAACCGAACTTGCATCCAACCAAAATCGGTGTCGATGTTTGCCTTCGTGATCGTCGCCTTGATTTCAAAATCTTTGCAAAGCCGACAAATCCAAGGCTCGCCCACTTGATTATCTCGCGCCGTCAGGTTCACATCAATTGCCGTCATAAACTCTAATTTACCTCCGACCCATTTATCCCGGCTTGGGCATACAAATAACCCCCATTTCTGAGTACCCTGGATATATTAATTCCACGGAAAGAACAATGAATCAAGTCCACGTTTTTGATACCACTCTTCGCGATGGCGAGCAATCCCCAGGCGTGCGACTCAACATGGATCAAAAACTCGAAATTGGCCATGCCCTCGTCGATCTCGGCGTCAATATTATCGAAGCTGGATTCCCCATCTCATCCCCTGGTGACTTCGAAAGCGTCAACACCCTTGCCCGCGAACTCAAGGGAGTCACCATCTGTGGGCTCACACGCGCCGTAACAAAAGACATCGAATGCGCCGCCGAGGCTCTCAAACCTGCCGAGCGCCCAAGAATTCACACCGGCTTAGGAGTGAGCGACAACCATCTCCAACTCAAGCTCAAAATGACTGAGGATCAAGCCCTCGAAAAGGGAGTTGCCGCCGTCAAACTCGCCCGCCAATTCGTCGATGATGTCGAGTACTTCATGGAGGACTCCGGCCGTGCCCGAAGGGATTATCTTTATCGAGTCACCGAAGCTGTAATCGACGCTGGTGCAACCGTCATCAATGTCCCCGACACCACCGGATATACGACCCCCGACGAATACCAATCGCTATTCGCCGACCTTATCAATAACGTCCCGAACTCCGATAAAGCCATCTTTAGTTGCCATTGCCACAACGACCTCGGCATGGCCACCGCCAATACCCTCGGAGGAATCGTTGGTGGAGCCCGTCAAGTTGAAGTCACCGTTAACGGAATTGGTGAACGTGCGGGCAACACATCACTCGAAGAAGTCGTCATGGCCCTCCATGTCCGAAAAGATAAATATGGACTTGAAACCTCAATAAGAACTGAAAAACTTCTTGCTATTTCTAAACTCGTTTCTGCCCGAACGGGAATGCTCGTCCAACGTAACAAAGCAATTGTGGGGGCCAACGCGTACGCCCACAGCAGCGGCATCCACCAAGATGGCGTCCTCAAAGAGCGATCAACCTACGAAATTATCGACCCCCATCTTGTCGGAGCCGAAAAATCAGAAATCATTCTCACCGCCCGATCCGGACGCCACGGACTAAAACACCGCCTCTCTGAACTCGGGTTCAGCTTCCCAGCTGAACGATTCGAAGAACTCTATACGTTTTTCCTCGAAATGGCCGACAAAAAAACGGAATTTGTCGACGACGATCTGTATGAATTGGTCAAAAGGTGAACCATCCTGAACCTCCCGAATACTTGGGGTTTCTTGAGGCATATCCCCAAGAAACCCAAGCTCTTGCTCGAGCACTTCGCCAAAAACTACTCGACATCCTGCCAACTATTAACGAATTCATCTATGACGCCACAAACACGGTTGGAAGCGGCTTCAGCCTCACTGAACGTAAACAAGATCACTTTATCCATCTGCCCACCTACACCAAATACGTCAACATCGGATTCAATCAAGGCGCTTTACTCAACGATCCTGAGAATCGCCTCCAAGGTAATGGCGCGAAAATTCGACACATCAAACTTACAAAAGCATCAGATTTGGACGACTCTTATTTAGTCGATCTCATTAATCAAGCGCTCCAACTCGCTACAAAAAGTGAATCGACACCCAGCGGCAAAATCGAAATCATTGTCATGAATGGCCCCAAACGCCGTCCTGCAAGGTAGTATGCCGGAACTTCTTAAGAGAACCACGGCATCGGAACCAGCATACCTTAAGATCTGTAGGATGATCGGAAATGTCTCGCAAATTCCATTTCACAGCTTCAAGTGTTTCGATGCTTCTCGCGGGAACAGTTGTCGCTTTAATCGCAATCGTATCCATTATTTCCGGCAATGATCACAACAAGCAAGTGTCACCTGCACAACAATGCCACAGAGTAATCGCCAACTATCTCGATTTATACGGGTTTCAGAATAACCAGAGCGCCTTATCAATGGACATTGATACACTACTGAGAACGCGCTTCAATGAAGCAATGCAGCAGTCAGAATGCAAGTCCTTTGATTGGACATATCGCAATTCAACGATGCCTGACCTTAGTGGAAAAATTTTAGTTGATTACGATGTCGATGGCCAACGAAAGATGCAAACTACTTTCCTAGTTGGACGAAAATTAGTCCGCTAAGAGCACATTACTTATTGAAGTTGCATTCGCAATTTGCGCATCAACAACTGACCAACTTCCCGAGGCTCCATCCCATTGTCAATCGGCTCAATTTCCTCACCCTTGCTGTTCATCATGCGATCACAGAGTGCTCGTTCCGCCAAACTCCTCGGCATCCGACTCCTCTCGCGCCACTGATCCACCCAGTCAAAAATAGACCGTGCATAATCCACATCACCAGCATAAGCCAATGCACCTGCCGCGTATTCAAACGTTATCTGAATGTTCCGCTCAGATTGACTTCGAAAGGCATCTACAAACCCTTCACGAATTAAACTTAAAACACGCTTGCGATTTCCTAAATTCATCTCCACATAACCCAAAGCGGCTTGAAGTAATCCCAATTGGACAGGCATCGAGGTTTCGCTCCGCACCTTGATCGCTTCCTCCAAGCGAATCTTCGCATCTTCGAGCTCACCACTAAAGACAGGAACAAATGCACTGTTCCCAAGTCCTACTGCATGGTCAAACATTGCTCGAGGAGAACCTATTTCAAGCAAGCCTTTCAAACTTTCTTGATAGACTTTCTCTGCCTCTTCAAAGCGCATTTGGTGCATTAAATAGGATGCTCCATTTCCAAGAGTTGCAAGCAAGTCAATCTCGTTGCCCGTCTGTCTCGCATACTCTTGAGTTTTATTCAGCGCCTCCGTCGCCTTTTCCCAATCTCTCATCAATGAGTGTGCAATGCTCACGGCATTCCAAGTCGCCCTAAGAATAACTGGATTCTGGGAATGTTCAATCAAGGGATAACCCAGTTCCAAAACCCCAGGACTATCATTCAACCATGCCCTCAGCCCCGTCGCTCTCGCAACGCATCGTTCCCAGTCCTCGTTCTTTTCTACTGGATCAACGATCACTTGTTCAAGTAAAGAAAGCATCTCCTTAGGATGTTCGCCCGCAAGTGGCAATGTCTCCGGAGTTGACAGGATCGAACGGCAGATATCTGGCCGACTCTTGAGTGCAACTCCAAATACCTGAATCAAAAACTGCGAATTAATTCCATCAAGTTTTTCCTGAGGCTTCTCACCGGAACGTATTTGATGGGAGAAATGAACAATCTGGGGATGGGAAAGGAGTTCTTTTGAAGCTCTCTTCCTTATCCAATTCAATGCTAATGAGCCTTCATTCACCTGAATACCTGCCTCCAAAGCAACTAAACAGAATTGAATGTCGTCTCGGCACAAATCAAAGCCGACTAAAGCAAAACTCAGCAGGTCACCATGTGCTCCGATTTCTTTCGCCAACACAATCCCACGGCGGCACACTTTGACAATCTTTGCAACAAGACCTGTTGAAACAGCTCCCCAAAATGCAAGATTATTCTGTTCCAGCATTTTCACTACTGAAACAAGAATTTCTAACTCACTTTCAATACTTACGGCGTCTTCAGCCGACTGGATCATTTCCTCAATTTCCCAAACATCTGTCGCCACTGTCGTGCGACTCAGCGAAAGATGGCCGTCTGATTCGACAATTGCACTTCCCAGCATTGATCTAAAGCGTGCCAAGGAAACTCTCAGTCGATTCCGTGCAACACCCTCTGCCTCGTCCGCCCACATCAATGAAATAAGTGACTCTCGAGAAACATACTCGCCACCAGCAAAAACCAAAGCGGCTAACAAGTAACTATGACTTTTTAGAACAATATCTCGGTTTTGCTCTAATTCAGTGAGTTTAAAGCCATGAATGCATTCGATCCGATAACTCACTTATCAAGCGTACCGCATGACTTGATCGTCCTCGTTCAAATCTCAATCCGGTGCATCCGGCACAAACAATGTCGACCAATCACTCGGATCTTCGCACAGTTCCGCATCCACCGGCGAACTCAAAATCGACTCCCACGTCGCTTCAAACTCGGCTTCGTCTCGAATAATCCGGTCGTAACTCTCAGTATAAAAGGGTGGCCATCGCTCACCACTCTTTTTAATAATCGTATTCCCCGCTTGCCGCTTCGCTTTCTCAATCACGTCGCTCAGCTCATAAGGTTCTCCATCTGGCCCCTCATTCACCGTGAAAATCATCTCCGTCTTCTCCGGCAACACGCATAGAATTAGAAAATCAAATCGGCTCCTCTGCGCCCGGAAAATCCGTTGGTACAGCACCCATTGCTCCAAATCCTCGAGCGGACGCTTGTGCCGAAACGTTGCGTAATATTTCACGTCGTCTGCCCGCCAATGCGGCAACCGCCCCCGCCAGATATTGAAATTCGCCCACTTAGCCATAAGAAAACTTTGGCGGACTAATCGAGTCCGCCAAACCAAACACAACTACAACTCGTCGTCATCAACCGAAGCCAGCGACGACGCCTTTTGATACTCCGTCACCCGGCCTTCAAAGAAGTTCTGCTCCTTCTTCATATCCATCAACTCCGCAAGCCAAGGCAACGGATTCGTGATCCCCGGATTCAATTCCGGCAAACCGCAACCTTCAAGCCGCCGATCAGCAATGTAGTCTATGTACTGCGTGAATTCTTCCGCCGAAAGCCCAACTCCTGCCACCGGCAAGCAGTCCTTGATAAACTCTTTCTCGAGCGCAACCGCCTGGCGCATCGTATCCACCAGCTCACCCTTAAAGCCTTCTGTCCAAATGTCCGGATTCTCATCCACCAACTCCATCAAGAGTTGCCGGAACAACTCAATATGGTTGCTCTCATCGCGGAGCGTATAGCGGAACATCTGCCCAATACCGGGGAATTTGCCCTGGCGATAAAGGCTCAAAACCATTCCGAACAGCCCATAAAACTGCGTCCCCTCCATGCACTGACCAAACAAAAAGATGTTCTTCGCCAGCATTTGTTTGTTCTTAACATCCGTCAGGTCAATGTCTCGCCGGAGATTATAGCTATTCCCCGTGACAAACTCATTTTTGCGCTTAATCGTCGGAACGTCCTCGAACATCGCTTCGCACTCATGCGGATTGATCCCTAAACTCGATATCATGTACAGCAAGCTATCCGCATGGATATTCTCTTCATGCGCATGGCGTCCCAAAACGAGTTTCAATTCCGAAGCCGTCACTGCTTCCCGCACGACATGCAAAATGTTGTCTCCGACAATTCCTTCGGCGGCACTAAAGTAACCAATCGCCATCCGAATAATCCACCGGTCCACCTCGCTGAGCGCATCATCGCTTCGCCATTGCTCAATATCCTTTTGCATCGGAATATCTTCTGGCTCCCAGTGGTTAGCCTTCATCGTGCGATAAAGCGTGTACGCCCATGTGTATTTTAGCGGGAGGAGGTTAAAGGTCATCGTCTCCCTACCGTTTATCACCGCTTTGCCGGCCTGCGCCGCTTCCGCTTTTTCGCGGTCAAGTACAAAATTCCGTTCGCCAATCTTGATCGATATCGTGTCCATCCAATGTTCCTTTATGAGTGCATGGTGGGCCGAGCTAATTCACCCAGACACCAGTCTAGTTTTACCCCAGTTCGCCAGTCAATAATGACACCAATGCCACCGTAATTTTCAATCAACTAACTACAAGATGTTGCGGGGGTCACCTGAATAGGTTACAACATGCAGTAGTGATGACGAGCATGGCGCAGGTCATGATTCAGAAACTTTTGAAACTTTCTTTCCACAAAAAATAATAATTGCCCGGCCATCAAAAGGATGACCGGGCAATACCATTCACATGACTTAGCAGTCGCTGTAAAGATAGAACTCCATCGGATGCGGGCGAAGATCAACTGCATCGCACTCGTTCGCAAGCTTGAACTCAACGTAAGCATTGATAAGGTCTTCCGTGAAGACGTCGCCTCGTAGCAAGAACTCATGATCTTCAAGTAACGCATGCAGTACTTCTCGCAACGAACCCGGAGTTTGTTGAATGTCTGCCTTCTCTTCCGGTGCCAACTCATAAAGGTCTTTGTCAACCGGTGCCGGTGGCTCAATTTTGTTCTGAATCCCATCGAGACCTGCCATTAACATCGCCGTAAAGGCAAAGTATGGATTTGCCGTTGGGTCAGGTATCCGGAACTCAATGCGCTTCGCCTTTGGAGACGTGCCAGCCGAAGGAATGCGGATACAAGCTGATCGGTTACGCGCCGAATAAACCAAGTTTATCGGTGCTTCATAGCCTGGAACAAGACGTCGATAGCTGTTTGTGCTGGGGTTGGTAAATGCAAGCAGTGCCGGTGCATGCTTGAGCAGTCCTCCAATATACCAACGGGCTTCATCGCTCAATCCTGCATAGCCATCAACGTTGTAGAACAGATTTTCCCCGTCTTTCCAAAGCGACTGGTGAACGTGCATCCCACTCCCGTTATCGCCAAAGAGTGGCTTCGGCATAAATGTCGCCGCGCATCCATATTGCGCTGCAACATTCTTCACAACGTACTTGTACTTCATGATTTTGTCAGCGACCTTTAGGAGTTCATCAAACTTAATATCGATTTCGCACTGCCCTGCACCACCAACTTCGTGGTGATGGATTTCTGTCTCAATCCCTACTTCCTCAAGCATCAAAATCATATTCGAGCGCATATCATGCAATTTATCCGCAGGTGCACAAGGGAAATAACCACCCTTTGTGCGCATCGAATAACCGATCGCATCATCCGCGCCACTGTTCCAAGGTGCTTCCATGCTGTCAATTTCATAGAATGACTTGTTTGGACTGACTTGGTACGACATTTTGTCGAACACAAAGAATTCTGCTTCCGGACCAAAAAATGCGGTATCAGCAATCCCTGTACTCTTCAAGTACTCCATGCCTTTCTGCGCGGTATAGCGTGGATCGCGGGAATATGGTTCGTGCGTAATTGGATCTTCAATATCGCAAATAATGACCGCGGTAGAGTGTTCTGTAAACGGATCCATAAACACACTGGTCGGATCTGGTCGCAACCACATATCAGACTCATTGATCGACTTAAATCCTCGAATGCTGGAACCGTCAAACGGCATTCCTTCTTGAATAGTTTCTTCTGTAAATGCGTGAGAAGGCACCGTGAAGTGATGCCACATTCCAAACGGGTCGGTAAATCGAATGTCAACGAATTGCGCTTCGTTTGCTTCAATGAGATCAATTGCTTCTAATGCCGTCATGGTGATATGCCTCGGACAAATCTGCTGAGCTTCAAAGACAAAGGCCCCCAGAGTAACTCTCTGGAGGCCCCATTGCTCCGCTTAGCTTCATTGCCTTACGGATACTTATCTTACCTGGAAGCCTTGTAACAAATTAACATCCCAGGACACGAAGTTATTCACACTAATTCGGAAGGCATCACAAGCGTAACCACGGATGCGCCGGCTTTCACCTTTGGCTTGTAATCCAAAGACACTGGCTCCAAATGGTTGTTCTCGGTAATTACTGCCAAGAGGATCGCCCGGTCATTATATTCCTCTTTAAAACTCTCCCATGTAAATTCGGCTGAAATATTTGTTACCTTGATGTGGCCACCATCTCGAACCATTTCATCCAATCTCTCATATGTATATTCGTCACCGAAGAGTGTCCGTTTTGCCAGCGATTCCGGAACTTCACTTGTATCCCCAGCAGTGTTCTTGTTAAGTGAAATTGGCAGATGGTAACTCCTTTCGTTTGTAAACTGCGGGGCAAGATGGACCAAGGCCAAGGAATTCACTTCACTGTTAGGGGTCATGGCAAACACTTTTCCAATTCCCTCCAAATCTGCCTCTTCTAACGTTCGTTCACTCAAAACGTTGCCCTGAATTACTGGCAAGCCAACCGCTCGCGTCCGTCTGATTAAGTTTCGATTAGCATCGACCAGCAGCACTTTGAAGCCCTTACTACTAAGTGCCTCTGCCAATCCCCGAGCAAATTCATTGGCGCCAATAAAGAGCACACCTTGCGGGTTAATGTCGGTCAAATTGAGCTTACGTGCAAGTGGCAATGCGGCAAGGCCGTAGATCAACACGGTTCCCATAATGACTAAGAACACATTGGGAACAAAAAGCGAAGCATCGAGATTTCCAGATTCCTCAAGTCTTAACGCAAATACCGCCGCACTCGCAGCCGCAACAATCCCTCGCGGCGCTAAACAAGCAAGAAAAACCCTCTCCCTCCATTGGATCTTACTGAACGCCGTACTGATAAATACAGCAAGTGGTCGCCCGATCAAAATAAGCACCAAAAGGAAAAAGACGCTTTGCGATCCAATTTTCTGCAACGTCGACATGTCGATCCTTGCCGCCAAAAGAATAAACAAGCTTGAAATCAAGAGGACCTGCAAATTCTCCTTGAAGTGCAATATATGATCGACCTTCACAAATTTTTGGTTCGCTAAAGCAATTCCAAGAACTGTTACCGTCAACAATCCCGATTCGTGCATCGCTAAATTTGAAGCAACGAAACTACCAATGACCGTCATCAAAACAAATGGACTGTGCAAAAATTCCGGAATCCAAAATCTACGCAAAAAGAGTACGAGCAGAGCCGCGAGTGTTAAACCCAGGCCAAACCCGACGAACAACGTTTTTAGCAAAGCCCCGATAATCTCAGCCGGCCCAGATCCATGCGCTAAAAATGCAGATTCATAAACCAAAACTGCAAGCAAAACCCCAACCGGATCGATGACAATCCCTTCCCACTTCAAAACACTGGCAACTGTCTTTTTGGGCCTGATCTGCCGGAGAAGTGGCCCCACAACTGTCGGTCCGGTCACAACTAAGACTGCCCCGATCAGCATCGAAAGCGACCAATCGAAATTAAGAATAAAGCGAGCTGCAACCGTCGAAACACCCCAACTCACAAGCATTCCCAGAGTTACGAGGCTAAGGACGGTTCCTCCAACCTTTTTGACTTCACTAAATCGGAGGCTCATCCCTCCTTCGAACAAAATCACACCCACCGAAAACTGAACAATTTGTAGAAGTAACTCTTGCCCAAAAACTTCATCCGGCTTTAAGAAACCTGTAAACGGTCCGGCGCCTAGTCCAAACAAGAGGAGTAAAAGGATTGCCGGAGTGCGAATCCGCCAAGCAATCCACTGTGCCCCAATCCCCAGCAGAAAAACTGCCGCCAACAATATCCCTAGTCTCTCTTCCATCTAGATCACCCCATTATCTCCGGAAATCTGCATCACAATTCTAGGACGCCAGTGTTTTCCCAACCCTGCCAATTGCCCAAATAGAGTGCTTCTTCTTCAAGATTCACCCCAAATTCGTTTCGGACCTGAGCAGAAGCATGTTCCGCCAAGCGTCTGATCTCAGAAGCTGTTGCCCCACCAACATTGAGCATGAAATTCGCGTGCCGCGCCCCAATCATCGCTCCCCCAAACCGTTTCCCTTTCAGTCCGCATCGTTCAATCAGGAACCCCGCCGGAATCACCCCCGCTTCCTGCATACCTGGCGTCAAACCCTCGATGTCCTGAGCCAGTTTGTTATCTACAACGTTCTTGAAAAAACTCCCTGCACTCGCTGAAGGCGGCTGCTTTCCAATCCGTTGGCGTTGATAATCGCGCGCATCATCATAAATCTGTTTCGCGTCGCGCTTCTCCAATTGAAATCGTGCGGCAAGCAATACAATTGCGGGAGCATCTACCTGACGCAAGACCGAATCCCGATAAGATAGCTCCAGAAATTCTGGAGTCAGCCATCGACGCCTGCCTTCCCAAACAACTTCGATCTCGGTCAAAAACGCACTGATATTATTCCGGTATGCCCCTGCATTGCTCACCAAAGCTCCTCCAACTGTCCCCGGAATCCCAACCGCAAACTCAAAGCCGCCAAGACCCGCCTGAGCTGTCTTCAAAAATAGATTCTGAAAGCCTGCCCCCGTATCAACTTCGACTAACCCACTCGAATCTACTGATATCCCGATGGCTGAGTTCAAGGTGACAAATCCCGCCACTCCAGCATCTGACGGCAGAACGTTACTGCCCCATCCCAAAATTGTTTGCTTTACACCTTCACTTTGCGCCCAGAGCGCCGAATCTGACAATTCATCACGTGTGCGAGCAACATAAAACAACTCTGCTTTGCCACCCGCTTTGAGAGTCGTATAAAGGTCAAGTCTTTGCCCTGTAACCAACTCAGCTTGATCAAACATTTTCCCTCCCGCCAAACGTTTCTCCCATAATATGCGACTGCTTTGCCCGGCTGATGCTCGGATTCGCAACATAAAGGGGTGTAAGGGAAAGTGGATCGGCTTTGGTCAGTGCATGTTCAGGCAAAAACGAATACAAAGAAGCTAATTCGTCCGCCTCTGCCATGACGATCCCCGGAGTTTCCTTCGCAGTTTCTATTGCCATTGTTACAGGCTCGCTCCCGGGAATTCGCACATAAACCTCCCCCCGTTTGCTGCCAATCGCTACCGGATTTTCACTTACCAAATCAAACGTGCTGACCCCCAACAGTGGAACGTCATATAAGTGCGCTAGCATCTTGGCAATCGTCACCCCAACCCGAACCCCGGTAAAGCTGCCCGGGCCAACATCCACTACAATCCTTTTTGGCACCCCAACCTGCAACGACTCCAACATTTCAAAGATCGCCGCCGAAGCTGCTCGGTTGCTTTCACGTAGTTCGCGCGTCACAAGTAAGCCATTCTGATCATAGATCGCGATAATGGCAAACGGTCCCGAAGTTGAAATACAAAGCGTCATTCCGCTGCAATAGCCAAGTGTTCAAAGAGTTCATCCCGCGCATCCTTCGAAGACTTAAATTCTAGTGCAGTGCCCGACCAACTCAACGTGAAGTAATAACCGCTCTGCGATCCGTAGGCAACCCACTGAACTTCTTCACCATCTGCAGTTGTTCCTCTTCGTTCCAAAAACGTGCCATAAAAACCAGATTCACGGAACTTCAATTCAGGCTCAACGCGGTTTCCAACCTTAGTCAAGCGTCCAAGGGCTGCGCCGCACTCCTTCAACCACGCGCCTCGAGCAACCCGTTCGTCGCCAATGCCTGTCCCGAATTGAAGGCGCATCGCCCCGTTCGAAATTACATCGTCATTGAGAGTCCAGCCTTCGGAGACGTACAAAAATGTCCCACGGTTTTCGTCAAGCATCGTGCGTACACTTCCCCGCTTAATCGCCTTTGGCCCCCCTGTCTTTGGCTCAATTACTTGAACTTTTCCAGGAGTTGTGGCTACAGTAGCCGTGCCGCCGTCCCCACCTGACTGAGTCGCAATCGTCTCGCTCGGTAATTTGCCTGAAATTGTATCTGCCGTCAACAACACTTTGTTCCATTGTTCTTCTGCTGAAGATGCAACTGATTCAGGTGAGTGGAGACGGAAAAGCATTTTCTGCGATCGATTACTCAACACCAACCCAGTAATTGCAATCTCGACCTCAGCTTTGCCAATATCTCGAACCTTGGTTAAGAGAAGAGGCACTCCAAGTAGCTCCTCTTCCCACTGCCGTAAAACTGCGCGGTCATTATTAGTATTTATCTCTCGAGTCACATCTTGCCAGTGTTGCGAGGGAAAGTTCATCTCAATCCCCATCAACTCAACGTAAACTTCCTTGCCGTCAACTTTGAACCTGAGCTCGTCCGCGTACTTCTCTTTCTTCAAATTCCAGTTAGACGGATACTTCAATTTTATATCTGTCGTTGCGTTTGAATAAACCTTTACAGGAGCATCCTGAAAAGCAACTGCTGCACAAAGAATTGGCACGATCATCATCTTGTAATCCAAAGACGGCTAAAAGCCGGCCTCCGCTTCGGAGAGTCAATCAACTCCCCGACTATTGTCACTTCAACCTACCCCATCGATGGGTACCCTTAGCCGTAATATGTCCCTTGGTCACTGGATGGAAACCGAAATATCTGAGCAACCTGAAGTGCTCGCGCGCAACTCAGAGCGTTATTTATCCGAACTCAAACAGTATCTCCAAGGCAAGTCATTCGATCTCATTCTTCTCGCAGCGAGGGGTTCAAGTGACCATGCCGCTCTCTACGCCCGCTATCTTATCGAAATCCACCTCGGCATCCCTGTCACTCTTGCCGCACCATCCGTGATCACTCAGCATAAGAGCAAAATCCGGTTTCCAAAATGTTTGGCGGTCGGGATAAGCCAAAGTGGGGCCGCCCCTGATGTGAGTGAAGTGATTGCCTATCTTCGAGACCAGGGCCACGACACCTTAGCCATTACGAACACGGCCAACAGCAGATTGGGTCAGTCTGCGCATCACACCCTTCTCCTCGAAGCCGGCAGTGAAAACAGCATCGCCGCAACTAAAACCTATTCCGCATCGCTCCTCGCCGTTGCTCAAATGGTACAAGCGCTCGGCGCCGATTTCGGCGTCGCCCAGCTCCCCAAACTTGACTGGCTCGAAACCACCCACGCATTAGCGTCCGAAAATAGCGGGCATATCGTTAGGTGCAATCCAATTTTCTCACTCGGACGCGTCTATATCTACTGCACCGCCGTCGAAACCGCTCTCAAGCTCATGGAATGCGCCCTGATCCCGGCTAAGAGCTATTCCATCGCCGACTTTCACCATGGCCCTAAAGCGCTTGCGAGCCACGGCACCGCTTGCATTCTTTACGGAGATGTGCCCGAAGACCTCCGCGCAACTGGGGCCACGGTCATTGAAGCCCCGCAGGCCCACCAAGGAATTTGGGAACCCCTATGGAATATCCAATTTGGCCAATGGCTGGCGCTCCTTGCCGCCCGCGCACGAGGAATCGATCCCGACATCGCACAAAACCTTAAGAAAGTCACCGAAACCCTTTAGTCAACGGGATCGAGGAGCGGGTCTCCCACCGGTTCAACAACTTCATAGCCAAGTGATGCGAGGAGCCGCGATCCAATGTAACTCACGAGAGTCAAATTTTTGCCTTTCGTCGTGAAGATGCTGATTGCAAACTCTCTCCCATCCGGCATCACCAGCCAAGCCGCATCGTGCCGAGTCTCGCTTGTCCAACCTGCTTTTGAATAAAGCTTTGTTCCTGAAGGAATCACTCTCCCAATATATGCGCGGCTCTGCCCATCCGCTTTGTCAGGCTCGTCCTGATTATTCGCTCGGTGCAGCAAGTCCTTCATCCAAGCCGCGCTCTTCGCCCCCCAATGTTTTTCAAGTGCAATGTCAGCCAATAATTGTCCACAAACTTCGGCACTCAAACTGTTCCGATTATCAAATTTTTCGCCCACCCACTGACGCTCTCGACCATAGGGCCCCTCATTATAGGTTCGCTGAACTGCATTTATTCCTTTGTATCCGAGTGCTTCAAACCAACGGTTCACCGCCCTTCGTTTGTCTCCAAAAATTTTCAAGTCCTTCTCACTCAACTCCGGCCCCGGCGTCGTTCCACAAACTCGATCAACTATATAGCCCGTTGCGTCGTTATTCGAATCCTTGATCATATCGTTGGCAGCTCGCTCAAACTCTGGACTAGAAACCAGTTCCCCTTTATCCATCAAATGCGCCGCATAGGCCATGTAGAACATCTTGACAACGCTCGCCGGATACGTCGATTGATCACCCCGATATCCGCCTCGTATCCAACTGTTCGAAGCCCGTTTGATCACATAAATGCTGATCGAAACGTCCTCAGGCTTGAGCATATCTTCCGGATACTTCGCCTGAGCATCTTTGAATGCTTGCTCACAAATCAGATTCAAATCAACTGCCGGATCAATCATTGCATTACCCATTTTTGCCACTGCTAACGCCGCAACTGCCAACAACATTCTCCATATTTACCAGGTAGATTCGATGCCATGCCCAATTCGGTTCCGACTGTCCCCTACCAGCCAGAAAGGATTTCTTTTGAAGAATCAATTACTACAATAGAATTGGACTACACGATTGCAAACCAGCGACGAACCGTTCGACAATTTTCTACCGAGCCAGTTCCCCGAGCAGTTATTGAAACCGCAATCAAGATCGCCGGAACTGCACCAAGTGGAGCCCATAAGCAACCATGGCACTTCGTCGCAATCTCTAACCCGGAGCATCAAGTCAAGATTCGTGAAGCCGCCGAAATCGAAGAACGTGAATTCTATTCTCGGCGCGCAACTCCCGAGTGGCTCGCCGCCCTAGAACCGTTCGGCACCGATTTCGTTAAAGAACACCTCACCGATGCCCCCTGGCTCATCGTCGTATTTCGCGAAGACTACGAGATCCTTCCCGATGGCACCAAATCCAAGAACTACTACATGAGCGAGAGCGTCGGCATTGCTGTAGGTTTTCTTATCCAGGCCCTGCACAGAGCAGGACTCGCCACTTTGACCCACACCCCAGCTCCAATGACCTTCCTCCGCGAAATCTGCAACCGACCGCAAAACGAAAAACCATTTGTCCTCATGCCCGTTGGATATCCTGCAAAAGACTGCCGAGTCCCCGATCTGGAGCGAAAGCCGCTCGACAAGATCAGCACGTTTATCGATTCAGATTAACTCGGCCAGTCAAGTTGGAACAGCCGACCGCTTCGCATACCAACAACGACTTCGTCGCCCGAGTTATGAATGGATATTGGGAAATCTTCATCCACTTCAAAAACTCCCAACAACTCGCCTTGGCGGTTCATGAACCGCACCCGGGCCTCGTTGAGCATTCCAAACTGAGTTCCGTCGTAATTTACAATCATCTGCGGCAAACCTGGATCAATAGCAAACTCATCATCAAAAGTGCTCTCCGCACTGTTTGCCAAAAACACACGGCCCGTTGACCGTACCGCCAATGTATTCCCGTCCCCAGATGCCGCCATCGAATAGCACGCCCTTTGCACAATTAATTCACGATTCCCAAATCCATCTGTTTTCGCCCATTTCCATATGAAGTGTCCGTCTGATCCAAATGCAAAATCACCTGCATCAGCAAAGAATCGAGATGTGTGAGGGTGAGTTTCTGAATTCGTAACCCGTGATTGCCGATCAAGCACAATAATCTCGCCGCTTGAATAAAAAGTCGTCAAATCGTCATCGGCTGAAAGGTAACCCCCTTGGGGAATGCTCGGTAGAAAACCCCACTGCCGCTTTTGTTGATAATCCCAGGCCATTGTTCGTGAAGTCGTATTGATAGCAACTACATCCACTGAACTGGCAGCAAAAAGCAAATCGCCAGTCTGACTCAACCAAAGTCCCTGAAGTTCGGCTTCACCCTTTTTTTTCCGCTTGACCGGTTGAACGCTAAGATACTGAACCTCAGGCGATGATTCACTCCAAATTGCAATTGCACCGGATCGACTACCTGCCGCCTTCAAGTGTCCATTCCCACTTGTGGCAAAAAACTTTGCTCCCTCTCGCAAATCCGGATTTAGCAATTTCCCCGAAAGCAACTCAAGTACATTGGACATACCAGTAAGTGGTACATCAAAAACTGATGATTTGTATCCCTAATCATTTTTTTCTGTGAAATTTCTCCGCTGATCACGATATTCTAAGATTGAACGTGACATACAAATTGGAATTCACAACCCAAAAGCACATCCCAGGAGTCGTTGCGCTTCAACGCGTGTGTTTCCCTGCCCCGTTCCCAGAAGATTGTATTTGGCAATCTGAACATATTCATAGCCACATTCAACTTTTTCCCGAAGGTCAATTTGTCATTATTTTTAAGGATCTAGTAGTAGCAAGTTGTACAAATATTCTCATTTCCAGGGATGATTGGGAAGCCCACCTCGACTGGGAAACTGCAACTGGCGGACTCAGTCTTCCCAAACACAATCCACAAGGAGAAGTCCTCTACGGGGTTGATGTTTCTGTCCATCCCGAGAACCGCCAGAAAGGTTTGGCAAAACGACTCTACAAGGCCCGATTTGAAATTGTCAAGTCGCTCGGTCTGCAACAATACGGAACCGTGTGCCGCATCCCCGGATTTCTTCAGTCACAGCAAAACGATCCAGCAGAATACGCTGATGCAGTTGTTTCCGGATCAATCAAAGATCAAACCCTTACCCCTCTCCTCAAAATGAACCTCACTTACAAAGGCGTGATCAACAACTACCTTGAAGACAAAGAAAGCGGCGATGCAGGAGCAATTCTCGAATGGACACCGTAAGAGCCGCTGCCGTCAGTTGGGAAATTCGCGAAGTCGAATCTCTCGAAGCCCACCTCAAGCATGCAACCGAGTTGATCGACCAAGCGGTCAGCCTCGGAGCTGAACTAGTCGTTCTGCCGGAATCAATCGACCTCGAACGCATTTCCTACCTTGGTCGTGTGCCTCAAGAAGAAGTCGCCGACGCTCTTTCGCCTGATTTCCCCGTGGTCAAAGCCCACTTTGAGTCCCTCGCAAAAGAATACAACCTGACAATCGTCGCCGGCACACATCTCAACCAACAAGGAATAAATTACGTCAACTCTGCCCTCATCTGCACACCAACCAAGTCGATTCTTCAAAACAAGAATGTGCTCACCCAATGGGAGGTCAACGAATGGAACATTTCACCAGGGTATGGATTGCAAATCGAACCAAATCTCAATCTCGGCACACTCGTCTGTTACGACTGCGAATTCCCTCTCGCTGCCCAGTCATTCTGCGAAGCAGGTGCCCAGATCATCGCCGTTCCCGCCTTCAACGAAGTCGTCCGAGGCTTTAATCGCGTGCGCTGGTCATGCCACGCTCGAGCGGTTGAGTGCCAGATATTCATTCTTCACGCTGCACTTGTCGGTACCCTCCATCGAGAACCAGTCGCCCGAACCTACGGTTCAAGTGCCATCCTCTGCCCCAGCGTCGATCCATTCCACGAAAGCGGCATCCTCAGTGAAACGCCATTTAATCAAGAAAGTATCGCCATCGCCGATCTTGACTTGAATATGATAGAAGTCGCACGAAACCAAGACGACGTCCGCAATTGGCACGACCGCAACAAAGGAGACTGGACGGTATCCAATTAGGCCAATATGCAACCTGAGTTGATTTTCAGCGTCTAACAAAGTATGGCTGGGATCGCAAAACTCGTCAAAATTCTCCTCACCCTTGCTGCATTGGTGACATCCGTTGAAACGCTCGCAAGAATCGTTCGATTCGCTTGGGCACTCGTCATCAAGCTCGGTGGAATGCTCAAAAAGGGAGCCATGTTTGGCCCCAAATTCCAATTCGCACGTTAATTTGAAGCATTTAGTTCAATGACTTTCGCTGACCAACCGTAGCGAACGCTGATCGGTGTGCTTCTGCTTACCCACTCAAAGAAGTAGCGGGCCGCATTCATACCGGTCAGTGGCATCCTCACGCATCCGTGTGAAGCTGGATACCGAGGCACGCTTGACGATCCGTGAATAAAATATCCACCTCGTAGCTGCACACTAAACGGCATCGGAGCATTTTCATACTTGGAGCTCACCCGATACTTACTTTTCTCTGGCCCAGCATTGTATTCTCCAACCGGTGTCGAATACCCTTTTTTTCCTGTACTCACCTTAGTATAGATTACCAGTCGGTTCCCTTGATATCCGCGCAATCGCTGGCTGGAAAGATCAACTTCAACCCATTGTTCCGGAATCGTAACAACTCCAAAATGTGTCCCCGACATCACCGTGTAGTCTCGCGATTCCTCATCCCATTCGATGCTGAATCCATCATCCTCCAGCGCCAAAATGTTAATGATCGGTGATCCATCAAAGAGCACCCGGACATCACTGTTGCTAAGAATTTTCTTCCCGACAACGTAACGCTTTGCCTTAGGATCCCAATCTGCAATTACCCCTAGTTCAGTCGCCAATTCATCAATCGGCACAAAAACCCCTTTCGCCGTATCAAAAGTAATCCCTTCAATAACGTCCTCGGCTGGCATGACGACAGTTGGCCCCTTCTGACCAAACGACATGCCCGCAACCATAACCAGCGTAATTAATCCCGCGAATCGCATCATTTCTATCCTCGGTTAGAAACCGGTAAAAACTTCACTCTCTGTGTCGGAAATTACTCCGCCACAAATTGAACTCGCAAGGATTTTACACCCGCAGATTGAAACAGAGCAATTACCTGGGTCCGGGCCCGATCTTCAGCCGTTTTCAAAATCCCACCTTCCAAACTCGACCGTTCAAAGCGTCTTGCTCCTTCTCTCTCAGCTTTTAACGCCAAGTTGCGGTCATCCCAGCCAAACGCATGCTTATGAGAATGCATTACAGCCGAAACATTCGCCGGGTAAATCTTCACTTGAGGCAATTCAACGACAACTGTGTCGGCGTCTTGTTTTATTGTTGCGCGACTCAAGTCAACGCCTGCTTCGACCGAGCCTTGCACTGTCACCAACGCGGAATTCTTCGTGCTCGATTCCACAATGTAACTCGCCATTTGGTTCAATACGGGTACCGACTGTGTCCAATCCGCCGCATCCTTATGGCTCTCCATCGTCATCACCGTTTGGTACTGATGCGCGACCAAATGCAGATCACCAAGCATTCTCACTTGCTGAAGGACAACTGGTGCGGGCGTAGCCGCAGAACCTGCTCCACCCAAACGCCCGATCCCAAAGCCGAGCATCAAAACACTCAAAACAATGAAACCAGGCAAAAACCAGCCGAACCGCCGTCTTTTCATATCTGATTAGACAGCGGTTCAACCTCGCTCGTTCCCGGGCCTAGCGGTGTTACGGCATTGGTGCTGGCTTCGTTTGTCGTCCAGCTTCCCAGTGCTTCAAGATAAAGGCCAAGTAAATCGCATGACGATCTCGCGTATTCACATCGCCGCCCATGCCGTGTCCCCCCGTAGGGTCAAGGCAGAGTTCTACCAGTGGACCTTTCCCGGCTTTCAGCAAACTCTGGTAAACGTGAACCGTATCCTGGAACAACACGTTTGTATCTTCCATTCCATGAAGGAGCATGAGCGGTGATTTTAAGTTCTTCGCCGAGCGCGTCAACGAGAATTTATCAATTTCCTCAACTTTGCCCTTCGGAGCATTTCCAATGACCCCACCGGAATACCACGTGTTATAGTTTTGCCACTCAGTCGGGCCCGCACCGGCAATTCCTAACGTAATGTAGTCGGGAGCGTTATACATCGCATGCTGAGTTTGGAACCCACCAAAAGACCATCCATTCAATCCAACTCGAGTCCGGTCGACCATGCCCTTTGCGTCGTAATACTTGACCAAGTCAACAATGTCTTCGGTTTGATTTGCACCAGGGTTGTCCCAGTTCGCCTTGCCGAATGCTGAACCATAGTCACTCTGACCGCGTGGGTCAATTGTAACCGTGATGTAGCCCAATGTATGCGTCAAGTACTGCGCAAACATGTAGGCCGTTGAATTGAATGCCCCATCTGTAACCGAGTGACCTGTTCCAAGCGGTCCGCCATAAACATAAATGAAGAGCGGTCGTTTTTCACCTGGTTTCATGTCTTTCGGCACCATTTGGTAACAATGAATCTTGTCGCCATGCCGGTTATTAAATGTGAATAGCTCAGCCTTCTCCTTAATCGTTGACCAGAATTGCTCAGAACGATGAGAATCCGTCTGCTTTACTTCGCTCTTTCCATCGTTAACGTAAAGTTCGCGCATCTGCGACCACGAACTAAACACAGTCGCATATTGATCCGATTTGTGGGCAAATGTTGCCGCTGACCGATTGCCATCCAATCGCGACAATCGATCCATGATTCCCGAATCCAAATTGACTCGATAAAAGTCAATTCGAGCCAGTTCTTCCTTTGAACTTTGCACTAGAACACCCTTGCCATCTGCCGCAAGTTGCTGGGGAAGTACATCAAAATTGCCCGAAGTCACTTGGCGTTCACCGCCTTTGCCATCAAGTAAGTGGAGGTGCCGCCATCCCGACTTACTCAGCATCACGACCACCGAAGTGTCATCGCCCGCATAAAATGGATCGGCCATTCCAGGATCACTATGTTCTCCATCGCTTGTTCCGGAATAGATCACGTTCACCTTGCGGTCGTCAACGTTCGCCTCATTAATCTTAAGCTCTTTCTTATCACGAGCCCATGTTCCAAAAACGAACCGTTTTCCATCCTTACTCCATGGCTTGTTTGAAATTGAGGACTGCTCCCACTCTTCTCCACCTGCCCATTTCCAAATTTCGAACGGCTCGTTTTTCTTGCTTTTGTCGAGAATTGTTGATTCACGAATGTCATACAAGTAAATGTAGGTCTCACCCAAAAAGTCATCATCGGCAACCCCACGCTCCGTTTTCTGGGCTGTGGCAAAGCGTCCGCGATAAGAAATCCAGTCCACCTGTCGGGTTCCTGGAACATTCTTATTCGCATAAACGAGCATTCGACTCCCGTCCGGAGAAATTGAATAACCTCCAAAAGTCTTCCCACCATCTAAAGTAGGCGAAAGCTGAACAACCGACGGCCCATCAAATCGCATCCGATAAACCGCAGATCCACGGCGGAAAACAAAACCCTGATCATCCGGGAGATACTCAACGTTTGTTTCAACATCAGTCGTATCTGTTAATCGAACCGGAGCTTTGTCGCCAACCTTCCAGCGATAGATATCGCCGCGATATGTCATAAGGAACTCATCTTTGTTGCGAGCCCATTCGAGTTCGCTAGGGCCCCCATAGTTTTTTCGAGGAGTTTTGTCTTTCTTTTGTTGCTCTTGAAAATCCTCTTGCGATTGCCGGAAATCCTCATCAGACAACTTTTCCCACTCGTCCCACCGTTTCTGACTTTCGTCGTATTGCTTAATCGCATCGGGAATATCGCCATCAAACTGCAAAAATGTTTGAGGGGTTGTCATCCGAGACGACTTGCCGCTCTTCGAATCGTAAAACCAAAGATCGTTCCCAATCACTCCCCACTGATTCCATGTGTAAGCCAAATAACGGTCATTGTGCGACCAGCCCAAAACCCGAGGATTGCTTCCAAAATGGGATCTCCTCGGAAACAGTTCATCAAACTTCAGGTCGGTTTCTCGCGAAGTAGCGAGTTCAAGGCCAGTTTCAGCGAATCCATACGCAGTCAAACAAACTGCCAGCATCGCGAATATTCTCATCGAGCGCATACGAACGATCATACGCAGTTTCAAAGGTAAAAATCACCATTAATTTGGAGTTAAGTCAATTTCAAAGTGCACGATTGAACCTTCCAGTGACCAACTTACATTAAATGGCAACTCGTCAATCACCCGAAACATCGCATGATTCGAGGCAAACATATCGCCACATAGCATCACAATTCCCCGCTCTACCGCCGCTCGCAACAACAAACTTAGCAAATACGGCCCGATCCCATTTCTTTGAAAAGTGTCTTCCACAATAATCCCAATATCCGCGGCATCAGAGCGGTCTTTATATCGAATAACCCTTCCAACCGCGACCAACTCCTCGCCATGGATCCCGACGATCGCAACATGATTCAAAGGATCACATTCCGTGAGGTAAATCAACTCTCCCGGACTAAACCTCGGCTTTGAACCTAAAAATCGATTATAGATAGTTCGTTCGCTGCACTTTTTGAGTCCAGCAACAAATCGAGCTTTATCTCCGGGCACGACCGGGCGGAGGACAATCTCCCGACCATCTGGCAAGGAAAACACTTCACGAAACGATTCAGAAAACTCCACGTGTGTATTTCAGACGTTTCAATCAACGTCATTTACTTCCAATTGTAGTTCACGGCAACCCCAAAGGGAGTTTCAGGGGTTCTACTGACTGAACAACGAGTTCGCCGCGCAAGAACTCGTCATCAATCACCCCATTAAGCTTTGTCTCCACATGCGGTGTCCAACCACACTCGCTTGTCATCGCTTCATCCGTCACAAGCCCCGAAGAATCTAGGTCCACCAAAATCAAATCAGCATCAAACTCAAAAATAACTTGCCCTTTGCGCTCGAATCCGCCAACACTCCGACCACAACGATCCTGCCATCGCGAATTCCAACATTTCCCGCAATAACCCCCGACGAACTCACCAACGACCTACCTAAAATCAAGGTGTCCAACTGTTCTATCTTCTCTCTATGATAGTCGCCCAGCAGCCCAAGATGCCAAGGTATCCTTGACCCCAATGAGCGAAGTCGGCAACCCACCTATTGTCTCGGTGATCGTTCCGGCTTACAACGAGGAAGATACGATTAAAGAAGTGATCGAACGCCTCCTCGCCCTTCCCATCAATCCCGAAATCGTCGTCGTTAACGATGGAAGCACCGACCGAACTGGGGAGTTCCTCACCACTTTTGGCGACAAAATCAAAGTCATCACCAACCCCAAACCCGGCGGAAAAGGCAACGCCATCCGAAAAGGATTACCCGTTTGCACGGGAGAAGCCATCATTATCCAAGACGCCGATCTCGAATACCGCCCTGAAGAAATCCCTGCTTTGATCGAGCCAATAACAAACCATGAATCAAATGCCGTCTATGGATCACGGTTCCATCACGGGCTTATCGATGGCATGGCACTCCCTAACAAAATCGTTAACCTCCTCCTCCGACTAGCCGTTAAGGTGCTGTTTGGTCAAAAACTCACCGATGAAGCCACTTGTTATAAAGCATTCCGCCGAACACTCATTAATCGCATGGATCTTGAATGCCAGCGCTTTGAATTCTGCCCCGAAGTCACCGCCAAAGCCATCCGCATGGGAGAAACAATCAAAGAACTCCCCATCACCTATGAGCCGCGTACTAAGGCCGCCGGCAAAAAAATTCGCTGGACAGACGCGCCTGAAGCGTTTATCACCCTTTGGCGATATCGCAAATGGCGGGAAACTCAAAAGTAGTTTCTCTTATCTTTCGCTTACTCACAATCTTCAAAGTCAAAGTGGCTTCTTCAACATCACTAGCTGGCGTAACCCAAGTCCAGGTTCGGTAATAATCTCCGCGTTGAATAATCGGTGGCTCATAGTCTCGGTCAAACATACTTGTGAGGTCTGACTTTAGCCGCGTGAACTGCCACCAAGGCACCTGATCCAGTTCGCTTCGAGTTTCCGCCCGCTGACGCCAAACTTTATAAGTCGAAGCTTCAATGTGCCGTCCCTTTTGCTCAAAAACCACCCGGATGTTGTCAAGTTCCTCCGTTGATGGCGAAAAGGTATCCCCTAGCCCCAAACGATCCTTTCTCGGAAACGCCGATAGCAAAACCATAAATACTGGTCGATTACCGATCTGCTGTTTGACCGAATTCCAGCGACGATCCAACTCGCCTTCGCCCCATGCCTCGCGTTCGCTCATGAATCCGAGCCACCGCGACATCAACTCCGGAGATAACCGAATTGCCCACTCGACATCGAGTTTCCGAATCCCTTCGCTCCACGTCCCCAAGACCTGACGGTCTTCTCGATAAACCTCAACAATTGATGCTAACTGGCCCGTATTTGGCGGCATGTCAAGCTGACGCTGCCAATGATCGCGGTCAAATTGACGCGACAACTTACGCCCAAGCTCAACCTGTTGTTGGTTCGGTGCGTCCCCAAAGCTGCTTCCTAAAAGCGTCAGCACAAGCGGCGTCATCTCTTGTAGATTTTCGGTCGCTCACAGCCGATTCGTCAGTCGGCCTCACGGGAATTTTTGTTCGCCCCGAAGCCGTCAAAACTCCCTTCTGAATCTTGATCTTCTCAACATAAACTGCATCAAACAACCCTAAATCTTTTTTTAAGTCCACGACCGGATTCAAAGTCTTCAGCAATCCATCAACCGCCGGGCCATCCGCTCTCAACCAATCAAAATAAACCTTCGCATTCTGCAAAACGAGCTTGGTCCCGTCTTCAATCCCCAAATCTGCAATGACCGTGAAATCAGTGTTGACTATAATGAATTCACCATATCCCTCCACCCATACCGTATCCCCATCAAGCTTAACAGTACACCGCTTGATCTCATGGAATTTCTTCATCAAGTAGTCCGCCAAGTCTTTCTCCCGCAATTTCACAAAACCTTGTCCATCTCCACTCCGGCTCAGCCGAATCTGACCTTTCCCCTTCGCTAACCCAAAATCGTAGCGACATCCCGGAATATTCGCTTGCAACTCTGCAACCTTCAGTCGCCGCAATGTGAAATCAGTCAGTCTGAGCCTCAAATCGCCGATCTTGCCGCTAGTCGATCGTTCAGGCTCTGTAAAGAGCGGAAGCTCATCCAGCATAAATCCACTGCCCGAAATTGTTGCTGAATCAATCTCGCCCGTGATTCCCCCAAGCAATGAAGGCTGAACTTTTACTTCAAAGCGCCCTTTGCCATCAACTACCTTTGCCAAAATATCGGCTGCAGCCTTGTGTTCAAAACGCGCCTTCTCGTGATCTGCAAAAAATATCCCTCCCCCAACCAGTAACAGACTCAGCAAACTCATTAATACTAGAATAGCCCCGAACACCATTCGGCGTTGCAACGTATGCTAAATCAAACCTCCCCATGACGCTCAAAGAAACCATAAATACCCTCAAAATATCGGCTATTGCAATTCCAACGGCAGATCGCGCGGTGAGAGTCACGGGAACCGATGCCAAATCATGGCTTCAGGGTCAAATTTCTCAAGACATGCGTGAACTTTCAGAGTCGCATTCGATAATTGGATGCCTTTGCAACCCAAAAGGTCATATTCAAACCATCCTGCATCTCTATCAAACGGGATCTGAATTGATCACAATCACGCCGCATCCCGAAATCCTCCTTCACCGAATCGAAGAATTTGTGATCATGGAAGACGTATCCGCCTCGCTGATTCAAGAACCCGTTTCAAGCATCCAAGGTGCAACCGCAACCGGACACTTCGCCCGAAACCGATATGGACATGGTGGATTCGACACCATCGAAATCTCCAATCAATCACATATTCCAACTGTACAAAGTGATGCTCTCGAAATCGCAGCCGGCATCCCTCGCTTCGGCATCGAAATAGGCAACAAAACCCTCCCGCCCGAGCTTGGCCCCGCCTTTGAACAAACAACTATCTCCTATACCAAAGGGTGTTATGTCGGCCAAGAGGTGATTCACCGCATCCACTCACGCGGCCACACCAACAAAACGTGGGTTGGCCTCATCGCTAATCAACCATTTATACAAACTACTGTTACCCACAATGGAATCGATGTCGGAACGATCCACCGTTCTGCCGAGCACCCCGATTTCGGATTCATCGCGAGCGCAACTCTCAAAAACGTAGCTATCGCACCCGGAACTCAGGTTGAAATCGGCGACGTAACCGCCACCGTTAAACAAATGCCCCTACTCGGATGATTCCGCTTTGCGTACCTTCATTGCACTCATGTGCCCCATCCCCAGAATTGCAATCAATCCAATGCTCAATAGAATCGCAACTCCGCCCGGATAAACCGAAAACTTGCCTTGAAAAAGGTTACCAACGAACCGCGAACAACCGATCACAGCAAAAACAATCGCTCCAATATAAAACCCACGAGGATTTGCTGATTTACTGGCTAGGAAACCCATAATCAACACAATCAAACCGATCCCCCCTGCGGCAACTAAGCTCATGATTGATGGCTTCGTCTCCGGGAAAAAGTAAGCCTGAACCCCCATCGCGATCATCGCAACTCCGTAACCCACCATTGCCTTTTGAGCCGTCGTCATAAACCTAACTTACCTACGCACTTCATTGGGCCCAAGGTCAGATAAACTATCGCCAATCGATGAACGAAGACCAGAAGCTCATGTTCGATTCGGCGTGGGCCGAACTTCTAAGTGCAGTAACCGCCCGCAAACATGGATTTCATCTCGCTGTAGTCGCAAACTCAACTACCACAGGGCCAGACGCCCGAACCGTTGTCCTTCGAGAAGCTGATCTGGAATCAAGAACCCTAGGATTCCATTCTGATATTAGATCCCGAAAATTTGAACATCTTTCAACCGGTGAAATCCTCGCTTGGGTCTTTCATTGCCCGTTCCTCAAACTTCAAATTCGCGCTCTTGGAACTTGCTCAATACTTGATAGTGGCGAACTTTGGGAAAAAGCATGGCACGAAACAATTCTGCTCTCCCGCCGCTGCTACCTTGCCCAAGTCGCACCAGGAAAGCGAGTCGAAGAACCGAGTGGTGGCTTTCCTCACTACCTAAGAGATCGTGAACCTACACTCGAAGAAAGTGAACTTGGCAAAAAGAACTTCTGTGTCGTTTCAACAGTTATTGATGAGCTAGACATATATTCGCTCGAATTTACAGGCCACCGAAGGTGCCACTTTGCCTACGATTACAATCAGTGGGATGCAATTTGGCGCGTCCCCTAACGCCCAAGAACAAAGTCTTTTAACATTTGTGCTCCCTGCGGTCCATAAACCACCAAAAAGTAGATCGAAACGACTGCTCCAGTAAGACCCAGAATGGCAATTGCAATCCCTGCGATCCCAAACAACCCATCCTCTTCCAACATTCCCAAACCAATCAACAAAATCGCCAACCCTGCCACTGAATTCGTCCCAGGCAACGGAATCGCCACGGAAACCGCGCACAAAAAGATCAACGGTGCCATCAAGTATCGAAAAACCTTCTCGCGATACAAACCGCCCAAACGAGGTTTTAGCCGCCGCTCTAGCTTCTGCAAAGTACTCGCTGTTTTCCGCAAAAACTTGCGAAGTCCGTTCCCCACTTTGCGCGCCAAAATTTTTGCCGGAAACCAAGGTTCATCCCGACCCATCCAAATCTGGGCCGCAAGAAGCATCGACATCAATCCAAATGGCGTGGCGATCCCGCTCGAAGCCGGCATCATCGGCACAATATTCAAAATAACAAACAGAAAACCAAAGCCGCGATGCTGAACCGACTGAACTAAGTCGCCAATCGTCGCCTCCTCTCCAAGTTTATCAAACACACCTAGAATATTCGCCGACAATGAGTGCTCGGGTAAGTCAGGATCACCTGCTTTCATTCCGCGTATTCAACCCGGAATCCAACCTCTTTCGATTCAAAATGAGCCCACTAGCAAAGTTGAAATTCGGGCACGGATCCCAAAAGTTGCAATGCCTGCGTACATGCCCAACCAAACTCGCGATCCTTGGCAAGATTCACGATCGCACCGGTTTTTTCAAACTGTTTCACCAGGACTTGCTGCTGGTCGGGGGCCAACTGACAGTCGTAAACAATGCAAAACGCATTTGCCAAACTTTCATTATCAATTGGATTTCGCTTTCGAATCTCTCCGATGACGTATTTCACCGGCAAATCTGGGTGCCATTCCCGCTCCTTGCCTTCCTGATCAACGGGATACCAAGTTTGCGCCCCAGTGAACTGACGCCGTTGCAATAACATATTCGTGCTCGTCCAGCCTTCAAACCAATCCCAACCCGCGACTGTTTCGGGATAAAAAATATTCATCCCACATTGTTCAACTGTATAAACAACTGCCCCACATCCAGAAATAACATCTTCATTCATCGGCTGGTCATATGCCGCCCCACTTTCAAACTCTTTCAAAAATCGGGGTGCGGCATTTTGCGCACGGCAAATCCCAACCACGTAATCCACTGGGTTTTTAGTTAACCGTCGATACGACTTATCCCCATAGAACTCATCCATTTCCGCCATTTCTTTCAAAACAAGCCTTATATCTCCGTCTGTATCCAAAAATCGCTTTGCTAACCGATCAACCACGGATTTTTCTGGATTTTTATAAGCAAACCATTCCCAAAGTTTAGTGCAGACATAGCGAGCAGTTTGAGGATGGTGGGCGAGCATGTCCAAAACTTCGTTTCCGTCCTCAATTTGCTTACCAAGAACTGTTTTCTTGCCTGGAATAGTCACCTCGGGCGCCTGAATAAAAAAAACTGCCGGTGTGTCGTATTGCCGCATATATCGCAGCCGCTCATCGTTGGTCTTCCCCATCCGCCAATAAACATCCATATGCGACCAACCCGTCAAAGCCTTCGCAACCTCTTTAATGTCTTTCTCGGTATAGCCGTTCCCCTCACCCAACGTATAGAGCTCCAATACCTCTCGCGCAAAGTTCTCGTTCGGTATCGCCCGGCTAATCATTTCCACATTCAATTGCCGCATCACCGCCGGACTCCAAGCCATCTTATGCAGAATCTCCTTAAATTTCCCCGCAGGATTCTTCCGAATTCTTTCTAAATAATCCAGCATCGCCAAACCATGCTGAACATCCTCTTCGTTCACCGCAAAATGATCATGCCAAAACAACGCCAGTTTCTCTCGAAGTGGTGTTTTTGTCGTCACCATCTGTAACGCCCACCATAATCTAAACCTTCCTCCACCGGGTTGTGCTTCTTCGCCTTTTATAAACGCAAACTGCATTGGTTCACCCACGTCACCCGATTCATCAAAAGTCAATAACTTCTCGATCGTCCCCTTAACTCCAAGCGGAACGTACTGTTCCATCTCCCAAACTGACGCCCCAAACCCAAATCGCCGCAACAAATGCCCAATTTTCTGCCGATCTGTCAACGCACCCATGATTTCATTATAAAGACTCCCTCCCCGAAATCAAAGCCTCAATTACCGGAGGCACTATTTTTCGGTCCAGATGCGTATACTTCTGCGACATGGCATCAAAGAAGACCGCCCCCACAAAAGCAACTCCGAACGCGGCTGTCCCAACCACCCCAACGCGAACCCTCCAAGAA
>JBJXDW010000114.1:0-23090 GCA_046154445.1 Fimbriimonadaceae bacterium | reverse complement strand
AAAGATTGACCTGGTCACCCGACTCAAAATTCATCGCTCTCCAAACGCAAATCCCCGGAGACCGCCGATCTGTAAGCGTGCTCGATTCCACAAAATCTGGGCCAAGGGCCGAGCTTCGCACTCGCCTCTATGATCAACCCGGCGACAAACTCGACACCAGCGAAACCTACTTCTTCAACCTAGAAACCAAGAAAACGGTCAAAGTCGACCACGAACCAATCATCTGCGGCGGACACCCCTGGGCCGAACCTCCAAGTCTCCAATTCTGGCAACCAAAAGGGCAAAAAAATCCCACCGCCATCATAGAAGTCGATATCCGTGGTTTCCAACAAAAACAGATCATCGAAATCGATCCTGCCACTGCCAAAATCACAACCTGGATTGACGAAAAATCTCCCACATTTATCCACGCCAGCCAGTTTTTCTGGCGTCCACTTGTCGCCTCACATTCAATGCTGTTCCGGTCCGAGCGCGACGGCTGGGCCCACATGTACGAATACATCAAACCAGGTGAAGCCCGCCAAATCACCAAAGGCAGTTTCGTCGTGCGATCCCTCGAAGAAATTAACGACAAAACCATTCTGTTCACCGCCAACGGGCGAGAAACTGGCGATCCATACTTCATTCACTACTATAAGATCAACCGCGACGGCTCAAACCTCACCGACCTCACACCCCAACTAGGTTCCCACAAAGCCGATTTTTCCCCCAACCGTAACTTCTTGATTGATTCCTACAGCACCGTCACTCAATCCCCCACTTACGAACTCCGAAACGACCAAGGCAAACTCCTTGCAACCATCGAAAAGTCAACCGAAGAACCTCTTCGCAAAGCCGGGATCAACGGCCCAACCGAGTTCGTCGCCAAAGGCCGCGATGGTCAAACCGATATCTACGGCATCATCCACTTTCCCACCCACCTCGACCCCACAAAAACCTATCCCATCGTTGAAGATATCTACGCTGGCCCCCACGATTCATTCGTCCCTAAAACATTCCGGCCCGTTTTCTCCCAACAACGCCTCGCCGAACTCGGGTTCATTGTCGTGCAAATCGACGGTATGGGCACCGCCAACCGGGGCAAAAAATTCCACGATGTCGCTTGGAAGAACATCGCCGACGCCGGGCTTCCTGACCGCATAGCTTGGATCAAAGCCGCCGCCGAAAAATTCCCCCAAATGGATACGAGCCGCGTCGGAATCTACGGAACTTCTGCCGGCGGACAAAGCTCTACGGGCGCCCTCCTTTTCCACCCAGAATTCTATAAAGTCGGCGTCAGCTCATGCGGATGCCACGATAACCGAATGGACAAATACTGGTGGAACGAGCAGTGGATGGGCTACCCCATTGGCCCTCATTACGAAGCCCAATCCAATATCACAAACGCCTCCAAACTCCAAGGCAAACTCCTGCTCATGGTCGGCGAAGTCGATTCAAATGTCCCACCCGAGTCAACATTCCGACTCCTAGATGCTCTCCAAAAAGCCCGAAAAGACGTCGATTTCGTTTACCTCCCCGGAGCCGACCACACCGGCGGCGGAGAGTTCGGCGAGCGCAAACGTCGAGACTTCTTCGTCAAGCACTTGCTTGGCGTCGATCCCCCAAGTTGGATTAACTAAGTAGAAATGTCTATCTTTCTTATCACCGGCCCACCCGGAGTGGGCAAAACCACACTCGCACAGAACATCGCCAAGAAACGCACACCCACAATACACATCCCCGTAGACGATCTACGAGAATGGGTGATCTCCGGTATCGCTCACCCAATTCCCGACTGGAACAGCGAAACCGACCGCCAATTCCAAATCGCCGAAACTGCCGCGCTCCAACTCGCTCAAACCTACTCGGATAACGGATTCACCGCCGTCATCGACCATTGCCGAGATTTAACAACTCTCAACAAGCTAACTGCAAATAGAGAAATAACCAAAATTCTCATCCTCCTGCCGCTCGATTTCAATCTCGCTCAAAACGCTGTCCGTCAAGACAAAAATTGGGATCCCCTCACATTTGAACCAGCCATCAAGGGCCTCCACCAAACATTCACTTCCGAAGATCAAACCGGCTGGATCAAACTCACATCGCATAACGACATTGAAAATTTTCTCATATCAATGTTTGATAACCAATTGTTATAAAACAGTAATATCTGAGTAATCATGTCCGAACTCAAACAATTCTTGAAAGACCGAGTAATCCAAGCCAGCGGCTTCTACGTCCAAGACCTAGAAGCCCTGACACACGACCAACTCGACAAATCACCCGGCGGAAAAGCCCGTTCCGGTTACGATTTCACCCACGAAGTCATTGTCGTCAACAACCGCATCGCCACTCAGCTCAAAGGTGAAGATCCCGGTGAATGGCCTTTCGGCGAAGACTGGGCGGTCTGCCCCGACGAAGATCGAAGCAAAGAAGCCGTCATCAATCAAATCAAAGAATCCAGCGAAGCGATTCTCGCGGCAGTTGATCAAATCCCGGATGAAAAATTTAACGAAAAATTCAAATCCGGCGAACGAGAAACCTCTTATAGCAGCATGGTCGGGATGGCCGGAGTCCACATGATGTACCACGCCGCCCAGCTCAACTACATCCAATCACTGGATGGCGATCTCGAAGTTCACTGGGCCTAAGTTCAATTCGTAACCCCGCCTAAAACGGGGTTACGATTCACTCAATCGCTATCCGCGAATCTTTCCGATTCGCTCTTCCATTTGCCGCACGTGCCGCTCCGTGTGCTCAACAATAATTTCAAATCCATCCATCAAATTAAATCGACCGATGGGCAAAAATGGATTCTTGAATTGATTGGCAACCAAATCTTTTCCCTTCGCCTGCTCAAACAACCGCAAAACCTTATCCGTAATTTCGAGCCATTTTTCCAAATCAGCTCTCGATCGAGTTCCCGATGGCATCATCGAACCGGGCACTGGAATATTCGGACGATGCATCCCCCCAATAATCAACCCCGCAAAAAATGTATGTTTGGCTTCCCCACCAGAATCATTAGCGCCTCCACTAATGGCTGCTTCCATCGGCGATATATACGACTCTGTCGAAATGTTGAGGTGGCCCAAAATATGCCCAATCCCCCAAACACCTGGTTCGGCTTCCTTACCATAATCCTCGTCAGTCAATCCCTCCGTCACCTTCTTAACTCTTTCAATCTGATCCTTGAACCGACCCTCAAAATTCTCTAAAAACTCTTCGCACTTCATGGCTGAATACTACTACGTCTCACAACATAACCGCATTCCGGCATCTTCAATTGTAAAACCTGTGGAAAACAAAACCAAACTCCCCCGGCTTCCAATCCCATACTTTCGTCTCTTAATCAGGCTCAAACCGCCAGTATGAAACTCAAACGCGTCAAGATTTTCGGATTCAAAACCTTCGCCGAACGCACCGAAGTCGAACTCGATGGCAACATTATCGCCATCATCGGCCCGAATGGTTGCGGCAAATCCAATATCGTTGACGCCATTCTATGGGGACTCGGCGAAACAAACGCCCGCAACCTCCGCGCACAAACTGCCAAAGAAGTCATCTTCGCCGGATCAAGCCGTAAAAAATCTCTCGGTTTTGCCGAAGTCGCCCTCTTATTTGATAACGAAGACGGCTCCCTTCCAATCGATGCCAGCGAAGTCAGCATCACCCGCAAACTCAATCGCGCCGGAGATAGCGACTACACCATCAACAAGCGCAACTGCCGACTCCGCGACGTCAACGAATTGCTCGCCGACTCTGGACTTGGTCGAGCCGGATACGCCATCGTCAGCCAAAGCGATATTGACCAAGCTCTCAGCGCATCCGCTATCCAGCGACGAGCATGGATCGACGAAGCCGCCGGAGTCCAACGATATCGGACCCGCCGCAACGAATCACTCCGCCGACTCGACCATGCCACGAGCCATCTTCAACGCGTTCATGACATCATCCATGAAATCGAAACCCAGCGCGAACCCCTCCGAGAAGAAGCCGAAACCGCCAAACAGTACAAAGTCACGCTAAACTCACTCAGAGAAATCGAATGCGCCCTCCTCGGCAAAGAACTCGCCGAAGCCCACGCTGAACTCGACGATCTCGAAAAACGCATCAACGCCACTCTCAACGATGTAGACCGGGAAAACGACCGCGCCGAAGAACTTCGCGCCAAACACCGCGAAACCCTTCGCAAAATCGATGGCCTCGATCTCGACATCGAACGCCACCGCGAACTCCTCCTCGCCGCCCAAACTAAGCTCGAACAAGCGATCAGCCAAGTCCAACTGAGCGAACATAAACTCGAGAGTCTCAAAACCCTCGAAGCTACACTCAGAGAAGAAAAAGATTCATCCGCTGACCAAATCGCTGCCGCTGAAGCCGACCTCGCTAAAGCAAGAGCCCAGGCAGAAGCCGACCAAAAAGCCTTCGAAGAACTCGAAGCATCCCTCGGAAATGTCGATGCCGAAGCCAAAGAATTTGCTACCCAACTAAAAACCCTCGAAGTGGAACTCACCCAGGCTAGGCAAACCCAAGCAGAATTTGAGCGACACCAACTCGAAGCCCAACACACAAAATCACGCATCAAAGCCGTCAAACAAGAACTTCAAGGTGTGATCGAATCTCTTCCCGATCTCCAAGAAGCCGTCACAGAAAACGAAACCACCACAAACGAACTCCAAGACCAAGTCGAAGGCATCAAGAATCAACTCAAAGCAATCGACCAATCCCTTCGCGATCTCCAATCCGCCGAAGATCAACACGCCGCCGAATCGCGCAAACTCCTCGCCCAAATCGCCGCCCTCGATGGTCGCCGCCGAGGAATTGAAGCGACAATAGAAGCCAACGAGGGCCTTGCCCAAGGCTCCCGCGCTGTCATGGAAGCCGTCAAAGCCGGTCATCTTCCCGCTGAATACACACCCGTCGCCCACGCCATCCATGTCGAAGGCGACCTCGTCCAAGCCATCGAAACCGCCCTCGGGGCCGCCAGCAATGACCTCATAGTCCCGACCGAAGCCGCCGCCAAATCCGCTATCCAATTTCTTAAAGAATTCCGCGCCGGCCGCGCGACATTCCAGCCGATCCCACTTATGCGACCACAATCAATGTCGCCCGAGCTCCGACAAATGCTCAATCAAAAGGGCGTCATTGGTCTCGCATCCGAGCTAGTTGATTGCGACTCCAAACACCGCCCAGTCATCGACAGCTTGCTAGGCCGAACTGTCATCGTTGAAGAACTCGACTCCGCCCTAGCCCTCGCCCGAACCCGTGGCTGGAGCCGCATGGTCACCCTCGACGGCGAACTGATTCACGCCTCCGGTGCCGTCACCGGTGGAGCCCAAAAATCTCGAGGCACCGGACTCGTTCAACGCAAAGCTGAACTTGACCAGGTTGAACAGGAACTCCAAATTCTTCAAAAAAGCCTCGACAAAGCCCAAAAATGGAATCAAGAACAAGCCAAAACCGAGTTAGAAGAACAGCGTCAAACTCTCATCACCCAGCTTGCCAACCAACAATCTGAATTCGACGAGGCCCGCACATGGCTGATGAGTCTTAAGCACGAACTCACCACCACCGAATCCAGCCGCGACAAACTCAAAGCCGAGCTTGATCGCCTCGCCATACTTGAAACTTCCGATCTCAAATCGATCGATGTCCCCGCAATCGAAGCCGCCCGCGATAACCTCATGCGTCAGCTCGCGGCAAAATCCAGTGACGCCGAAAGCGCCCAAGCCCGAATCCGAGAAGCGCGGCAACGCACCGCCGAATCCGCTGAGCGGTTTATTGAAGCTGATCGCCGACTCATCGCAATGTCCAGCAACGCTGAGCAACGCCACGCCCGACTCGCCAACATTAATCCAGAGCGCGAACGACTCATCACCCAAATTGCCGTTTCAAAACAGGAAAAAGAAAAGCGCGAATCCGAAGTCGCTCAACTACGCCAAGACACGATCGCCATTTCAGAAGAGCGCAAAAAAGTCGCGGTTGAAGCCGATAACCAAACAACACTTGCCGAACAAGCCCAAAAGTCCGCCCAATCCGGTGCCGACATCCTCCACCAATGCGAAATCAAACGGGCACGCGCCGATAGCCGCCGCTCAACCGCGACCGAGCGCGTTCTTGAAGAATACGGTCTGACTCCCGAAGAAGCCATCGCCCAATCTGAAGATGCCCTTATTGCCCCCGATGCTCCCGCCCTTGTCGCCAAACTCCGGCGCGACATCAAAGGAATGGGTGACGTAAATCTTGGCGCAATCGAAGCTTTTGAACGACTCACCGATCGCCACGACGAACTTGCCCACCAAACCGCCGATATCGAAGAAGGTATGACCGAAATCCGGTCCACAATCAAAGAGCTCGATGACCTCACGCGCGTCCGGTTCGTCGAAACGTTCGAAAAACTCGAAGCGGCATTCGGTGAAGTGTTTGTCAAACTCCTTGGCGGCGGTGAAGCTCATATCAGCCTCACTGACCCCGCTAACATCCTCGATTCTGGTGTCGAAATCAGCGTCACTATCCCCGGCAAAAAACAGCAACGACTCGAACTCCTTTCCGGAGGCGAACGCGCAATGTCCGCAATCGCATTCCTTTTCAGCCTTCTTAAGGTCAAGCCTTGTCCACTGGTTATCCTTGACGAAGTTGATGCTCCTCTCGATGGCCGCAACGTCGAGCGCTTCATCAGCATGATGCGCGAGTTCAACGAACAAACCCAATTCATCCTCATCACCCACAACAACGTCACCATCGAATCCGCTGATGTCTGGATGGGCGTCACGATGCAAGAGCCCGGCTGCAGTACCGTCATCCCATTCCGAGTCCCGAGTCATGCGACCGAACATGTCCCGAGTTCTGATCAAAAACCTGCAATTTCCCTTGCATAGATTTGAAAAAACCTCGATATTAACTTCCTTAACCTGCTAACCTCAAAAACATGGCTATGCGCCGCGTTATACCAGCCGCACTTCTCATCGGACTCGCTGTCCTCAGTTCAGCCCAAGCTGATCAAAAAACCCTCGACAAAATTGTCCAAGAAGGCAAGATGAATAACCAAGTGATGGATCACTTGCAATACATCGCGACAAAAATTGGCCACAGACTCACAGCCTCTCCAAACCTCGATAAAGCCTACGACTGGACAGAAGCAAAATTCAAATCCTTCGGACTTGACAATGTCCACCGCGAACAATGGGGTGAGTGGCCAATGGGGTTCGACCGTGGCCCAAGCTCCGGAAAGATGGTTTCTCCAGTCGAATCAATTTTTCAATTCACAACTCCATCATGGTCAATGGGAACTGATGGGCCTGTCAGAGGATTTGCGATACCCGCCCCAAAAACCCTAGCCGAATTCACTACATTTAAAGGGGCATACACCGGCAAATGGCTTGTTTATAAAAGTGCTCCGCCCCGAGCACCACGTCAGCAACAAGGAGGAACAACCCCAGAACTAACGCCAGAACAAAAAGATGCTGCTGCTTTAGAAGAAGCAATCAAGAGCGCTGGAATCCTAGGGCGAATTGTACCAAGTCGGAACGAACTCACAATCACATCCGGAAACTATAACGTTGCTTCCGTAGAAGGGCTATCCAAGGACATCACTGTCACTATTCGTCGCTCAGATATGGATCGAATTTTTGAACAATTAGATGGTGGAAAGCCCGTTGAATTGGAATTCAATTTAGACCATAAATTTATTCCTGGACCTCGAAAAAACTACAACATCATCGCGGAAATCAAAGGAACAGAAAAGCCCGATGAAGTCGTCATTTTCGGAGGTCACATTGACTCTTGGGACGGGCCAGGTAGCCAAGGTGCAGCTGATAACGGTACCGGAACAAGTGCGGTTCTGGAAGCCGCTCGGATACTCAAAGCCGTCGGCGCCAAACCCAAACGAACGATTCGATTCATTTTATTCTCGGGAGAAGAGCAAGGCTTGTTCGGTTCACGCGCCTACGTCGAAGCTCACAAATCCGAAATGGACAAAATCTCCTGTATCTTCATCGAAGATGGCGGAGCCAACTACGAAGGCGGAACCTACGCCCTCGCTAGCATGGTGCCAATGTTCGACCAGATCATGGCAACGATGAACAAAGGATTCCCGAACATGCCCGTCAAAATGAGAACCGTAGAAACCATGCCCCGAGGTGGTGGCAGCGACCACGTTCCTTTCAACGCTGTTGGTGTACCCGGTTTCTTCTGGGATGAAACCGGCATGTTCGACTATGGCTATGTACACCACACTCAGAACGACCGCATGGAGTTAGTGCCCTACAACTACATGGTTCAATCCGCAACTAACAGCGCCGTCGCGTGTTATGTCATTGCAAACGCAAAAACTCTCATGCCGCGTGCTCCCAAACCCGCTCCAGCAGGCGGCGGATCGACCGCTGTCGAAAGCCAAATCCACTAGATTGTCAAGGATCCTGGTGTGCAAAAAAAGTATGCGCACCAGGATCTCCATCGGTATGTCGCTCTTTCCCAAATTGTCTACCAAGTAAATGCACCAAGACAAAGACTACGCTTCACCAGATTCTGACCATGAGCAAGATGATGAAATCAAATCCCCTTGCACCAAGGTCTGCCGACTCGACGAAAACGATGTCTGCGAAGGATGCCAACGAACGATTGATGAAATCATTGCCTGGCCATCGCTAAATAACCAAAAAAAATCAGGGATTATCAATAGACTATTAAGCAAACAACAAGCAACTGGTACTCATTAAGCAACTCGGGATTTCACCACAAGGCCGTTCAATTCTTGCAGAACAGACGAAGAGTTTGCATGTTCCTTTTGTTTGGAAACCGAACAAACACTCAAGGTCGTCAACTCTTTACAATTTTCTGCAAACTTCTTTCGAACACTCTCGGTAATCCGCTCAACAACCTGCGTATCCGCTTCTGGCAAAATCAGCAAGAATTCCTCCGCACCCGCACGGCCTAAGATATCCTCCTCCCGACTGAATTCCAGTATCACGTTAGCTAGCATGCAAAGCAAATCATCCCCCGCTAAATATCCGTGTTCAGCGTTCACCGTCTTAAAGTTATCTATGTCAAAAAGAATCGCGCTAAAGCTTCCTCTATCTGCCGCGTAGTCGCAAATAGCTTCCAAGTACTGAAGCAATGCCTGATAATTCAGGGTGCCCGTCAAAGGATCGCGCTGCGCAGCATCTCTCAGTTCTTCTGTTCGAATCTCCAGCTCGAGAAGTCTTTGGGTTAATTCAACTTCCAATCGGCGACGTTCGGTTATGTTGCGTATATTGAAAACGACTGCACCAACTGATTCTTCTTCCAACAGGTTTCGTGAAGATATTTCTACCGTGTTCAAGGCTCCACCCGTTATCACTTCCAGTACAAATCGTGATGACCCTTTAAGCGATTCTTGCCAGCCGCTCTCCGCGACATCCCTGGAATCCTTTTCAACTAAGCTTTGCCAGTTCCGACCCACTATCGATTCAACGTCAATGCCTAGAACGGGTCGCACAGCAGGTGAGGCGTAGAGAACAATGCCTTCTGCCGAAACCATCATCACGGCATCTGCTGAGCCTTCAATCAAATGCTTGAACTTTGCCTCGCCCCTTAAATCCGCTTCCAACGTTCTCTGTCGGTCATTTAGATCGGTAACAATTGCAAGGATATCAGTCGGGCCGGCCACTGCCACTCTAAATCCAATCGTTACATGTCGACCTGCTAATTCACCGGAATACTGGAACACATAGGGTTTCTGGGTAAGTTGGGCCTGCTTCGCCGCTTTACAAAATGTCTCGGTTAGATCAGCGCCAAAACCTTCTCTCCACTTATCACCTCGAAGCAAATTGACTTTGCTGACCAAAATCTGCGAATTATCGTGGATTTCAACGAGATTCAAGTTTGAGTCAAACCGCAGCAACGAATCCGGCAACGCTTTGATTATCGCCAAACGTGCAACATCATTGGCAACCATTAGATCACGACCATATTTCTCCGATGTCACATCCCGAATAACCGCTGCCGCACTCCGCACCGCACCGCCCCCATCAATTACGGGCTTGATCGACGCTTGCAATTCTAGACTCTCTCCCATAGTGTGAACAAGAGTCCATTCCAACTTTGGAATTGATTCGCCCGAAAAAATCTTACGAATGGTCGACTTTGCCGCTTCGGAAGTCGTTCCCCATTGCAGGCATTCAATAACATTTTTACCTAAAACATTTTGCGCCGGAATTCCCGTCAAATTGTGCATTTGGTCATTCCAGCGAAGAATTCGACCATCAGATTCAAACTCAACAATTGGTATAGGGAGATTATTGACCGCCTTGGTAATTGCTTCAGATTCCTTAGCACTGCTCGCAGAAATATCTGCATAAGTTCCGCTTGAACCACCAGCATCCAAGCTCTGAACAACCAAAGTTGTCGCCCGCCTCCTTAAAGCCTGAATAGCCACGATCAGCGTTGCGATCAACAGACAAGCTGTTAATCCAGTTAATCCACCAAAAATCTGCTCTTGCACTTTCTGCGACTGAACCAATGACGAAATCCCGCGATCCGATTCCTGTTTAGCTGCTCGTAACACCGCCGAGTCCACTTCGGGAATCAAAGCTGCTCGACGAACTCGCGTCCATGCCGAACCAACCTTAAATGCAATCTGAGAATCGGCCCTTCGCACAAGCCGTTCGTTATCCTGGATGCCAACTCGCTCGCGCAGGATAAGGTCAAGTTGAAGTCTTGGCTCTAACCCCTCAATCGTCGAGATTTCTTTCGAAAACTCTCTCAAATAGATGATTCCACTCTGTGTATCAATTATTCGCAAGTGGACGAAAAACGTAGCTATCAATCCCGATAAACACAGTGCAAAGAGCATCGATAAAAACCATGTCTTTTGCCAGAATTGAACGCGAGTAACGACATCCCCTGCCCCGTGTAAAGCTGAATGATCGAGCTCGTCCCAGTTCAAATTTCGGACATTTGATCCCTCGGACATTAAGGCAACTCCTTTGGAATCCGCTCCATGACTTCCCCTAATAGCAATCCAGAAATTCTAAATGTCTTATCGCGTCCTTTTTCACCTCGGACAATTTCAATTTGACTCTTCGAAACACCAATAACTTGCGATACGAGCTTAACCGCCGCTCCATTTGCTGCTCCGTCAACCGGAGGAGCATTGACCCAGATGCGAACAGAGCCGTCAGCTTGAATTGCCATTTTATTCTGCGAAGACTTTGGTGTGACTCGAACCGTCAATTCACATTCTCGGTCGTTTGTCATAGACCACCTTCGCAATCACCTAATCACAATAATTGGCAACTTAACAAAAAGCTTTAGCTTCCACCGTCATTTAGCTTAGCTTTTACTTTATCTCTGTTCACTTTGGCCGCCGCATCATCGGGTGATAAGACAAGATAGGCTTCCCAAGTCGCCAACGATTCCTTCAGCATGCCAAGTCGATCATAGGCATGCGCCAACAACCGAAATGTATTCGCGTGCGGCTTCGGATTCATCGTTATCGTCGGCTCTAACAGCGCAACGACAGGCTTATAAGATCTGTTCTTGAAGTAAAATTCCGCCTCGGGGTAATACGCCTCTGCGATCTTTGGATATGCCTTTCGATACCGCACGTAAGTCGCTAATTCCAAGTCCTTACGCTCAATGTTTCCGTACATGTATCCAAGATCAGTAACTATCTGATAATCGTTCGGTCTCCAAAGTACTTCCCAGGACTGAATAGAAATCGTCGCCGGATATTCTCCATCTTGAAACAAGCTATCTTTTTCTACTCCCAACCGGTCATAAACCGCAACCGTGATTTTCTTCGCCCCCGGTGTCGAAACCATCTTCTCCAATTGTGCCGACCCGACCGCAACCGTCATCACTCCAACTGCCAGCATCAATATCCGAATTTTCATAGTGTTCACCGATTCAGCAGATCTCGTAAAACTGCTTGCACAGTTTGAGGATCGGCACGACCATCTGTTTTTCTCATCACTTGACCAACAAAAAAGCCAATCAACGATTCTTTTCCGCTCTTGAACTGCTCAACCTGGCCTGGATTCGCATCCAGAACTTCCTGAGCCGCACTCTCAATTGCTCCCGAATCACTGATCACCGAAAGCCCTTGTTCTTCTACGACGACTGACGGCAGCTTCCCGCTCCCAAAACATTCCTCAAAGACCTCTTTCGCCATCTTTCCGCTGATCTTGCCAGCCTCAATGAGGCCAATCAACTCTACAATATGGCCCGGACGAATCTTGCTCGCTGGCCTATCCTCAATCCCATCACCTTCTACCATCCCAACTTGGCCCCTCTCATTCAACAATCGAGCAAATTCCCCGTTCATCCAGTTTGTCGCCTGCTTAGGATCAGCTCCAAGCTCAACACACTTCTCAAAATAATCCGCCCAATATTGTTCGGAAACCAAAACACCTGCATCATATGAACTCAAACCAAAACTATTCTCGTAACGACGTTGTTTAGCCAATGGCAGTTCCGGCAAAGTCGCCCGAATCCGGCTGATCCGCGCTTCATCAAAATGCATCGGAATCAAATCCGGGCAAGGAAAATACCGATACTCCGCTTCCGATTCTTTAATTCGCATCAAATAGCTGGACAACGTCTGCTCATTCCAGCCCCTAGTCTCCTGCCGAACCACATCGCCCGCTTCCAAAACCGCTGACTGCCGTTCAAGTTCATAAGCAATCCCAAACTGCACCGACTTAAAGCTATTCAAATTCTTGAGCTCGGTCTTCGTCCCGTAGGTTTCCGAACCTTTTATCCGAACCGATATATTGGGCTCGCATCGCATCGAACCTTGCTCAAGCTTCCCATCGCAAACCCCCAGATAAATCAAAATCGCCCGAAGTTGGGTCATGTATTCCCGCGCTTCATCCGGTGATTCAATATCCGGCGGAAAGTCCGTAACAATCTCCATGAGCGGTACCCCAGCACGGTTATAGTCCACCCCACTCCCGCCACCAGGCAAGTGCATCAATTTCCCAGTGTCTTCTTCAAGATGAACACGGCGAATCTTGATCCGCTTCGTCCCCCCATCCGCCGCCGGAATTTCTAGCCAGCCGTTAAAGCCAATCGGATTCGTTTCACCATACTGGCTCACCTGAAAACCCTTAGGCAAATCGGGATAAAAGTAGTTTTTACGGTGAAAAACAGAATCTTCGGGAACCGTACAATTTAGCGCCAACGCTGTCTTAATCACCATCTCAACTGCCGCTTCATTTGGAACCGGCAACGTCCCCGGCAAACCCAAACAAACCGGGCAAGTTCGCGTGTTAGGCATTCCGCCAAACTCCGCCGGACAACGGCAGAACATCTTGCTTTCCGTCATCAATTCGGCATGAACCTCCATGCCAACGCTTACGATATATTCCGACATCCAGACTCCATTCTACTCGCCATGCGCACGTTCCAAAGTGCCCCTACCCCACCCAACTTACTGCCATACTAAATTGCACGTTATGCCTACCTTCACCGAGGGCCTCAGCTTCGACGACGTGCTCCTTCTTCCCCGTCGAACCGATATCCTGCCCAGCCAGGTCGACACGAGCACAACTCTTCTTCCCGGAGTCACACTCACGACTCCCATCGTGTCCGCACCAATGGACACGGTCACCGATTCAAGACTCGCCATCGCGATCGCTCGCGAAGGCGGCGTCGGTGTCATCCACCGGAACATGCCAATCGAAGAACAGGCCCGGCAAGTTGACCGAGTAAAACGTTCTGAGCACGGGGTCATTACAAATCCCATCCAACTCACCGCCGACAAATTGCTCCAAGAGGCCGTTGACCTCATGGAGCATTTTCATATTAGTGGGGTGCCAATCACCGACAACAATGGCAAACTCGTCGGCATCCTCACCAACCGTGATATCCGCTTCGAAACCGATTTCAAACGCCCTATCACCGAGCGAATGACAACGGCAAACCTTGTCACCGCCCGACCCGGAACAACCCTCGATCAAGCCCAAGCCCTCCTCGCAACCCACCGGATCGAAAAACTCCCCATCGTCGATGAAAACGGACTCCTCAAGGGCCTCATCACCATCAAAGATATTGAGAAGGTTAAACGCCACCCCAACGCCACGAAAGACGATAAAGGTCGGCTCTGCTGTGGTGCCGCGATTGGCCCCCTCCGCGAACCGTATGAAAGGGCCAAAGCCCTAATGGAAGCAGGAGTCGATTTCATCGTCATCGACGCCGCCCACGGCCAAAGCATCGGCGTCATCAACTGCGTCAAGATGCTGAAAGAAAAGCTCCCCGATCTCAAAGTCATCGCTGGTAACGTCGCCACCAAGCAAGGTGTCCGCGACCTCCACGCCGTCGGAGCCGACGCCCTTCGCCTTGGAATCGGGGCCGGTTCAATCTGCACCACCCGAGTCGTCGCTGGAGTCGGTGTTCCCCAATTCACCGCTGTCCTTGACTGTTGCGAAGAAGCCAACAACCTCGGCCTCCCCACAATCGCCGACGGTGGCATCCGATCAAGTGGCGACATTGTCAAAGCCCTTGCCGCCGGCGCAAGCACCGTCATGATGGGCAACATGTTCGCCGGATGCGAAGAATCCCCCGGTGAAATGGAAATCTATCGCAACCGTGCCTACAAGGTCTATCGAGGAATGGGCAGCATTGGCGCCATGAAGCAAGGCTCATCCGATCGCTACTTTGCCATCAAAGAAGCTGGAGCCGCATTGGTTCCCGAAGGTGTCGAAGGCCGTGTTCCATTCAAAGGCCCCCTCGGCGACACCGTCGCCCAACTTATCGGTGGACTCCGATCCGGAATGGGATACTGCGGAGCGGCAACTCTTAAGCAACTTCATGAGGAAGCGGAATTCGTCAAAATCACCGGTGCCGGACTGCTCGAATCCCATCCCCACGATGTCTGGATCACAAAAGAACCACCCAACTACAGCAGCCCCTTCGCCCAATCCAGCGAATAAACTGCTTTTCAACAAAGGCGGTTAACCCAAACTCGCCAAAATCTCCGCCGTCTCCCCAACCGCCGAATCAAAAATCTCCAAAGCCTGAGAAATCTGCGACTCACTCACAATCAAAGCCGGCTCCATCCGAATCACCCGCGGATTATTCAACGTATAAGCCGCCACCAACCCCCGTTTCACCATCTGCCCAATCACCAACTCCCCAACCTCATCCATCGAAAACTCAACCCCCACCATCAACCCCAGCCCCCGAACCTCCGCGATCAAGTCATATTTTTTCCCAATCTCCCAAATCCCTTCCATCAAAAACTCACCCTTCAAGCGCGCCTGTTCAACTAACCCCTCTTCCTCAATGACCGCGATCGCCTCAAGCCCCGCCGCACAAGCCAGCGGCGCCCCACCAAACGTTGAAGTGTGCATCAGCGGATTTGCCGAATAAATCTTCTCGCAAATATCTCGCGTATAGGTCGTCGCCCCAATCGGCATGACGCCGCCCCCCAAAGCCTTCGCCATCGTCAAAATATCCGGCGAAACCCCCTCATGATCGCACCCAAACATCTTCCCCGTCCGACCAAACCCCGTCTGAACCTCGTCCACCACCAACAACGCCCCGACTTCCGTGCATCGCGCCCGAACTGCCTTCAAGTACCCCGTAGGAGGCACATGAATTCCCCCTTCTCCCTGCAATGTCTCAACAATAAAGCAAGCTGTCGTCTCATCAATCGCCGCGCAAGCCGCATTGGCGTCGCCATAAGCAACAAATTCAACCCCCGGCACCAGCGGCTCAAACGGCTTGCGGTATTTCTCTCGCCCTGTAACCGAAAGCCCGCCGATTGTTTTGCCATGAAAGCCCCCAATCGTGCTCACCATTTTCGCCCGGCCCGTCGATCCCTTCGCAAACTTCAATGCCGCCTCAACTGCCTCCGCCCCACTATTGCTAAAAAACGTGAACTGCAACCCATCCGGCGTAATCTGGGCCAGTTTCTCCGCCAAATCCGCCTGTTTCTTCCCAAAAAATGTCTTCCCACTCAGCGGCATCTGGTCAAGCTGATCTTTCACTGCCTGAACAACCCTCGGATGCCGATGCCCCAACGAAAACACGCCGTATCCGCCCAGAAAGTCGAGGAACTCGCGCCCATCGTGGTCGCGCATAATGCACCCCTCCGCCTGAACTTCCACCCCAAATCCCGCAAAGTTCATCAGCTTCGCCAAATACGGGTTGATAAACTCCGTGTACTTCCCCACCACTTCCGCATGCAGCGCATCCGCGTTCATGTTCAAATTATACGCCGCCTGACAATCACCCATCTAAACTCCCATCCCCTAAGTGCCCCTGTCTTATCCGCAGGATTAGGCAGGGCTATTTCCAAGACGAAGTATCAGCCCTAGTCCTCACCGAATATTAAAATACTTCGCCGCCGGATGATGAACAACAATCGCACTCGTCGATTGCTCCGGCTCCAACATAAACTCTTCACTCAACTCAATGCCAATATCCCCCGGCTGAAGCAACTCCATCAGCATCGTCTGATCTTCCAAATTCGGACAAGCCGGATAACCAAACGAATACCGCGAACCCTGATACTTCGCACCAAACAGCCCCTTCATTTCCGCCGGATCGGCCCCGCCAATGCCAAGCTCATGCCGCATCTGCTTATGCCAATATTCCGCCAGAGCCTCCGCCGTCTCAACCCCCATCCCGTGCGTATAAAGGTAATCCTGAAAATCCCCATCCGCAAACTGTTTACGCTCGTGTTCGCTGACCCCACCACCAACGGTGACAATGCTAAACCCGACCACGTCCATCTCGCCTGAATCTGTCGAACGGAAAAAGTCTGAAAGACACTGCCGCTTCCCATCACGCTGCCTCGGAAACTGGAACCGGCACCGCTCTGACTTCTGATCCTCATCAAAAACAATCAAATCGTTCCCCTCGCTCTGGCACCAGAAATAACCCCACTTCACCGCCGGTTTCAGAACGTTTGCCAGCTCCCGGCACTTCCGATCAAAAATCGGTTTAACGTTGACATCAAGCCAAGCAGTGAACTCCGGATTTGTCATATCTTCGGGCTTCTTATATTGCCATTGCCCCCGCCAAAGCGCAATCGGATTGATAAACTTATACAATTCAAATATGTCAAAGTTTTCGCGCTTTCTTATGCCATAAAACGGCAACTGAGGCACACTTTCCGCCGGCAAAGTTGCACTCTTCGTTCCATCAAAAACATAGAGCACCGGGTCGCGATCCGGCAACCGGTGACTGCTCACTCGCGCCGCGGATTTTACCGGAGCCTCAAAATCCTGACCCCCTTCCCCACACAATTCACCCATCAATCTCAAGCCTTCAAAGGCATCCTGAGCATAAAAAACCCGACCATCATAAATACTTCGCAAATCCTCCTCCACATACCCCCGGGTCAGGGCCGCCCCACCTAAAACGACCGGATACTTCGAAAGCCCCCGTGCGTTCATCTCCAGCAAATTGTCTCGCATCACCAAAGTTGATTTCACCAACAATCCGCTCAAACCAATCACTTGGCACTTGTTTGCCTCTGCTTCCGCTAATATGTTATTGATTGGCTGTTTAATCCCTATGTTAACTACACGATAGCCATTGTTTGTTAAAATAATATCGACTAAGTTTTTACCAATATCATGCACATCTCCGGCAACCGTCGCGAGCAGCATCGACCCTTTCTCCGACCCCTCAACCCGCTCCATCAAAGGCTCCAAAACCTTGACCGCTGCCTTCATCACTTCCGCTGATTGCAAAACAAACGGCAGCTGCATTTTCCCCGATCCAAACAGCACCCCAACCGTTTTCATCCCATCCAGCAAAATGTCATTGATAATCGCCAGCGGCTCATAACTTTCGAGCGCAAGCGCAATATGCGCATCCAAATTCTTCTTAATCCCATCAACAATATGCTTTTTAAGTTGCTCTTCAATCGAAAGGCCCGCAAACGGATCAACACTCGTGTCAACTGCTTTCACGTCCTCAAACCGCTTCATGAGTTCAATCAGCGGGTCGTAAATCACCTCTCGTTCGTCTGCCATCTCACCCTAATTTGAACCCAAAGTATGACACTCTATGCCCTAATCGAAACGGGATTTTCGAATCCCCGTTAAACATTCCAAGATCCCCGCCCGATCCGGAACTTCCCGCAAAGTCGCCGTTACCTCGCTATACCGAATCACTCCTTCCAAGTCAATCACAAACGCCGCCCGCAAACTACTCGGCCCCATCCCCGCAAAATCCTCCAATACAACTCCATATGCCTCCACCACCTCATGCCGAAAATCACTCAAGAGAGGAATCTTTATTCCCGCATGTTTTGCCCATGCCGCCTGCACAAACGCCGAATCCACACTCACTCCATAAACCACCGCCCCTGCTCCCTCAAACTCCTCCAATCCACCCGAATCATCACAAAGTTGAGCCGTACAAGTCCCCGTAAACGCCCCCGGAACAAACAGAAGCAAAACCGGATCTCGACCAATATGATCAAAGAGCCGAACTTCCTCCAAACCCTTCTTGCCCATCGTCAATAACGTAAAATCCGGCGCGAATTCTCCAACTGCCAAAGCCACATCCCCAGTATTCCCTATCCGTACCTACTCCCCAAAAACCCTCGTACTGAATCTATCGTCTAACAAATCAATGATCAAAACGAGAGTTCCAGTCGCCCTCCTTGCTTTAGCAATCCTGGGCGGTTGCAATAGCCAAGATGCCAAAGATATCACAAAGGACGCAGGAAAACTTGCCGAAACTGCTGGTCGTTCCGCCGCAAATGCCGGAGTCGCCGTAAAAGTCAATACGATGCTAGGCCTCCATAAAGATGTCGATATCTCTGGATTACACATCGAAGCCGAGGGCGGAAAAGTCACCGTTGGCGGACACGTGCGCACAAAAAAAGAAAAAGCTCTTGTCCTCAACCTCGCCAACAAAACTCGTGGCGTCGATAAAGTCATTGACGATCTTCGAGTTGAACCATAAATTACACTACTTTAAATATAAAAAAACCCCTTCCGAAGAAGGGGTTTTTAAAAATGTATCCGCGCGGCGTCCATATCTCCCGGGCAGTCACCCACCAAGTACATCCGGCGCTGCAGAGCTTGACTTCCGTGTTCGGGATGGGAACGGGTATTTCCTCTGCGCTATGGCCACGCGAAAACTCGCTTAGCGTTTGTTACCGATTCGGTAAAAACACTTTGAAAGCCTCATTGTGTGTTTGTTGACTGCCCGTAAAAGATCACCAGAAGCTTCTCTGAAGCTTAGTTATAAAGCCCTCGACCAATTAGTATCGGTTAGCTGCACGTGTTACCACGCTTCCACCTCCGACCTATCACCATGTAGTCTTCATGGGGTCTTACTCTTTCGATGGGATATCCAATCTTGGGGTGTGCTTGGCGCTTAGATGCTTTCAGCGCTTATCACGACCCGACGTGGCTACCCAGCTTATGCCCCTGGCGGGACAACTGGTACACCAGAGGTCGGTTCACTCCGGTCCTCTCGTACTAAGAGCGACTCCCCTCAAATATCCTGCGCGCGTAATGGATAGGGACCGAACTGGCTCACGCCGTTCTGAACCCAGCTCGCGTGCCGTTTTAATCCGTGAACTCCGGAACCCTTGGGACCTTGTGCAGCCCCAGGATACGACGAGCCGACATCGAGGTGCCAAACCATGCCGTCGCTGTGAGCGCTCGGGCAAGATCAGCCTGTTATCCCCGGGGTAGCTTTTATCCGTTGAACCCTGACGTGCCCACGCACAATCAGAGGGTCACTTAGACCTACTTTCGTACCTGCTCGACTTGTTTGTCTCACAGTCAAGCGCACTCTATACCTATACGCTCAGCGGCTGATTTCCGACCAGCCTGAGTGCACCTTTGTACGACTCCGTTACTATTTAGGAGTCGACCGCCCCAGTCAAACTACCCGCCACAGACTGTTTCCAACCCAGATAATGGGTCAGGTTAGCTGTTCAGATGTAGAAGGGTGGTGTTCCATTGGTGCCGAAGCTCCCACCTACGCTCTACATCTACAACCAAACAGCAATCTGAAGGTGTAGTAAAGCTCCACGGGGTCTTTCCGTCCTATTACGCGTAGCCCGCATCTTCACGGGCGCTACAGTTTCACCGGGCTTCTCGTTGAGACAGTGCCAAAGTCGTTACACCTTTCATGCGGGTCGGTATTTAGCCGACAAGGAATTTCGCTACCTTAGGACCGTTAGAGTTACGGCCGCCATTCACCAGGACTTCAATTCAATGCCTCGGTTACCCTAACATCTCCTCTTAATCTACTGGCATTGGGCAGGTGTCAGCCCCTATACATCGGTTTTCACCTTAGCAGAGACCTGTGTTTTTGGTAAACAGTCGCCTTGGCTGCTTCGCTGCGGCCTCCCGAGGGAGGCGCCCCTTATTGCTAACTTACGGGGCTCTTTTGCCTAGTTCCTTAACGAGAGTTCTCCCGAACGCCTTAGTCTCCTCGACTTCCCTACCTGTGTCGGTTTACAGTACGGTCGATAATAGCTGAAGCTCCAGAGCTTTTCGCGGCCCCGAGTCAATCCAACGGCTTTGCCCCGAAGGGCGAGGCCCACAACAACCAACGGTGTGTCTGGATCTTCTCGAAACGTCACTCTTTCGCACTATTACCGGGGCAGGAATATTAACCTGCTATCCATCGGCTACGCCTTCTGGCCTGGCCTTAGGACCGCCTTACCTCCGTCTGACGAACATAGCCGGAGAAACCTTAGGGTATCGGCGTAGAAGATTCTCACTTCTATAATCGCTACTCGTGTCTGCATTCTCACTCGTACACGCTCCACCAGTGCTTACGCTCTAGCTTCACTGCATGCACGACGCTCTCCTACCGATTGACTTACGTCAATCCCGAAGCTTCGGTGGATGATTTGAGCCCCCTTACATTGTCCGCGCGAAGTCACATTCGGCCAGTAAGCTGTTACGCACTTTTTAAAGGATGGCTGCTTCCAAGCCAACCTCCTGGCTGTTTACGCGACTTCACATCGTTTCACACTTAATCATCACTTAGGGACCTTAGCTGTCGATCTGGGCTGTTTCCCTTTTGACCACGGACCTTATGGCTCGCAGTCTCACTGCACCGCTAATCATATGGCATTCGGAGTTTGGTTGGGTTCGGTAAGCGGGTAAGCCCCCTAGCCCATTCAGTGCTCTACCTCCATATGACAACACGATACGCTGCACCTCAATGCATTTCGGAGAGAACCAGCTATCTCTGTGTTCGATTGGCATTTCACCGTACTTACCACAACTCATCCCGAGATTTTTCAACATCAATGGGTTCGGCCCTCCATGAAGTGTTACCTTCACTTCAGCCTGGCCATGGCAAGATCACACAGTTTCGGGTCTACTGATACCGACTTGACGCTCTATTCAAACTCGGTTTCCCTCCGGCTTCGTGGCTAAACCACTTAACCTTGCCGGTACCAGTAACTCGCAGACTCATTCTGCAAAAGGCACGCCGTCACCCAGGACAGGATTACTCCTGACATAGGGCTCCGACTGTTTGTGGGTGGTATGGTTTCAGGTTCTATTTCACTCCCCTCCCGGGGTTCTTTTCACCTTTCCCTCACGGTACTGGATGCACTATCGGTGACAAGTTGTACTTAGCCTTTCCCGGTGGTCCGGGATGATTCACGCGGAATTCCTCGTGCTCCGCGCTACTCGGGTACATCCTAAATCTGAGTTATATTTTGAGTACGGGCCTATCACCCTCTATGGAAACGCTTTCCAACGTTCTTCCTCTATACTTCTCTAGTCTTTTTTTCTTTATCTCTCTAAATTTAGGTGCGAATCAAACAAATGACTCGTCCCAAATTTAGGGAGATAAAGTGGATGCCCCACAACCCCAATTGGCAAGCCAATTGGTTTAGGCTGGTCCGCGTTCGCTCGCCGCTACTGACGGAGTACCTTCGGTATCTTTTCCACTGGTTACTAAGATGTTTCAGTTCACCAGGTGCCCTTCTCAAGAGCTATGTATTCACTCTTGGATAACGAGGCATTACCCTCGCTGGGTTTCCCCATTCGGAAATCTGCGGATCATCGGTTCTGTGCACCTACCCGCAGCGTATCGTCGCTTACACGTCCTTCTTCGGCAACTTGTCCCTAGGCATTCACCATACACCCTCTTTAGCTTTCGAACTAAACTTACGTTCGAGTAGCTTCCGGTGTCTTTTACGCGCAGTCAACAAACCACTATGAGGCTTTCAAAATGCTCTCGACCGAACTCGGTCTTGCTGAACTTTCGATCAGCGGCGAAGAGGAACTATACCAGCGGCTCCCCCAAGAGTCAAGGACCCCTAGGAACTTTTCGGAAAACCGGGACCACTAGCTCAGCCCCCTCAACCAATATCCTACAACAAACCCGCACTAACACCAACCTTTTAGTTCAAAGTTAAACTAAGTTATCCACATAGAAAGACTTAGATTAAACTTGCCAAATGCCTATCTTCGATCACATACCTGATGCCTTAGGACTCAGAAGAGAAACGACCCCCGAGCCAACCCAGCTCGCAATCACCTTTTTAGGCGGCCTACTCACCATCATTCTTCTCTACAGCGCCTATGATTTACTAAACCCGAAGGCACCAGAACACAAAGAAGAACCGCCGTTCGAGCAAACCCCAGCCCCTGATCCAAAGGGTGCGGCAATCTGCCACCTCGCGGCAGGTGGCACGATCTATATCACCCGGGCCGTCAGCAGATGGGTTGAGGCGCCAATCCATCCGTACGGCACCAGTGACATTAACTCTAAATAATCCATGCCCTACTTCCCAAATCACGAAAACTCGCCCGACATCCGAACAATTGCTGTCTACTTCTTCGGCGGCGCAATCACACTCTCACTCATCTGCATCGCCTATACCAAAGCATTTCCACCACAAAATTCAAAGGCAGACATTAAATCCGCCTTGGGCTGCCTCGTTGGAGCGTTGATCCTCGCCGCTTTTACTTATTTCGCCGCCCGGTGGACGGCTGACTCAGAATACTAAAAATTATCTTCCCAACTCCCATCCGGCGCATTCAGCTTCCCATAACCCCGCTTTCGATAAGCCCAAACAATTCCCGGCATTCCAAAGCCTCCAATAATCGTCCCCACCACCGCTAACAAAATCGCATACCCGTTCACAAGCCCAAAGATAAACGGAATCACCGTCA
>JBJXDW010000113.1:0-9261 GCA_046154445.1 Fimbriimonadaceae bacterium | reverse complement strand
ATACGGGGCAGTTATGGTAACTGCCCCGTTTTTTGGTCTCCACTCTTCAGTAGTTGATTATGATGTCAACGGGGCCGTTGAGGCCGTTGACACCGGTTCCGGCAGTGCCGTAAGTGGTAGCGTTTGTGCCCGCCATATCGTCGATTCTCATGATGCGATTGAGAGAGTAATCGCAAATATAGATTCGGTTGAGATTATCGAATCGCACTTTGAATGGATTAGTGAGGCCGGTTGAGTAGGTAGTCCATCCAGCGCCAGTTATGTCGTTCATCATCACCAGGCGTCCGTTGCCATAGTCTGTGAAATACAATTTGTTGTTTGGGCCGCGGGTAATTCCCGACGGTGCATTCATTTGGTTAACTCCGTTTCCAGTGGTTCCCAATTCAGTCCACCCTGCACCAGTCATGTCATTTATCCGGACAATTCGGTCATTTGACCAATCGGCAACATAGATTTGACCATTGGGATCGACGTGGATACCTCGTTGATCACTAAACTGGCCAACACCTGACCCGAACGAACCAAATTCAACCCATCCGGCGCCGGTCATATCATTAATCCGGACAATTCTTCCGTTCGATGCATCGGAAATGTAGATGCGATCTTGGGAGTCGATATGCAAACCGCGTGGTCGGTTGAATTGGTTGACTCCGGCACCCAGTGTTCCGAATGTCGTCCAGCCAGCTCCGGTGAGGTCGTTGACTCGAACTATTCTGTGATTAGCTGAGTCTGCGGTGTAGTAACGACCTTGCGAATCTCGGACGAGATCGTAGGGGAAGTTAAACTGATCGACGCCTGCCCCAAGTGATCCGTATTCCGTCCAACCAGTTCCGGAGAAGTCGGCGGTTGTTGCGATTTCGGGAGCGTTGAATGACAGGATAGAGAAGCCAGTAATTGGAGCAGTTGATGAACCTCCACCACCACCACCGCAGGCGATAAGCACGACCAATGACGAAGCGATGAGAACGTTGCGAACAAGTTTTAGAGTGTCCATTATGAAGAGTATAACGATTTGTCTGCTCCTCTACTAATATATTTGCGAGGATATCGATTTCATTTATAAATCGAAAGAATCTCTAATTTTCTTCTGAAGACAAGACATCTTCTTCAATTACATCCGGGATGCCATCGGGGTTTGGATTTGGGTGTCTTGCAGCGTGCCAAATACCGCCGACTAGAATCAGCATAAGAACGCTCCAGAATACGGCTGGTTCCATTTCGGGGATCATGAATCCTGGTTTGATTTCAGCAGTGAAGTGGTGCCCGGCCATCACGAGGAGCTTGATACCTGCCCATCCAACGAGAGCGTAAGCGAGGTGTTCGAGGGTTGGGTATTTGTCAAGAAGTTTGAGGAAGAATTTTGCGGCGTAGCGCAGGAGTATGATTCCGATGACGGCGCCAGCATATACGACCCAGAGTTTGGATTCGAAGACTTGTTTGGTGCTGGCCTTGGCTAGTGCCACTCCGGCGAGGACGCTATCGACAGCAAAGGCAATATCTGCAAGTTCAACTAGAAAAACGGTCTTCCAAAAACCGGCTTGCTTTGCTTTGTGGCCGACTTCTTTTTCTTCATGGTGATCTTTGTTTGACCAGAAGTGTTTGACCATCATCCAGATGAGATAGCCGGCTCCGATGGCTTGGAGCCACCAGAGTTTCATGATAAATGTTGCTAGGCCAATGGCTATCGCCCGAAAAACGAAAGCTCCTCCGAGACCGTAAGTGAGGGCTTTTGCTTGTTGATCTTTGGGGAGGTGCTTGACCATAAGGGCCAAAACCAAGGCGTTATCGGCACTGAGCAGTCCTTCGAGAAGGATGAGCATTCCGATGACAGCTATATCGCCATATTCAAATATCTGAGGAGGGAAATTCATTGAGTCAGGAGTCTGGGCTAATGGGGGAGATTCTGTCACAATCTACGTCAAGATTTCAGTCACTGTTGTGAGGTTAGGGAACAATGCCGATTTACGTATACGAATGCGACACCTGTGGGGACGTTTATGAAGTTGAGCAACGGATTATTGAAGATGCGTTGACGGAGTGCCGGTGTGGGAAGGGGAGAGTGAAGAGGGTGATGCAGCCAGTTGGGGTTGCGTTTAAGGGGTCAGGGTTTTATGTCAATGATGCTCCGAGTGCGGCGGCTCCGAATGCAACGATAGACAAAACTGAGACTCCGGAAGTAAAACCGGTTGAGGTTTCGAAAAAAGAGATCGCTACACCCGAGACGAAGTCGAGCGAATAGACTTTCGTTTTTAGGTTGAGGTCTGGTACGGTTGAAACTGTGCCAGACCTTTCTCGTTCAGAGTTCTTGAAAATGACCGGTGTTGGGATTGCCGGGATGGTATTGCCGGGTTCGACTTTTGCGGAGGGGGCGCAAGATGTAGCGAAAGTTGGAGTGACGGAAGAGCAGATAAAGGTTGCTTTGAAGTTGGCGAATTTGAGTTTTGCGGATGATGAAGTGAAGGAGATGGTGGGATCGGTGAAGGGGTTTGGGGAGAATTGGCCGGCTCTGCGTGAATTGACTAAGGATGCGGGCTTCATGGGGATGAGTTACCGGGTCTGGGAGGCGGATGCGGACGGCGGGATTGTTGACGATGGGGTGATTTGGAGTGAAGTCGCCGTTGACCTGCCGAAGAACGAAGAAGATTTGGCGTTCATGACAGTGGTGGAGTTGGGGACACTTTATCGGGCGAAGAAGGTGACCTCGGTTCAGCTGACGGAGATGTACTTGCGTCGGTTGAAGAAGTACGGTTCTAAGTTGAAGTGCGTGGTTAATTTGACTGAAGAGCGGGCGATGAAGCAGGCTCGCGATGTTGATGCGGCATTTGCGAAAGGCACTTACTTTGGGCCGCTTCATGGGATCCCGTTTGGAGTGAAGGATCTTTTTGATGCTGAGGGGTACCCGACGACTTGGGGGATTGGCACGCGCAAAGATCACATGACGGAGGTTGATAGCGACGTGGTTTTGCTGCTTGAAAAAGCAGGTGGGGTTTTGGTGGCGAAACTGAGTTTGGGGGCGCTAGCGATGGGTGATGTTTGGTATGAGGGACGGACTGAAAGCCCATGGGATAAGAAAATTGGGAGTAGCGGGAGTTCGGCAGGATCGGGCAGTGCGGTTGCGGCGGGGCTTGTTGGGTTTGCAATAGGGACGGAGACTAATGGGTCGCTTGTTAGCCCAGGTCATAACTGTAGGGTTACTGCTCTACGACCAACATTTGGCTCAATCAGCCGCGCTGGGGCGATGGCACTTTGTTGGAGCCTTGACAAAGTGGGTCCACTCTGTCGGACGGCGGAGGATTGCGCGGTTGTCTTTAATGCGCTTTACGACTTTACGGGGAACGATCCGGGTCAGGTTCGGAGGGGATTTAGTTATGCGCCGGATGTTCAACTGGAAGAACTCAGCTGGGCTTATTTGGTTTATAAGAAAGAAGATGTTGAAAAGCCACTTTCGGATTTGAATCGACCTTGGCTAAAGGTATTACGCGACGCAGGGGCTGAGATTAAGCCGGTCTATTTGCCGGAGGTTCCGGAAGCGTTGGATGCGATCTTGCTCGCCGAATGTTCGGCGGCGTTTGAGAGTTTTACGCGGGGGCCTGACATACAGGAATTGGAAGGATATTCGAGTTGGCCGGAGACTTTCCGGTCGGGTCGGTTGATTCCGGCGGTCGAATACATACAAGCTGATCGTTATCGACCAATGCTAGCAAAACTTTATCGGGAGGCGATTAGTGAATTTGACGTTGTGATGGCGGATGATCGGCTCTATCCTCGGATTTTTGGCCTTAACGCGACAGGGATTCCTCAAATGCTGGTTCCGGCGGGAGTAACGGAAAAGGGTCAAGCGCGAAGCTTTTCGCTGATTTGTTCGCCTTTCTACGAAGGAACGATGTTGGGCGCAGGTTATGCACTCCAGCAGAAGCTGGGATTCCACAAGCTGCGCCCGGATATGAAGATTTGGGAGTGAGTTAGCCGCCTGATTTGTGATCAGAACGGTCGATTGCGCACGCGCGTCCGGTTTTTTCGGAATACTGTTGGTGGTAGTCCTCGGCCATGTAGAACGTTTGTCCGGTTTTGACTTCGGTGACGATTGGACGTTTGAACAGCGGAGCGGCTTTTTGTTTGGATTCTTCAGCGATATTGCGTTGATTCTCGTTGAGCGGATAGATTCCTGAGCGGTATTGATCGCCGAAATCGGGGCCTTGGCTGTTGAGAGTGCATGGGTTATGGATTTGCCAAAATTGGTCGAGGACTTGGCTGTAGGTGATTTGCGTGGGATCGAATTCGACGATGGTTGCTTCGGCGTGGCCCGTGTTGTCGTAGCAGACTTCTTTGTAGGTGGGATTTTTGGTCTTGCCTGCGATATAGCCAACAGCGGTGGCGGTGATGCCGGGGGTTTCGCGGAAGTGTTTTTCTAATCCCCAGAAACAACCGCCGGCGAAGATGGCGCGTTCGGTTTTGACACCGGGTTTGGCTTTGAAATTAGTTGCGGCGAGCGTGATTTTGGTGGAAGGTGGCTCGTTATTAGCTTGGGGGATGGTTGTGAATGCGTAGGCTGCGAGGGTTGCGGCTACGATTCCGGCGATGGCGGCGATGAGTTTCATTGGTATGTGTTCTAATGCGTGGGAACGAAGAAATGTTTCAAATTGACTCTTTAGCCCAAAAATAAAGGACCATATCAGTTTCGGGGAAGTCGATACAGTTGCGGGCTTGGCAAAGTCCGCGAATTTGTCCGCGGTGGTAGGTTCCGTGGTTGGTGACGTGAAGGGCGATTTCGCCCAACTGTAGTGATTTGGGTTCTCCCGTGGTTCGTTTATAGTGGATGACTTCTTCGGGGTCGTGGGTGGAGATGAGGTCGATCCAGCTTTGGGTGAGTGATCTCAGATTTTCTTGGATTGCTTCGACGATGGGGAAGTCGGTTGGGGAGTTGCCCATGGCGCGATCTGACCACAGTTTTTGGGCCATGAGAATGTGAGCGAAAACATTTTGTTCTTCGGGTGTGGCTTTGGGTTGGAATTCTAGCCATCGGAGGTTTGCCCAAAGGTCGTATTCAAAAGCTTCGGTGAGGTGGTTTTTCATGGTGTGTTTTGATGCAGTTAGATCCCTGCCTGCGCAATGATGACATTCTAGTTTTGTCGGAGCAATCCTTCAAATGAAAGCTCAATAGTGCTTGATTGGACTGAATTTTGATGCAGGGTTTGGGTTGGTTGGAGTTTGATTTCTTCTGGAGGGGTTGGGCCCTGGGCGCGGGTGCGCGAGGTTAGTCCAAGGGTTTGGCAGAGGGCAAGTTTGGTTTCCCAGTCCGGATCGGAGTAAGGAGTTTCGTTAGCGGATTGGGCAAATTGGAGGTACGCCCACAACCAGGGGCGGTGGATATCGAAGACATGGGTAGGGGCGAGGCACCAATACTTTTCGGGTTCTGATTCGACTTTGTGGTAGGCACCATCGCGGACTTCGACGGGCCAGAACATCTTCATGAGATTGAATCGGTGGATATCGCCGGGTTGGGGGGCGGTACCAGGGTGACCGATTTGGGTGAGGGTTGACCAGGGGATTGCGGCGGCGAACTCCCAGCCGGTGGCTTGGGTGCTTGGGTCGTTGACGGCGCCGTCTGTAAGAAGGGCGAGTTCGAGGCCAGGGATTTCAAGGCTATCATCGCGAGTTCCGCCGCAGATGTAGGGTTTATCCATACGGAGGTCAAGGGTGACGCCAAGGGGATTGATTTCCCATTCGAAGTAGTTGTGTCCATCGCCATCGGGGTCTAGGAAGAGTTCGAAGACGTTGTCGTACCAGAGGTCGCCGTCGTGTTCGGTTTCGAATGCCCAGAGGTGGGGTTCTTCCATTTGGGCGGCGAGATAGAGGTATTCGTCGTCCCACATGAGTTTTGCTTTGATGGAAGTGGGGCAGGTTTCGGTGCCACGGATTTCTGTCCAGGATTCGATCCAAGGGGCGGCTTGCCATGCGGGGTCGGAAGCGAAGCCGGTGAGTGAAGGTTTTGTTTGGGTACGGGGGCAGATGTAGGTAGGTGGGTGGTTCACGCTGTATTTATGATACTTGGCGCACGCGTCTTAGGGGAAGGCAACGAAGCCACCCCTAACAATGGGTAGCCTAGGATACAAGCTGGCGGAGTACGATGTGGCGGAGAGTTGTTCGGTTGCGGAGGGGGTTGATTTGTATACACGAGGTGGGGCGGTCGCGAATTTTGAAGGGGGTTGGCTGGGTGTGATTGCGGAGGGTCATGGGGCGGATTTTCAGATTTATGATCGGGGGGCTTTGGATGGTTTGTTTTCACCCCACCCCCCGGATCGAGTCCGGGGCAGGCTCTTCCCCTCCCCTGAAAGGGAGGGATGGTCGGTGGAGAATTTACCAAGGCCGATCGCAGTTTATCGGGCGGGGGAACGGGTGGTTTGAAATCTATTTTCGCGTGTGAGTGCAACGATGAGAGTCGTTTGATGTGTTAAAGAACTATGGAATTCATTTTACAAATAAGCCCCTATTTGATTTGGGTTCCTGGGGTGGTGGCTTTGGTTTTGTGGCTAAGGGCAATGTTTGGATTAGGGCTGGTAAAGGAGTGGGTATTGCTGGTTTCGATGGCGGGAATTGCGGGGATTGGGATTAATGGATATTTTTTTGGGTGGGGAGTACCGCTTTTGATTCCTATTGGGCTTTTGATTGCGTGGTTGAGTATTCCCTTAGCGGTAATTGTGCTTGGATTGAGTTTTTTTGGGCGAGTGGAGGGAGGATCGAAGCGTGATGGTTGGCTTTGTTTGGGTTTTGGTGGATTTTTGACGGCGGTCTGCTATTTGCTGCAGATTGTTGGGGTGGGGATGATTGCAAATTCTTAGTAGTGTTTAAAGATGAGAGTTAAGAACTTTTCATTGCGGCATTTGATGGGCCTGCGTAAAATGTAAGGAACGGAGTGAGTTACGTTTTAATGTTTCTGGCTTTGACTTGCGCCGGTGCTGTGGGTTTGCGGTCAGCTGGGATGGATCCCGCATCAAGTGCGGGATGACGTGGGTTGAGGGTTTGTGGTTACAAAAAAACTCGCCTGGGAATCAACTAAATGTTAAAGGGATTCCATAATGAGTTGCATGAACGATTGCACTATTTTTTGGCTTGAATAGGAACTTGGGAGGGGGTAACTTGGTGGGAGGTTATGATGGCATCGCCGCTTGTTCAGTGGGGTATTTGGCTTTTGTTTATGCCGTTCTTTGGTTTTTCTGTGATGATTGTTGAACGAGGGAGGCGGGATATTGGAAAGTTGTCGGTGGCTGCGGGAATTGTGAGTGCATTTGTGACCCTCAATCCGGCTTTGCGATACTTTTCGTGGGCTTGGATTTCGTCCAAGCCGCCACTCACTGGTTTGAATGGCTGGTTGATTGGGCGGTCTGATCCGTTATGGGTGATTGCCCTGGTTTTTCTTTTCGTTACTGGAGTGTTTTTTGGCAGAACGAAGGGAACGACGAGCAAGTTTGACCCTCGTTTTGTGTGCCTTTTCAGTTGTGTTTTTCCATTTGTGGTGGCACCTCTTCTGTACGTTCTGGTCATGTCGACTTTGATTAGTTGAGGGATTGCATTGAAAGGGCGGGGAGGGAGAGATTCGATTAGTTCACGATTCAGCCTGTGGGGTAATGAAGTAAGAAAGACGATCTCGAATTGGTAATCAAATTTTGATTCATCAGACCATTGAGAGAGCCTAATTTTCAAAAGTCCCACAAGGGTTGAAATAGAGTGAAATTGGGGTCCCGCTTTTGGTCGGGATAGCCTGAAATGCGGGTTATAGACAGGTATAGTTTTTAGTCCCCGTTTACGTCCGGAGCACTATGAGAGTTATTCAACCGTCCTTGAAACGCATTGGTCGTGCGCTCGAGGTTCCCAACCTGATTGAACTTCAGCTTAACAGCTACAAATGGTTTTTGGAAGAGGGCCTTCCTGAACTTTTCACCACATTCAGCCCGATTTGGGACTTTACCCAAAGCACGTATATTGAATTTGTGGATTTTGTGCTTGGTGAGCCGAAATACGGCATGCAAGATTGCCGCGATCGTGACTTGACTTATGAGTCCTCAATTAAGGCGCGGGTGCGTTTTGGCGGTAAGGATCGTGAAGTTATTGAGTCCGAAGTTTATTTGGGCGACTTGCCGATGATGACGGACAAGGGGACGTTTATTATCAATGGTCGTGAGCGGGTTATTGTTAGCCAGCTCAGCCGCTCACCTGGAATCTATTTTGAAGAAGACATCGATACTTCGATGCAGATGATTGCTCGAGCGCGATGCATCCCGATGGAAGGGCCGTGGCTTGAAGTTGAAAACGACGCGAATGGCGTTGTCAATACGCAAATTTCTCAGACCAAGAAGTTGCCGATTACTCAGTTAATGAAGGCCTTGCACGGCTTTGATATGGGTCGTGATCGACAGATGCGCAAGCTCGGCGATAGTTTAGGCAAACGATTTAGCGAACCTCTTGCGGATCCGGATACCGGTGAAGTCCTTTATGACAAGGGCGTTATCGTTTCTAATTCGATGTTCGCGGGTCTCTCGGATGAACACAAAGCACTTGAGTGCTTGATGGAGAGTCCGCTTGGTTCGACTGAGGACATGTATTGGTACTTCGGTACCGAAGAGACGATTGAAAAGCCAACGGCCGAGCAGCTTGAAGGTGCTCGGGTCATCGAAGAGATTTCCGAAGGGAAGAAGTCGGTCATCGCAGCGTTGCAACGCATTGATAAAGATTCGGCGGTGAAGATTGCGAGCTTGGAACTTGATTCCATTCGGGTTTTGCGACTGCCGGGCTACATTGAAACAACTTTGGCGGCAGATAAGACGGCTAATACTCGTGACGCGATTTTGGACATCTACAAGCGGATGCGTCCGGGCGAAGCGGCGAACGATGATGCGGCTAAGCAACTCGTTTTCAGCTTGTTCTTTGATCGACGTCGGTACGACCTTGGTAAGGTTGGTCGCCGATTCTTGAATACTCGATTGAAATTAGATGTTGCGAAGAACACCCGAAATTTGACGAGTGACGACCTGGCGCGGACTTTGATTGAGATGGAACCTTATCTCAAGAAAGAAGCCGACCACGATGACATTGATGACTTGCGGAACAAACGGGTTCGCTCGATTGGTGAGCTTTTGGCGAGCCAGTTGCGACTTGGATTTGTCCGGATGGAAAAAGTTGCTCGAGAACGGATGACTTCGGCAGACCAAGAAAATATGTTGCCGTCGATTATTCTCTCTGTTAAGCCGGTGAGTGCGAGCATTA
>JBJXDW010000112.1:0-33792 GCA_046154445.1 Fimbriimonadaceae bacterium | reverse complement strand
TCGAAGGCATGACCTGCGCCTCGTGTGTTGCAAGGGTCGAACGATCCGTCGCCAAAGTTGAAGGTGTCCAAGAAGTAGCTGTGAACTTCGCTAACAGCGTCGGCACCATCTCACATAAAGCCAACTTAAACGAACAGCAGATTCTCGACGCCGTCGAAACTGCTGGTTACAAAGCAACGATCAGACCCGACAACCGCCACTCCCAACATTCCGCTGGCGAACATGCCGCCCATCTCAAAGCGGAATCGGCCGAAAAAGCAAATCGAGCCAGGCTCGAGCTCATCATCGCATCAGCGCTCACCATTCCGACCATTATCATCTCAATGGCCTTGCACCCCCGCCCCGTCTGGATGAACTGGCTACTCTTCGCCCTCGCCACACCTGTGATCTTTATCGCTGGCCGTCAGTTCTTCAAGAACACCTGGAATGCAGCTAAACATTTCACCACGACAATGGACACTCTCATTGCCGTAGGGACAACCGCCGCATGGTCGTACAGTCTCTTCGGTCTACTTAAGTTCTCATCCGACTCTCACATGCAAAGTGAACACATCTACTTTGAAGTCGGTGCCGGAATTGTCGTCCTTGTTTTACTCGGTCGCTTTCTCGAATCACGTGCAAAAACCCACATGTCCGGCGCGATCCAAAAGCTGATGGGATTGGCCCCAAAAAATGCCATCCGCATCAACGAGAACGGTGCCGAGGAAACGATCTCGATCGACAAAATAGTGGTTGGTGACATACTCAAATTACGACCAGGTGAAATCGTCGCAGTCGACGGAATCGTAACCGAAGGCGAAACCTTCATCGACGAATCCATGCTGACCGGCGAACCGGTTCCGATAGAAAAAGACTCTGATGCATTCGTTACTGCAGGCACTGTGAATCAATCGGGAAGCATCAATTACAAAGCCACAAAGGTCGGCTCCGACACTTTGCTCGCCCAAATCGTCAAGATGATTGAACGCGCCCAAGGGTCAAAGGCGCCTCTCCAACGACTCGCCGATAAAGTCTCATCCATATTCGTCCCCGTCGTCATCGGCCTTGCAGTTATAACCGGAATAGTCAGTTTTGTAGTCTTTCAATCGCTCGATATCGCAGTACTCCGCGCCGTTGCTGTGCTCGTCATCGCATGCCCCTGCGCCCTCGGACTCGCCACTCCAACTGCACTCATGGTTGGTACCGGAAGAGGAGCAGAACTCGGCATTCTCATCAAAGACGGCGAAGCACTCGAACGTGCCGAAGCGATAAAGACCGTCCTTCTTGACAAAACGGGAACCATTACAAAAGGAAAACCCGAACTAACCGATGTCTTGCCCCTGGGTGACTTTAAGCGAGATGATGCGCTCGCAATCGCCGCATCACTCGAATCAAAATCCGAACACCCGATAGCCCTCGCCGTCGTGAACGGTGCTAAAGCCGAATCCCTCCAGATTCAGCAAATCGATCAATTCGAATCTATCCGCGGCAAAGGTGTTCAAGGAAAAATCTCTGACCAACTCTGGTACCTCACCAGCCCCTCCGCGTCAGAAGATCTCATCAAAATTTCTCCCAAAACGACCGCAAAAATTCTAACTCTGCAACAACAAGGCAAAACGACTTTCGTACTTCATAACGGAGACTCAGCTGCCGCCCTCCTTGCCGTCGCTGATGTCATTGATGATAACAGCGTCGAAGCAATCAAAGACCTGCACGGCCTCGGAATCGAAACAATCATGGTGACAGGCGACAACCAAGCAACCGCCAAAGTTATCGCTCAGCAAGTCGGAATCGATTCAGTCGAAGCCGAAGTTCTGCCCGAAGGCAAAGTACAAGTCGTCGAAAAACGACAAAAGCACGGCCCCGTAGCCATGGTCGGCGACGGCATAAATGACGCCCCTGCCCTTGCTCAAGCTGATATCGGTATCGCCATGGGTCACGGAACCGATGTCGCAATGGAAACCGCCGCAATCACGATTCTCCGATCCGATCTAAGAGCAGTGGCAAAGTCAATCAGGCTCAGCCGGGCAACCATGAATATCATTCGCTGGAACCTCTTCTGGGCGTTCATCTACAACGTCCTCATGATCCCCCTCGCTGCATTCGGGTTCCTCAGCCCGATGCTTGCCGCCGGAGCCATGGCGTTTTCCAGCATTTCAGTGATACTGAACTCCCTAAGGTTGAGGCAGTTCGCCTAACAATTTCCTCTTGCTATTTTTTCGCCGATTGTGCAATGACGATCGGCACATATCCTATTTCAAGACCCTTGGGAGCAACAACAAACAAAGCCGAATCAAGTGCAACAAGCTTGCCATTCGTTGGAGGAGCCATATAATCTCGATTCAACGTCCACTTGGCGTGGATTTTCTCCACCAAAGTCTGCAAGGATTTCTTCTTTGCGTCGCTCCAACGATACTGCTGGAACGAAGGCTGATCAACAAATCGATACCAAGCATAAGTAACCAAAGAGCCATCCGCCAACTTAACCGTGAACGGCCCGCGTTTCGGGCCAGGTTGAGCCCAGGCACCCTCGCTCGGCGACGAATAAGCGGCGCCAACCGGGGCTAGCCTAAATTCTGCCGAAATGAGGTTGGTCTCAGCTGGCACTTCACTGGCAGCAACCGGCAAACGCTTGTCGCCAACTTGCTTGTAGTACTGTGGGAACTGACCCGGCTTAGCAATACCCTCGCTATTCCATTGAAGTCCCCAAACATTGCCCTCGAAAATTTTAGTATTGAATGCGTTCTCAACCCCAACGATTTGTTTACCATCCTGATCGTACCGAGTCGTATTTGTATTCAACTTGGGTCTGAAAGAGCCACTTCCGTTGAAAATCCCTAAACATTCCGGACCTCCGTCTCGCCACGACTTAAAGCTGTCAAATAACGCCGACTTCGAATAATACGTAACGTCTTGAACCAAAATTGCTCGCCCTTTGGCATCGACTGGAAACTTTAGTTGAGGCAACTTCGTGTATATGGTTCCATTCGCATCCGTGCTGTCAAGTCGCGGAACCGTGTTAATCTCCATCGCCCCGCCTCCCATGATTCCCGGGCGAGCATCGAGGCCACGACCGTATAGAAACGGTTCGTTAAACAATTTGCCAATCTTGCTCCACGTTTCAGGGATGTAGTAAGCAATGGGCCCCTTAAAGTTAGCCGCCGAAAGGAAACATGTCCAACTTTGATCACCCGTCGGCGGGTCACCAACGACAGAATCCGTAAACGGCAATGCCATCCAGCTATAACCCAAAAAGCCGCCATTAGGATTACCCTGAAATGGCAAACCATCAGGTGGAATCAAAAGCCGATTACTGAGCTGCGCAATCCCCAACTGGTTATCCGGAAGCGCTGTATTACTATAAAAAAACGACCACCCTGGTGAGCCAACTTCGTAGTCGTAGCACTGAGGCGTTCCGTTCATGCTGAATTTCGGAGGCCCATATCGAAAGTGATTCCCTGCCCAATATCCCAAGCCACCCTCAACCGTCTGAAACACACTACTCCACGTTGGCCCACGCTCCTTCCATTTGCGTGCAAGAGTGCCTTCAGGAGCCAATGGCTTATCTTTATTGTCAGAGTTATCAGGCTGGATCCAAGCACTCGGTAGCCCAATCTGAAACCCGGCAAGCGGCTTGTCAGTCAACTCCCAAACCGCCGCATAAAACCCCATCCCGGCCGTGAAGTGACCGTCCGCAGGGAGAGGTTCGTGGCCAAATCCAATATAGCCATGGAGCCCCTGACTATGTGAAGTCACCTTGCCATGATCTTGGATATGGGCTGTAGTTAAAAGGAAGAGGGCGGACAATGGATGCATGAAATCTCCGGCTAATGTGCCAGTAATTCTAACTTACCTAACAACACTTTCTCATCGAGTGAAATCTTAGCCGCTAAGCTCTTCGGAACAAATAGTGAGAAACCCCCCACTCCATTCCCTCATCAAACCCGAACAACTCCCGGCAAGCCATAAAGAACATCCGCCACCGCTGATACCATATCGAAGACTCAGTGGCACCATAATGAGCATCCAAAACGCGCATGATCGCTGTGCGATTCCGAGTCATGTTATCAAGCCAAGCGTCAGCCGTTAATGCATAATTCGTCCCATTAACCTGCCAACTCTCAATAATATCGAGCGAATCTTGAGCCCTAATCAGCAAATCATGACTAGGCATCACGCCTCCAGTAAAAAAGTGCCGACCCATCCAGTTCTGGCTACCTTCCGTCTCGAACAAATAGGCAAAATCCTTGTGCCGAAACACATGCACAAACAGTTTCCCATCTACCGCCAACCATGCTTTAATCCTCGCAAACAATTCCGAATAATTTCGAACATGCTCGAGCATCTCAATCGTTACCACCCGGTCAAATGTTCCGTCTGGCTCAAACTCATTAATATCCGCCGTAATTACCTTCAAATTCGAAAACCCGCGCTCAACACAAACTGACTCAATAAACCCGCGCTGACCCGCCGAATTCGACACCGTCACAATCTCGCAACTCGGAAACTTTTCCGCCAAATACAAACAAAGGGATCCCCACCCACATCCCAACTCCAGAATCCGCTGTCCAGGTCGAATGTCGGCCCGAGCAACCACAGTCTTTAGGGCCGCAACTTCCGCGTCCGCCAAAGTCGTTACTCCCTTTGGCCACTCACATCCACTATATTTCCTCCGCGGACCAAGAATGAGTTGAAAAAATTCCGGTGGCAGTTCGTAATGCTGCTCGTTCGCTTCATCAGTCGATTCCGCAATCGGAGCCATATCTAACTGCGTCAAAAAACGGTCAAACTCACTCGCCGGGTCATCCGAATACTGAGCCCTAACCTCCCTCAGCCGCTGACCACATGCTCGTTCTATTCCAAAACTCAACAGAAAGTCTGGCACCGCACCTTTCTCCGCCAGCGAAATCGCAAGTGTATTAATCGAATCGTTCATTTTTAACCTCTCCCATCGCGCCTTGGCGGTAACGGAAAGAACGGTGAAACCGTCTTCTGATAGTCCCGATATGCGTCCCCACGTGATTTGACCGACCGCGCCTCAGTCATCGGAATTCCCGTCACTTTCGTCAAGAACAGCAACATGATCGCCATCCCCAAAACCGCAAGCCAAACCAAATTCCCGCCAATCGCCAATATGATATAGGCAAACCAATGTAGCCACTCAAAAAAGTAGTTGGGGTGCCGTGACCACGCCCAAAGCCCACTCCGACACACCTTGCCTTGATTCGCCGGATCATGCTTAAATGCCGCAAGCTGAGCATCAGCAATACTCTCTCCAGCAATTGCAATAACCCAAATCAATAACGCACCGCCATCGATCAACCCCAGCGGTCGCGGGCTCGAGCTCGCCGCCAACATCGGCAAGGCAAACAACACCGCCCAAAACGCCTGAATCTGAAAAAAGCCGAACATCAAGGGTTGGACACGATCCCCCCATTTCTCTCGGAGCATCTGGTACCGCCCATCTTCTTTTTCCGAAAAAACCCGCTTCGCCAAAGCTGATCCAAGGCGAATCCCCCAAATCCCTGCAATGACTGCCACCGCTATGCGCCGCGCCGGATCACCCGATGCTGTCAATGCGAAAAAGACTGCGCAAAGCCCAGTCCCAAAGCTCCAAGCCACATCCACGATTCCCGCGTTGTGTTTCTTAAACTGGACATACCATAGCCCTGCCATGAGTAGCGCCATCGCAAGCCAAGCGAGTCCAATTACGATCCAAATTGTCATTCGTACGCTCCTATAAACTCCATAAAGTCAGGCTTATCACCTGGACTTTCATGCACAAATTGTCTGATAATTTTGCCATTCTTGATCAAAAACAGGCCAGGCATCACCCGACTATTCCCTTGAGTCTTTCCTTGTCTAAATCCCTTTTTCATTGCCCGTAAACCTGATTGAAAAGTTGAAAGCGAGAGAACCTGCCCAACACCAGCCTGTTCAAGGCCAAAAAACCGATACCACTCCGAACCCGGATTCGAAAGCCTCGGCAAGTCATCCAAACCGTAACGCGAAAAAAATAGTTTCGCTTGCTCCTCGATTCCAATATGAACGAACGCCAACTGCGTTTCAAAAGCTTCAATCCCATCGCGTAACTCGCCGAGATCAGCCGCCGTTTCTTGGCAAAAAATTCAGCCAAACTGCCGTAAAAAGACAAGCAAGACTTGTCGTTCCTCCGACTGTTTATTCAATTTTTCAAAAAATGGCTCATGGACATCCGAAAGCACGATTTCACTCATTTGTTTCATTCAAGTCCACTTCCTACAACTTCACCTACTCCAACCTGCTCTGCTCCATCTCGATAAACTTCGCCGCGATACTCCAATTTGGAAAACACAAGCTGAACATCCCCAACGTACCGCTCCGCAAAACCGCCCTCACAATAACAAAGGTAGTAGTGCCAAACCCGAATAAACTCGGCCGGATAACCTAATTCCATGATCTGGGGGATTGCCGCAACGAACTTCTCTCTCCACCGAGCCAAAGTCGTAGCATAGTGCATTCCAATCTCTTCAAGATCAACCACCCTCAAGTCACTTGACTTCGTCGCTGCCGCAAGGATTGCCGAACGAGCTGGGCAACAACTCCCCGGAAATACATACTGTTGAATAAAATCTGTCCGCCGCAAGTATTCCCGATACCCCTGATCCGGCATCGTGATCGCCTGAATCGCCATCAATCCATCCGAATTCAATAGCCGAGCACACTGAGCAAAATACTCCGGCATCCGAGAGTGACCAATCGCTTCGATCATTTCTATCGACACCAAGCGATCAAATTTTCCCTCAAGTTCCCGATAATCCATGAGCTGAATATCAACCAAGTGATCCAAATTAGCTTCGCAAATCCGCCGCTTCGCTTCATCAAATTGCTGCTTAGAAAGAGTAACCGTCTTAACGCGACACCCATAATTACGAGCCGCATAGATCGCAAAACTCCCCCAGCCCGACCCAATCTCCACAACCGAGAGCCCTGGGTGCAAGCCCAATTTCTCGCACATCCGTTTCAGCTTCAATTCTGATGCCTCTAACATCGTCGATTCCTCAGAAGCAAAAATCCCGCTAGAGTAGGTCAAACTCTCATCGAGAAACAATTCAAAAAAGTCGTTCCCCAAATCATAATGCGCTTCAATATTCTTCCTGCTATTCGTGCGGTTATTATTCCGAAGCAAGTGCGCAAAATAGGCTGGCACTACGGAAATCTTCGCCATCAACTTCTCCCAGTTCGACTCATGGCCCCGCCGCCTAACAAAAATACGGATCACATCGGTCAGTTCTTCCGCTTCCCAATACCCTCGTTTATAAGCCTCTGCCGCCCCAAGTGAATGTTTCAAAATCGCCAGAACATAAAACCGCCCATCAAACACTTGAACTTTTGCTCGCAATCCTGTTGCATCTGGTTCCCCAACCCTGATTTCCGAATCTCCTTCAATAAACGTAAACGATCCCTGTTTCGATCGTCCCAAAGCCCATAAAAGAACGCTCCGACAAATCGACTGAAATCGACTCAGTCGCAAGACTCCAAAGTCAGGCCGTAGCTCCTGCGTCTCCCAATGACTCATTGACCACCATCCTTCAGCAACTTCTTCCGCGGATGAACCACGTAAGGAACCCGCTTTACCCAAATTTTCAAAGCCTGCCAATAAATGCGAACTATCACCGCAATCGACACAAAAGGACTGCGCCAAAGAAACCTCCTCAACGATGACTCGGTGAGTGGTCGAACCTGCAAGTCAAGCGAAGCCTCAAAAATCAGTTCCTCTTTCTCCCAATTCTGCATGTAAACCTTGATCGAATCACCCGGTGCCGTAAACGTCCAAACATACTCCTGATCCATCTCCATAAACGGCGACACATGGAAATCCTTTTTGAACCGAAAAGTAAATGAATCACCGTCCTCGCATTTAAATACATAACAGTGACGTTCACCCCAAGGTGTGTTGTGAACCTCCGCAACAATCGCCTCAACCGTCAAACCATCCTCCGAATAGCAGTAAAAAAAGCTAACCGGATTCATCACATATCCCACTTGCCGAACATGAGTCAACATCAAAATTTGACCAGTTGGCCGAATGCCTAATCTCTCATTTACCAAATCGCGAATCGCATCGTCCAGTGCCACCGCCGAATCACCAAAGTGATCAGCTCTCGGCACTCTCCGCCGACACACTTTCATCTCATGACTCGCTCCGCTCTCTAACGCCGCAAGATCTAACAAAAACTGAGTGTCCGGATAACTAAATCCGTTCACTTTCGGCCCTCGCCGGTGATGGAACACTTTTCCAGAACAAATTGACGAAGTCATAGCACCTCTCCAAACGCCGCCCCAACTTCATTGGCACTCTTCACGCCGTCCTCGTGAAATCCGTAACCCCAATACGCCCCACAATATGATATCCCCGCATGCCTAATTAATTCACTACGCCGTTTCTTCGCCGCAAAACCTTCAACTGTAGAAATCGGATGGTCGTAGTCAAATCGAGCCAAAATTCGACTCCTGTCAAGCTCAGCCGACTCATTCAGCGATACCAGATAAGTTTCTTCCGTCGCAAGTGACTGAAGAATGTTCATATTGTATGTTACGGTTGCCGCCGATAGTTCTTCGCGCGGAACGCGATAATTCCAACTTGACCAAGCCTTGCGATTCTCCGGCAGAACCGAAACATCCGTATGCAAAATCGCTTCATTTTTTTGGAACGGAAATGCTCCCAATAATTCGATTTCTGCGCACGAAGGCTCATGCAAAAAACCCAACGCCGTATCAGCATGAGCTGCAACAACAATTTCATCAAAGCCAAGTGTTACGCCGCCAGCCTCAACAAATATCTGCGATTGAGATCGCCGTATCCGGTCGACACCACAAGACACTTTCACTTCTGCCTTTAAGGCAGAAACGAGCGCCTGTACGTATCTGTTCGATCCCCCAACTAGCGTCCGCCACTCCGGACGGCCACGGTAATCAATGAGCTGGTGATTTCTCATAAACTCCGCCACAAACCTAGCCGGATACTCTAAAAATGCTCCATGCGGACAAGACCAAAGCGCGCACCCAAGCGGGCTCAAAAACCTTTCCAAAAATTCATCCGACAACCCCATTTCCGATGCCATCTGGCTAATCGTTATGCTCGGATCGCCTTCAGCAATATCACCCACTGCTCCAATAAACCGATGGACATCCTTCAACATCCGCCAATGATCAAGCCGTCCAAATGTGCCTTTTTTAGCAAACAGCGTAGCCAAATTTGAACCCGAAAACTCAATCCCGTGACGCTCATCCTTAACACTAAAGGACATCCGTGAAGACTGAGAATCCACCCCAAGTTCTTTCAAAAGCTTAGAAAACAATGGATAGTTTTTCTCATTAAAGACAATAAATCCAGTATCGACATGAACAACTCCGTCCGCAGTATCGACTGCAATCGTATTAACATGCCCGCCAATCCGCTGATCGCTTTCAAAAATCGTAACATCATGCGACCGCGAAAGCAAGTGCGCAGAAACCAAGCCCGAAACCCCTGACCCTATCACCCCAATCTTCATCGTGTGCTCAATTCCAAACCTCAATTCAGTTTATCAATATATTGGGCCTGCAACTCCATCAGAACTGAAAAGAACGTGAAGTTGCAGGCCCTAATGATTATTTGCTCTTCGGAACGAGAACAGTGTCAATTACGTGAATCACACCATTGGTGCATTCAATATCCGTCTTCGTGACTTTCGCATTGTTAACCATGACGCCACCCTTGTTGGAAATCTTGATCGTCTTTCCTCCAAGTGTTTTGACCATCGTGCCATTTTTAAGTTTCAAAACATCCTTCGCCATAACATTGCCTGATACAACGTGGTACTTCAGAATGTCAGCGAGCATCTTCTTGTTTTCCGGCTTCAAGAGCTTTGCTGTGATTCCTGGATTTTCTTTCTCCAACTTCTTAAACGCCTCGTCTGTCGGTGCGAATACGGTGAATGGACCCTTGCCCTTCAACGCGTCTACCAATCCAGCTGCCTTAACTGCTGTGACAAGTGTCGTAAAGCCTTTGGCGCCGACAGCCGTGTCAACAATGTCGGCTTTCGGTGCCTTAGGCATTGCTGCAACTGCAATCGAGGCCACCAAAGCGGCGACAACAATGACTGATGTGAATTTGATTTTCATTTTTTGATTACCTTCTTTCCATTTCAATCTCTTGCATCGCAGACTTCATAAGCCAAATCATCGCAGCAAGAAAGTGAACGGGGCCGCACAAGGGATTGGAAATGCCAACCCCCCGTCTCGGTGTGCTGCCCCGCACGCTCTGTGAAATTCCTTTCACGAGCGACATTCCTGTGATACGCCGTTTGTCTATCAATTGTCTAACTTATGTCTAAATTTTTTTCCACAAGGGCTATAGACCCAATGGCAAACTTAGTCGAACGCTAGACAAAACCTGCAATAATGATTCTGTGGCTGCAACACATTCAATTAACGCGGTTTCAAAAGCCACCGGATTATCAGCTCACACCATTCGAGCCTGGGAGAAGCGATACAACGTTACCGCCCCGCAAAGAACCTCAACCAACCGCCGCATTTACTCTGAGGCAGACATCGAAAAACTAACACTTCTCAAGCATGCGGTTGACCACGGGCATAGCATCAGCATGATCGCCCAATCATCAATCGAAGAATTGCGCACCATAAGCCGACCGGATCGATCCGCTCCGAATATTGAAGGCGACCAGAGTCCCATCCAAAATACTGTCGCCGCAATGATGGCACTTGATTCCGAAGCCCTAGAATCCGAACTCAGTCGAACCCTACTGTTGATTGGAGCGGATCGATTTGTTGCCGAAATTGCCATCCCCCTCGTTGCGCATCTCGATGCTGGGTGGCAAAACAAAACCGTAAGTATCGCCCAAGAGCACTTAATGTCCGCTCTGCTCCGAACCCAACTCGACCACATCAGAACCTCTATCAAAGTCCCCGCAAATGCACCAAAAATGCTTGTCACAACCCCATCGGGTCAAATGCACGAACTCGGCGCCCTCATTGCCGCAATTTCTGCCGCTCGACTTGGGTGGAGAGTGACCTACCTCGGCCCAAATCTCCCAGCATCTGAAATCGCTACCGCCGCCATCAGTTCACAAGCGACCGTTATTGGGCTCAGCCTCGTTTACCCACTTGCCCACAAAGTCGTCATAAACGAACTTGAGCATCTAAGAAATCTCCTACCTACAACAACAATTCTGATCGGTGGCCGCGCCACTTTTAGCTATTCGGAAATCATCACCAAAATCGGAGCCACATCAATAATGAATGAAGTTGATTTCCAAAAAGCCCTGGAATCTAATAAATAAAATTGAGCGTTAAGTTTCGAATACCGATCAATTCCGAAGGTCTTTTCCTATTTCATAACTAAGAACCCAATCACCGGATAATCTGCCTTTCCTTCCCCAAAACTCACAGCCTTCCCATCCAATTCCGCATCTACCCGCCGGATCGGTACCCCGTTCTTTGAAAACACTTTAACCCCAACCATCATATTTGCGTGCGTCACAGTGAAGTGCGCCGAATCCGCAACCTCCTCGACATAAGCCACGTGACCAAAAGGATTCGTCCCCCAAGCATCCAAAACCATCAGCGACCCCACAACTGGCTCCGCAACTAACTTCCCGTTCGTAACTAACTCCCCCCACTTCCGCGCATCGCGCCCGAACTGCTGTTTAAACTTCAAGTCCCATCCCGACTCTTTCGCCCGAGCTGCCGCATACCAAGTACATTCACCCGGCGGCAACTCCCGTGGCAACTGATACCGCACAATCTTAAACCACAATATAACTCCAACAACGAGAACTAATCCACAAACAAAAGCAGTCCAGCCATGTCGCAAGGCCTAGTTTATCCTCTCATTAACTGCAAATCGAAACCAACTCCACTGGTGGAAAAATAGTATCGCCGGATGAAATAATCACCCGGCGATACATACTCAAGGTAGCTCAATTGTTCAGTTATTCACGAGTTCTTGCGGCTCATCCGTTGCTGGCGGCGCATCGCTCTTCCGGAAAATCACATTTCCGTCCGTATCAACATCGGCAACCACGTGGTCACCCGATACAAACGTACTCATCAAAAGTTGCTCACTCAGAGGATCTTCAATGAATCGCTGCACAGCTCGTCGCAATGGACGTGCCCCAAGATTCGGGTCGTAACCCTTCTCGACGAGCATATCCTTAACGCCTTCACCAAGTGAAATCACGATGCCAAGCTCTTTCGCCTGCTCATTAACTCGCTTAAGATAAATCTCGGCGATTTCCAAAATTTCTTCTTTCTGCAAATGTTGGAAGACGATCACCTCGTCAACCCGGTTGAGGAATTCCGGCCGGAAAGACTTCTTCATCTCATCCAGCATTTTGTTTTTCATCATCTCATAGGTTCGTGGATCAGTGATATCCATCTTGGTGTCGCGGAAACCGAGCCCTTTCTCAAGCTCAATCGGGCGAACCCCAACGTTGGAAGTCATGATAATGATCGTATTTCGGAAGTCCACATAACGACCTTGTGAGTCCGTCAAGTGTCCATCTTCCATTACTTGCAGCAAAATGTTGAACACTTCAGGGTGCGCTTTTTCAATCTCGTCGAGGAGAACAACGCAATAAGGGTTACGACGAACTTGCTCAGTCAACTGACCGCCTTCATCGTATCCAACATATCCCGGAGGTGCACCAACCAATCGGCTGACCGCAAATCGTTCCATGTATTCCGACATGTCGATCCGCACCATCGAGCTTTCCTTTTCGTAAAGGTATTCCGCCAAGGTTTTAGCAAGTTCTGTCTTACCAACCCCGGTCGGACCAAGGAAAATAAAGCTCGCGATCGGTCGTTTAGGATCCTTCAATCCACTACGACTTCGGCGAATCGCCCGGGCAACTGCACTGACCGCTTCCTTCTGACCAATAATCCGTGCGTGCAAATCCTCTTCCATTCGGAGAAGTTTTTGCGATTCCGCTTCAACAAGGCGCGTAACCGGAATACCTGTCCAACTTTGAACAATTCCTGCAATTTCGGTCTCACCGACAACTGCATCCGGCTTTTCTTCGGCTCGCCAGGCTTCTTCCCGATTCGTAATCGAGCTATGAAGTTCGTCGTATTCCTTGTCAAGTGCTTCGACTTCGTCTGGTTCACCGTGACGCCGGAGATGCTCAAGGTCAGCTCGCATCTTAGCAAGCTTTTGCTTATCATTTCGAACATCACTTGGCGGCAAACTCTGTTGTAGTCGAACGCGGCTTGCTGCTTCATCGATCAAGTCAATCGCCTTGTCAGGCAAAGTTCGATCAGTAATATAGCGCATCGAAAGCTGAACCGCCGAAGTCAGAGCTTCATCTGTAATCTCAACGTTGTGGTGAGCTTCATATCGCTCACGCAGGCCACGAAGAATCTCGACAGCCTCTTCTTCGTTCGGTTCCCGAACTTTAACTGATTGGAATCGTCGCTCAAGAGCCGCATCCTTTTCAATATATTTCCGGAATTCGTCTTGAGTCGTTGCACCGATGCATTGCAATTCACCCCGTGCCAAGGCTGGCTTCATGATGTTCGAAGCATCAATCGCGCCTTCTGCGGCGCCTGCCCCGACCAAGGTGTGCAATTCATCAATAAAGAGGATTACTTCGCCTTCCGCCTTGCGAACTTCGTCCATAACCTTCTTCATGCGTTCTTCAAACTCACCGCGGTACTTCGTACCTGCGACCAATCCTGCCATATCAAGCGCGATCAATCGCTTATCCATTAGGATCTCAGGAATATCGCCGCTCACAATGCGGAGTGCCAAACCTTCAGCAATCGCGGTTTTTCCAACGCCAGGATCACCAATAAGACACGGATTATTCTTTGTCCGTCGAGCCAATATCTGCATGACTCGCTCAATCTCTTGTTGGCGACCAACAACCGGATCAAGTTTTCCTTCTCGGGCAAGCTCGGTCAAGTCGCGACCAAATTCATCAAGAGTCGGACTCTTAGCTGTGTTCCCGCCCGAGCTACTACTCGAACTCGATTTGCTTTTCTCACTCGAACTAGACTGAACTTCATTATCTTGAAGTGCCATAACCTCGCGGCGTGCGCGGTCAAGTTCAACGCCAAGACGGGCCAAAACTCTGCCCGCAAGTCCATCCCCTTCTCGTATCAATCCAAGAAGAAGGTGTTCGGTACCAATGTAATTGTTGTTGAGGTTACGAGCTTCGTCGTAGGCCAAGTCAATGACCCGCTTTGCGCGCGGTGTCAATGTCATATCTTGACTCGGACGAGATTCGCCTCGTGGAAGTTGTTTTTCAACCTCAGCACGAATCTTACTAAGCCCAACGCCCAGCTTTTCCAGAACTCGAGCCGCGACGCTATCGCTCTCCCGTACCAGGCCAAGCAACAGATGTTCGGTCGAGACGTATCCCTCGCCAAACTTCTGAGCCTCTTCCTGGGCGAAGAAGACAACCTTCCGCGCTCGTTCCGTAAACCTTTGCCACATGTTCTGTTTCGTGCTCCTTTCAGTGATTCCACTAGGGGATCGCCGTAATGATTTAGACGACTAAACTCCAAACCTTGTGCCCGGAGACCTAAATCTCAAGCTGGCCCGATGCCGACTAACGGAAATTGTCGGTTCAATCGCGACAATCTCCTAGTACATTTCTTACTAGCAATCATACCGGGATGAATTGGGCGGAGTCTGACCAAATCCCAATTGATCAATACTACAACCTAGCAAAATTACTAGGAATTTCCCATACTTGCTTTTTAACATACTACTTTTGCCGGGAACCCTTTACAATAATCTGTAGTCCAATAGGATTCGTGGCGGCGCGATTGTGTCACCCGAATGGTTCATCATCATGCGAAAATTCCTTCCCCTACTTGCCGCACTCTTAGTGCTCCCAGGATTAGCATCCGCCAAACCTGACACTGTATCAGGAGAGATTAAACTTGAATTCGGTTGGGTTAAGCGAGCCGACGGCACTAAAGTTAACTTAAAAGGGATGAGGCTCCCTTTTACCGCTCGTCGAATTCAGAAATCCATTCTCAATGATCCTCAAAATCAGTCAAATATCCAATCAAACCAGTTTCTGCCTTTCCCGTCGCCTTTTCAAACGATCAATGAAGCGCTTTCAAGCCGCGATGGGGCAAAGAATTCTGCTGATTTAGTTATTTACAATGCCAATGCAGGGATCGGCTATTCAACGTTCCCGGGAGTTCCAAGTTCACTTGATGATGTCAACATCCTGTCAGCAGGACTCGGCAAACCGTGGACATCACTTACATTTGGATTCCACTATGGCAGTCCGACATTTTCTAAGTTCTTAGTTCGTTGGAGAATGTACGAGTCCAACATCGATAACCCCGCCGGGCAAAACGACTTCTCAGGCGAATTTGCAGATTTTGGTGGATATATCGTAGGACCATATGCTGAAGGAGATTGGGTAGCCGAAGTCAATGTCGTTCCTGCTGCTGTTTCAACAACAGACTCTTCAATCTTCATCGCGCAACAATTTCGAGTTCCACATCTCGTTGGTTTTCCTCCGGCCGAGGATGGTGAAGGAGAATTTGATGGCGTTGTCGACTGCGTATACAATAATGCCGCTGAACCGAGTACTGGGAGCAGCTTAAACCAATTCTGGTACGACTGGGATCCGATCCCCGACGGTAAGTACGAAAATACCGAAATCGATCAATTTGAAACTGGATTTGCGAACCATGTGCTAACAATCAAGGTCGCGGCCACCGGTGCGGTCAGTAACCTGACAGCTATCGATGCCCGAATGGGTATCGGACGGTTTGTATCAGGAAACCTTATCTCCGTACTTACAGCTGGCGACAACAACGAATTCAAAATCAATGAAAGCTATCTCGGTGGCAGGACATCCCCAGTGGGAGCAATCGAAGTTGATTTCTTGCAGTCACTTACCAATATCACGGGTATTCGAATCAGTGGAACTGCTGGAGTATCAATCTTGGGATGTGATCAATGGATCGACATCTATAACTTCACGACAAACTCTTGGGTTCAACTGGCCTCAAAACCGGGAATACCATTAGGGAGTAACACATTTAATGAAGCGTACGGTGGTACGGTACCAATCTCACAATTTGTTGGGACTGTGACTCATCCGTTCTTTGGCAATATCCCGGTCATTCGAGCCAGAGTCAGATTCAAAAACACCGTCTTCACTGTGCCGCGCAACTGGCAAATGAAGCTCGACCAACTGTCATGCGCCGTCACAACGCCATAGGCTAACTTCAAATTGTCCCCACTCCTAACCCAACAAACCAGGAGTGGGGATTTTCTTTTTCTCGGACGAATTCCGAATCGTCTGGCCCCTTCCCGCGTAATATAACTAATATGCAATCGGCGTGGAAGGTAGGCGGCTTAGTAATCGTTTTTGTTGGACTCTTGGCTGGTGCATTGGCAATCCTGAACGCGAGTATCTTTTCAAAACCGACAGATCACTACTATGTCCGCTTTCCCGACGCTGGTGGTTTAGAATCCGGAGCCGATGTACTTTTAGCCGGTGTATCTATCGGCAAAGTCGAAAAAGTGCAGCTCAGTGATCAAGGCGATGCTCTCGTAACCCTTTCCATTGAGCAAGGGCGCACCCTAAGCAAAAAACTCGTCGCCGTTCTTCCAACAAGCTTCATCTCAATCGGTGACCACCAAGTCCTCCTCCAGAGCCTGAATAACGAAATTGGGAACTACACCCCCAACGATATCGCAACACCCATCCCTGGTCGCCTCCAGGGGCCCCTCGAAGGCATTCTGCCCGATACCGGCGAAACCATCACCGAGCTGAATAAAACGATGGTTTCATTCCGTGAACTCCTCGAAGACAAGGAACTCCGCAACGGCCTCGTCGCCGTAATGAAATCCGGCGAGCAAACCTCAACCAAATTCGGAAAATTGGCCGACAACCTCAATGGAACGCTTTCTCGCAACTCAGGCGAAATTGATACGCTCATGGCATCAATGGTCACGACAATGAAGAGCGTCCAAGTCGTGAGCAAAGAGATCGAAACATTTGCTAAGAGCGGCAAACTTCAAGATCAAACCGAAACTCTCCTTACCACCATGAACCAAGCCGCAACCGAGGGCAAATCACTCATGGAAGACCTCCGCGCCTACACCGCCGACCCGGAAATGCAAGAGAGCATCAAGAAAACGATTGCAAATTTTGAGAAAATGTCTTCATCTGGCGTCAATATCGCCTCCGACGCCGAACAAATGTCAAAAAATGGAATTGAAATCACTGCCCAAACCCGTGATCTCATGACGAAAGCGAACAACGTCGCCGACGAAGTGGGTCGCTTGATCGAAGATGTTAAAGGTGCCGTCAAAAAATTTGATCCATCAAAAGGCACCGGGAGCCTGTTCCCCAAAGTCGATATAGAAACGGGCGTAACCTACACGACCGACAATACTCACCTCAGATCAGACGTCAATCTCATCATCCCATCCGGTAAAGATAAGCTCATCTTCGGCCTTTACGATGCCTTCGAAACCAACAAGCTAAACATCATGCTCGAAAAAGGAGTGAACGACAAGACGGACCTTAGGTATGGGGTCTATGCGAGCAAACCCGGTGTCGGGGTATCTTATCGCTTCGCGCCGGACACTTGGTTACAATCTGAGTTCTTCGGGCTTAACGATCCCCAGCTTGATATCCGCCTCAAGCACCGATTTAACGAAACAATCCATGGTTGGGTTGGAGTTGATAAGGTCTTCGGCAGAAATACTCCGGCGATAGGCATCGGAATCAAGCGCTAAACAACGCAAAATCAGAGGTTTTTTGATGAAAGTCATTCTTAAGCAGGCCGTACCCAAGTTGGGTAAAGAAGGTCAACTCGTAAACGTAAAGGACGGCTATGCTCGTAACTTTCTCTTCCCCCAAAAAATGGCGATCGTTGCCGATAAAAAGCAACTCGAAGTTTTGGGCCGACAACAAGCAAAAATTGAAGCTGAATTAGAAAAGACAAAAGCTTCTGCCGAAACAGTCGGCGAAAAAATCAACGGCAAACTGATCAAAATCGAAACAAAAGCTGGCGGCGATGGTCGTCTCTTTGGTGCCGTTACAAGCCAAGACATCTGCGATGCAATCAAATCGCAACTCAAACAAGATGTCGACAAAAAAGCTGTTCTTTTACTTCGACCAATCAAACGACTTGGAAACTATGACATTGAAATCAATATCCACCGAAACGTGAATATTGAACTCAAACTCAACGTTTTTGACCCCGAATTTGTCGTTCTCGATGAAGTGATGCCGGAGTTAGAAGCCGAATTAGCGGCTGATGCCGAAGCTGCCGCAGCTCAAACTGCTGCCGCCGAAGAAGCAAACCCCGTTGCAAAAGCAGAAGACGAAACTGACGACGAAGAATAGTACAAAAAACCACTCAAATTAACTCACCAACTCGCGAAATGAGTTGGTGAGTTTTTTGTGAGGAACACCGCAATTTAGACTCAATTGCACTACATTATTGGCCCGTTCTGACCGACAAAATCTATTAAGGCCCCGCACGGCATTTGGGTTACCAGAAAGTTGGCAAACGGAATTCATCCATGGTTTTTGATCATCTCGGTCATCGCCGCAATTTCACTCATAGGAATCGCGGTTTGGACTTTTCGTTCCAAACGGTCAGCTAAAACCCTACCAATCATCTTCCTATTCACGCTAACAACGCTTGCGGTTGGGTTCTACATGGCCATATCCACTTCAAACGGAGAAACCACCCGACAACTTCGACAAAATGCTGAACTAACGTCAATCTTTGCGAAACAAATCAGAAACGGTGGTCACGAAAACATCCGGCTCGATGGTTCAACCGAAGGTCTCCGAAAACTCGTTGTCGCAACCTTCAAAGAATGGGCTGATGTCAAACCAAATGTCTTAGCGGTACAAACTGTCCGCAAAACTCCAAACGGAAAACTCCAGCCCATTACATCGTTCGGCACACAAAATTACACCGACATCTTCCTAAGCAACCCTTCTGCGTTTGCCCAAACTTGGAAAGGTTCTGTCCAAATAACTCAACTTGCAGAAAATCCTGCCGTTTCCGTCAGTGCCGCTCCCCTCAATTCTCTCAAAGACAACACAAAGGCTGAAGCAATTATCTTGGTCACCTATCTCGACCGAGACTGGAAAGCATCTCTATTCGACGCTCAAAAGGGCGTTATCATCATGACTGCAATCTTGCTAATCCTGACACTTGTTGGCGGATTAACTGGAATCGAACTTATCCAAACACTTGGCTCGGCAAGACTAGCAAAAGCAGAAATGCTCGCTCAACGAGAGCAAATCAAAACACAAATGGATCTTATTACTGAGAAGAACCAAGCAATGGCTGCTTCTCACGATGCGCTCGAACAAGCCAACTCTCAATTGCAGTCGTTAGCAACAATGGACGGCCTCACTGGCGTCATGAACCACCGAGCCCTCATGGAATTCCTTTCAACGCACATGAAGAGGAACTCCGTCATCGGCTCACCAAGTAGCGTTATTCTCCTCGATATTGACAATTTCAAAAGCCTCAACGACGAATACGGTCACATAGCCGGAGACGAAGCACTGCGGGCAATCGCTCAAGTGCTTAAACACTCATGCCCGCAAGGGGCCGGTGTGGGTCGCTATGGTGGCGAAGAATTTATGATGGTTCTTCCAGGAGCCTCCGAATCAGCCGCCGAAGCCGTTGCTGAAGAACTCCGCCGCCGAATCCAAATGGCAAAAACAACTTCACGACCTGTCACAACAAGCATCGGAGTCTCAACTGTCTACTCAATGAGCAAATCAGAACAGACACTTATCGACGAAGCCGACAAAGCCCTCTATGTAGCCAAGCGATCCGGCAAGAACTGCGTCCGCCATTTCGGACACGGACTCCTTGATTCCGCATAAAAAGGGCCCCAGCAAAAGCTGAGGCCAATTTAGCAAAGGAAAAATCCTGTTTACTTTCGTTTGCGCCGAGCCAAGTATCCCGCCACGCCGAGTCCAAGAATTGAAATCGTCGCTGGTTCAGGAACCGACTCAACTTGAATTCGGGCAATCGTATAGCCCGGTGTCTTGAAATTCGCATTTGCAAACATCGCCGAACTTAATATGTTTCCACCCGGATTGAATCCTTGATGGAAGCCGACGACACCATTTTCCGGAGTACCAGTGTTCGGCGCCATTTGACCAAAGAACGCCGTGTTCATTGGTATCTCATCATTGACTTCAGTACCGGAATCCCAGACCTGAGACCCGAGAACGATAAAGTCCATGCCAACAAACGCACCTGCGTTGCTAAACAGCCGGTGCTGTCGAGCATTGTCATTTCCGATAAATGCATCATTGCTTGGGATAATCATCGAAGCCCACGAGAAGTAAAGACTGCTGGTCAAATTCTCATTAATCGTCACAATTTTGCTGGTCGAAGCACCTGGACCAATTGGTCCGATTCCATTCAGAACGCCACTCACAGTGCCAGCACCCGATCCGATGAATTCCCCATCAAGTACTGCAGGATTTCCATCCTCGGCAATGCGTTCAATTCCCATCGATGCGGCTGCACCCACATTAAACGAATCAAAATTTCCGTCGTGGAAGCCAAACCAAGTTGGCGTGAGATATGTCCCATTCGCCGGTGCCATGTTCGTAATCGTTACGCGAACGTCGATTGCCATCGCAGATGCTGATAGCATCGTAGCCATTCCAATAATCAAGAGCTGTTTTTTCATCTTTTTTTCTCCAATGAGTTAGCCAACAAGCGTTGACACACCCCACCAATGACAATTCCGCCCAAAAGAGTTCCAAAAAATTAGAATAGGTACAACTGGAACTAATTCCGAACAAACCTCATTAATCATTTGTCAAATCAAAATCGGCCCAACATGTCATTTCCAAGCCCATCAATTTTGTCTACAAGCAAAACAATCCCACACCATCTTTCAGACCAGTATGAAAAGGTTTTGGCAACCCACCTTGGGTCACTTCTCCGCTTCGCTCAGCGCTTGACATGGCCCGATAAAGACCTCGCATCAGATCTTGTCCAAGAAGCAGTCCTCAAGGGATTCCGCCAGGTTAAAACAGGAAAACTTGAACTGACATCAAGAACTTCCGCTTGGCTTAAACAGGCAATCTATTTGGAATTTTTGTTGCACCGACGCAATACAAGGACGCTTACCGTAACAACGGATGAGTTCCTTGATAACAATCAGGCTAAAAACCAACTGCCTTTCGAAGAACATATCAATCCTGAAATTATCCAGGCACTCGCTGATCTCCCCGAAGAGCAACGCATTCTCGTGATTCTTGTCGATATCGAACAGCTAGAATATCAAGAAGTCAGCGACCTTCTCCAAATTCCGCTCGGGACCGTCCGATCTCGCCTTAGCCGGGCAAGATGGAAACTTGCAAACCAACTTCATCACTTATCTGGAAACAACCAATGAAGCAAGCCCAAAACCTTGAACCATGTGCTCACGTTAGAAAATTTGTCGAAGGCCAAGCCCTTGGCAAGCCACGCCGCTGGTACAACCTGTTTGGTTGGCTTCATGTCAAGCACTGCCCCCAATGCCAAGAAGCTTTGCGTAGACTCAGTTCCTACTTCGCCATTATGAATGAATCGCACGATTCAGCTAATATGACCCAACAAAGCTCAGAACTTATGGAGTCGCTTCGGACAAAACTCAGACAAGATTAGGCGCGATTCACTCATCAGTTGTTAAGAAATCAGAAAAAGCCCCCTTAGGAACCTATTAGAATATCGCCGTCAAAGGCATGAAACGCAAATCAGAACAGACCCTTATCGACAAAGCCGACAAAGCCCTCTATGTAGCCAAGCGATCCGGCAAGAACTGCGTCCGCCATTTCGGACACGGGCTGCTCGACTCTGCCTGATTCTACTGGATGGCCCAAAAACTGAATTGTTAAGAGATTTCCGTTTAATTCGAAAAAGCCCTATGCGAAGTGCGAAAACTCAAAACCAAAGTACCCAAAATGTTAAATAATTCCTATGCAATTTATCGCTATTTATACCTGCACAGGTCTATTTACGTTAAGAACTTTGTTAAGGATAAGTTAATATTGATGCCCTGTGGGAATGTCAGAAGTCAATTAACACTCTCTTAATATTAACGCTATGCATTACATTGAATAATCTTATCGCGACGCCCATTAACAAGGGTGCTCACAATTCTGGAGAATCCAAAACCAATGCGAAAAGCGTTTACCCTCATTGAACTTTTGGTCGTCATCGCGATCATCGCCATCCTGGCAGCCATCCTCTTCCCAGTTTTCGCTCAAGCCAAGCTTGCAGCAAAGAAAACCCAAGACCTCAGCAACATGAAGCAAATCGGTACGTCAACCCAAATCTACTTGGCTGACTACGACGACACTTACATGTCCGCTTACTACTACAATAACGACAACAACTCCACCAATGGTTACACCCACTGGACCGGTATGTTGCAGCCCTACACCAAGAATTTGGACATCTTCAAGAGCCCTGTCGATCCGACTGGCGGTTTGGCCCCAACCAACTTCATCAACAACAACGGTGGTTACGGCGCTCCTGCTGGACAGGTAACCCAAAACCCTGTTCAAGATGTCCAAGCACCACGCGTCAGCTTCTCGGCCAACGCAATGATCATGCCGCGCAAGCGACGAACAATCGACCCGATGAACGTTATTGGTTCAACGGTCATCGATGATGTTGCTGGCGTTATCATGCTTGCTCCTCAAACTCACTACCCGTCCTGTATCAACGACGGATCAGCTGCTTCAGGTATTGCGTTCAAGTCTCACCGACCCGCAAACGGACTCCTCCTAGCCGACGGAACCACAAAGTTCCAAGGTGAAGCTGCTTCCGAAATCGGAAACGCGTTCTACCGAGCAGTGCCAAAAGCACGCTTCGTAGCTGACCTCGCTGCTTGCAAAGCTGGCACCTTGAGCACGGCTTACAGCCACCTCGTTTACACCCAACCGGATCGATTCGGTAACGGTGCAAACTATACGTTCGCTGACACCCATGCAAAGTTCTCTTCGCTGGATGCAACGATCAACCAAAACAACTACCTCTGGGGTAAGCGAGCTTACACCGCAGGTGGTGGCGAAATCCGCAAAGACGACGGCGTTACCCCAGTCAACTAAGACTGAAGTATTCGTCTTCGGTGAATGCAAAAGCAGGGTTCCCTACCGGGAACTCTGCTTTAATAATAAATCCATGAACATCCTCTTCGTTTGCATCGAAAACAGCAACCGTTCCCAAATGGCTGAAGGTTTCGCAAAACATTACGGCAACGAATCCAGTTACTCCTCGGGTTCAAAGCCGTCCGGCAAAGTCAACCCAAAAGCGATCGCCGCTATGGCGGAGCTCAGCATAGATATTTCCAACCACCAAAGTATTGGTCTTGATAAACTCCCCAAGCTCGAATGGGATTGGGTGATAACAATGGGGTGTGGCGATGCTTGCCCTCACCTACCCGCAAAAAATCGCGACGACTGGGAACTCCAAGACCCCCGCGACCTCCCGCCCGATCAATTCAACCTGGTCCGAGACGATATTCAGGCAAGAGTCAAGAAACTGCTTAACCTCAATTGACTAAGATACGCTGAGCGGAATCAACTTCCTTTCCCGCTTCGCCGCAACCGCCGGATCGCGCTTAATCTCATTATAAAGCGAATCTCGCTCAATCGGCTCCCGGCCCGCTTCCGTAATCATCCGCGTCATCCGGTCGAGAGTTAAAACTTGTTGCTTATTGCCAAAATCACCTTCTTTATAGGTGATCTCATACTCATGAACAAACCCGTCTGCATCATCAGCACCGTACCAGAGCGCCGTCTGAGTCACTTCCGGCGTGTTCATAATCCAAAAACTCTTGATGTGCTCAAAATTGTCTAGCATCAACCGGCTCAGTGCAACGTATCGTAAATCAACATAGCCGGTCGGCGGATGCTGATCATCAAGCTCAGTTTGCTCGGGATGAAACGAAAGTGGAGTGAAGCAAACAAAGTGCCCCGTCTCATCTTGCAATTCACGCAACTGAACAAGGTGACTCACAACTTCCTCATCCGTCTCAATATGCCCATAAAGCATCGTCGCGTACTGCGTCAAACCGAGTTTCGCCGCCGCCCGAGCGACACTCTTCCAGCCGTCTCCGCCAAGCTTCTTCCCAAATAGCTCGCGATGAACCCGGTCACTCAAAATCTCAATCCCGCCACCCGGTAAAGAATCAAGCCCCGCCTCAATCAAATCCTTCAGCGCCTGCTCGTGCGTCACCCCACCCTTCAACGCTATCTGCTCTATCTCAATCGCCGTAAACGCCTTCACATGCGCATTCGGATAGACCTCTTTCACGACTCGGCACAGATTCATATAGTAGTCATAAGGCAACCGCGGATTAATCCCCCCAACCATGTGGATCTCCGTAACGTCAACATCTTTGTGCCAAGCCAAGCGGTTTCGAACCTCGTCAATCGTCATCTCATAGGGTGTCGGCCCGCCCTTCTTCGCATAGAATGAACAGAACTTGCAAAATTTATTGCAAATGTTTGTGTAATTGATATGCTGATTTCTAACAAAATAAGTCCGATTCCCATGCTTACGCTCCCGAACAATATTCGCTAAATAACCCACCGCCGTCAGATTTTTCGTCCGGCAAAGCCTCAGCCCATCTTCTGATGACAAGCGCTCTCCCGCTTCAACTTTGCGGTAGATATCCATCAAATCCGCGCCAACTATTCGCTCGGGGGCAATACTCATTGCTTTCTCAATCGCAGTTTTCAACTAAAATTGAAAACTGGTCTATCTTACCATACGCCTAACCCAAAACAAACATCAGAGGACCCGTAGCAATTACCAGCTAAACTACCAGGCGTGAAGCGGATCGTCGTCCTTGGCTCAACCGGAAGTATCGGAACCCAAACCCTCGATATCGTCCGCCAACATCCCGACCGACTCGAAGTTGTCGGACTCGTCGCCAACCGATCCGCCACCGATCTCCTCGCCCAAGCCGCCGAATTCAAGGTCAAGAAATTCGCCCTCATGGATGAAAAAGTCGCTCGACAAAATGTCCTCCCCGGCGGCCTCCAAGCAATCATCGATATCGCCACCCTCGCCGAAGCAGACCTCGTCGTCGTCGCCGTAGCAGGTGTCGTCGGCCTCCAACCCACTCTCGCCGCAATCCTTGCCGGGAAAGACATCGCTCTCGCCAGCAAAGAGGTTCTTGTCGCCGCCGGGCAAGTCGTCATGCCGCTCGTTCGAGATAAAAAGATCACTCTCACCCCTATCGATAGCGAGCATTCTGCCCTTTTCCAATGCCTCCAAGGCTATTCCAGCGATCAAATCGACAAACTCATTCTCACCGCATCCGGCGGACCATTCCGAGGCAAAACCCGCGACGAACTCGCCAAAGTCACCAAAAAGCAAGTGCTCGCCCACCCAACCTGGACAATGGGTGGCAAAATCACCGTCGATAGCGCCAGCCTCATGAACAAGGGACTCGAAGTCATCGAAGCCCATTGGCTTTTTGGCACCGCCATCGACCAAGTCGATGTCGTTGTCCACCCCCAAAGCATCATCCATAGCATGGTGCAGTTCAAGGACTCAAGCGTACTCGCCCAACTCGGATGGCCCGATATGCGCCTCCCCATTCAATACGCGCTCCTCTACCCCGAACGAAAACCCAACAAGCTCAAACCCTGGAACCCAGTCGAAACCCCAAACCTAACTTTCGAAAAACCCGACCTCGAAACATTCCGGTGTCTCCAACTCGCTTACGATGCCGCCCGAGTCGGAGGAACAATGCCCTGCGCACTCAATGCCGCTAACGAAGAATCCGCCGCTGCATTCCTCAATGAGTCGATAAACTTTCTCCAAATCGCCGATATTAATGAACAAGTCATGCAAGCCCACGCCGCTCTCGAACCAACTTTAGAACATATTATCGAAGTCGACCGCTGGGCCCGCGAAACTGCAAGGCAAAAAATGGGGTTAAAAGAATAGAAGCATGGATCTGCTAAAAACCGTACTACATGGACTCAACGTTGGCGTCACATTCCTGATCGTCATAACCGTTCTTATTGCCGTCCACGAATATGGTCACTACCTGTTCGCCAAACTCTGCGGAATGCATGTCGAAGCATTCGCCGTCATGGTTGGCGGAATTCGCAAAACCCCTCTTGAGCAACATCTCAAACGCCCCCTCGCCCGCCCATTCATCGTTTGGACAATCGGCACTGCTGTCGCAATCCTCACATTCCTGGCCGGGTTCTTCGATTTCAAACCGTTGTTTTTTGCCGGACTCAGTTTCCTCACCCTCATCGGCCCTGTCTGGATCATCAGCAGGCTCTGCGCCCTCTATCATCGTCCACTAACCGCCGGTCTACTCACCCTCGCAAAATCGTGGGGCGTCGTCGCAATCATCCTGTTCTTCGGAACCCAATTCCGCAACCTCGACCCCGGGTACGCGCTCAGCATGTTCCTTGCTGGCTCATCATGCGCCGTCCTGATCGCCTATTACTTCCCCGTCCTTAACACCACCGATCCCGAAGGCAACAAGGGCAACGGCAATATCTTTGTCGATCAGCACCCCACCCACGTCCAGTTCAAACCAATCCTCTCAAAGACGAACAAAGAAGGCACCGAATTCTCTCTCCTCCTCCTTCCTCTCGGAGGATTTGCCGCCATCAAAGGCATGCAACCCAAGGAAGATGGCAGCGAAACCAAAGTCGACAAAGGCTTCTTCTCCAGACCGCCACTTCAACGACTACTGGTTCTGTTCGCTGGCCCCCTATTCAGCGTCCTTTTTGGAGTGATTGTTCTTTTCGGAACCTACATGGTGCAGGGCCAAGCCGACAAACAAAATACGACAATCGCCTATCTCTCAACTGGCGCCGCAAAAGCCGCTGGACTCAAAGTAGGTGACAAGATTACCGCCGTCAATGACGAAAAAGTCAGCACGTTTTACGATGTCCTCACCCGGATACGATACTCGTACAATGACAAATTTGAACCGATTCCGGTAAAGATCGATGTGCAGCGTGAACAAGAGTCAAAGACGTTCACATTCCTTCCTATTGTGACTGACGAACCCCAGCCCGTTGCAAATCAAGAAGGTGAGCAAGCAACTGAAAACGTCGATGGAAAAGAACTGCCGATTTTGAAACGGCAAGCAAAGCTAGGATTCATCGCTGGCTACAACTACAAGCCAATTGCCGCCAAAGACGCATTTGTTGCCGCCGTGCTGACCCCAGTTGGATTGACTCTCGGCTTGGTTGAAATGGTGATCAAACCAAGTACGGCAAAAGACAATGTTGGCGGCCCAGGTGCAATTGTTGAACAAACTTCCAATTCCATCAACCAAGGATTCACTCAAGTCCTCCGGCTCGCCGGAATGCTGAGCATCAGCCTCGGCGTCATGAACCTCCTCCCCATCCCCCCACTTGATGGCGGTCAAATGGTTATCGCTTTCGCCGAACTCCTCCGACGCAACAAGCGACTCCCCATGAACTTCCAACTCGTTCTCCAAAATGTTGGAGGCCTCCTCGTCGTCGTCCTAATGCTCGCCGTCTTCGCCGTCGATGCAGGTCGCCGAAGTGAACTCAATAAGATCAAAGAGGAAACCTCGGTCAGGTCAACTCAATCAAGCAAGCCAACCAAATAAGCAAACTCAGATTTGATTTCATCTGCCGTTTCACTCACCATCGGTCGTAATTCAATCCGCCCGGCGAACTCAATATTCCTAAGCTGGCGCATCATATCCACCCAATCCGTCATGCCCGCCTCAACCGTTGACCATCTACGCGCCCACCCCTTACTATTCACATCTTCCGCTCCCGGATGCCGAACCAAAACGTTGTCGCGCACCGTAATGCAAGCCAAATAATCCATCAAAATCGCGACCGTATAATCCCAAGCCTCAAAGCCCTCAAAAAGCGCGCCGCCTGGATCAATCTGCACCCCAAAGCGCAGCGGCGATAGACCCCGAATCAAGTGAAAAGCCGCACTCGGCGAAGGCAACAAACTCTCCCCTGAAATCGGCAAGATCAACCGCAATTCATTCTCTTCCAATAGCGGCTGCAATTTCTCCAGGCTCGCTCGGCTCTTTGTCAATCGCGACCTCACAAAATAGCCTTTCTTCGCTAACTCCGCGATCGAAAATTCTTTGATCCCACAGGCATGGAGCAACTTCAAAAAATCGGGCTCCCCAATCAATTGCTCCAAACTCAGATCAAGCTGAACCGAATAACTTTCCACCCCATTTGCCGCAAGCGCATTCACAAAATCTGGCAATCCTGGAAAAATCTCTTGAATTGAAGTATGTTTCCCTTCCCCCACCAAAACTGTACACGTCCCCGCCCCAACTTCTTTTACAAGGGTGGCCAACTCCTCCGCCGTTTGAGGCATTAAAGATTCGGGGTGCAGACTCCAAGCAACGTTCACACTTTCCATTTTATCCGCTTCAATAATGCGCCCCATTCCGTCCCTAATTCCAGAATGAATACCAAAGCGCTCATTGCTGAGTTCGTGGGGGTCTTTGCCCTTTGTTTCGTCGGAATCTTCGCTATCGCCAATGCCGGGGCCGGGGCAACCGACCTCACCGGAGTTGCATTTGCTCATGGTCTAGCCATCGCCGTCATGTGCGCTGCATTTGCCGCCGTAAGTGGTGCCCACTTCAATCCCGCCGTGTCGTTCGCCATGCTACTTACAAAGCGAATCGACGCAAAAGGCTTTGTTGGCTATGTTTTCGCCCAAATCCTCGGTGGAGCTGTTGCCGCCATCCTCGCCGGAGCCGCAATCGGCACCGAAGCCGTCAAAAACGGAACCCCGGCCCTGGGAGCAACCGCAACCCCAACTGCTGCTCTTATCGGGGAAATTGTCTGCACCTTTTTCCTCGTCATCGTCATCTTCGGCAGTGCCGTCGATAAACGCAATTCCGGTCAGGCTCCTCTCTATATTGGACTTGTTATAGTCGCCGGAATTCTTGCCGCTGGCCCCGTATCTGGAGCTGCTCTCAACCCCGCGCGCTACATTGGACCTGCCCTCGTTGGTGGCGCATTCGGCCCCAACGCCTGGATCTGGTTTGTCGGACCACTGGTCGGCGGCGCAATCGCTGGCTTACTCTATGATGGAGTCATCATGAAAGCCGAACCTGAAGCCGCTTAGTCAAAAAAGAATCCCTCTCACTTCTGCGTGAGAGGGATTCTTTTTCTTCTCGCTGTGTCTAGAGGCTAGAAGACAACCGATGCATCTTTCGTGGCTTCGTCGCCGCCGCCACTACCACCGCCAGGGCCACCTTGACCGCCGCCACCTGGTCGTCCGCCTTGTCCTTGTCCACCTGCGCGTTGGCCCATCGTGAATTCGAACTTAGCACCGATCATCGATTGCCATGTCGACTTTTGGCTCGGCGTCAAAACCGCAACCAAGTCATTCATCAGCTTGTTCATACGTTCTTGCATTTGAGCTGGATCTTGAGGAGTTTGACCTTGTCCGCCACCTTGACCACGACCTTGGCCACCTTGACCCTGTCCGCCGCCTTGGCCTTGGCCTTGGCCCTGACCTTGACCGCCGCCACCAAATCCGCCTTGTCCTCCACCAGGTCCACCTTGACCCATCGGCGGCCGATTGGCTTCCATAATGGCGCGCATTTGATCAAGTTGCTCTTCACTCAAACCAAGTCGCTCGATAACTTCCGGTTGCGTAAAAGCTCTTGGACCAGCTGATTGCAATGCTAATTGTTGATAACGGCTGTATTGTCCGTCATTTAGGATTGTCTTCAACTTATCTTCAAACTGCTTCATCGCTTGGGGATCAATTCCACCGCCAGGTCCGCCCTGACCACCTGGTTGTCCGCCTCCAAAGCCGCCTTGGCCACCTTGGCCTTGACCTTGACCTTGACCGCCACGTCCGCCGCCAGCACCGCCTTGACCACCTTGACCTTTGCCACCTTGGCCCTGTCCACCGCCGCCAAAGCCGCCTTGACCACCTTGGCCCTGTCCACCACCGCCAAAGCCGCCTTGACCGCCTTCTCCACGTGGAGGTCGTAGCTCTTCTAGTGCAGCTTGAATCTTTCCGATTTGATCTTCATTGAGCTTCAACTCTTTTTGAACTTTCGGATCGCGCAAAATCATCGGCCCCTGCGGAGCGCCGCCCCTCATCCCGCCTTGCATGCCACCTTGGCCACCAGGTCCGCCTTGTTGTGGGCCACCTTGCTGACCGCCACCAACACCGCCGCCACCTCGTGGGCCGGCTTGCTGAGCAAAAAGCTCACTTTCGCAATTCTGATCTTGTTCAGTAGGAACATCAGTTGCAAGCAGCATCTCGCTCACCACCGGTCGCTCAATTAGAGTCAGTTTAGAATCTTGTTCGTGGTTCGAACCCTTGGTCGCCACAAATGTTGCTCCAGCGACTCCGCAAAGGCCGAGTGCCGCGAGCGAGATGACGAGAATTTTCTGTGCTTTCATTTCGTTCCTTAATCTCAAGCAAGAAATCTCACTTGAGTCTTGAAATTATTCTAGGCCACCGGTATGAGAAAAGTGTGAGGGAAACGCATTATCCACTTTCGCCCTCTAATCGATATCCATAACCACGAACCGTATGAATGATTCTCCGACCCAAAGGTTTTTCAATCTTCTTTCGCAGCCGATACACAATTACCTCGAGCGAATTCTGATTAAACGATTCGTCATAACCCCAAACCTGATCAAAAATCTGATCGCGACTCAGAACTCGTCCAACATTCTTGAACATATATTCAAGCAACCTAAATTCGGTTGCCGTTAGCTCAATCTTCTCCCCATTAAGTTTCACCTGCCAGCGATCCGAATCTAACTCCAAGCCATCTAGTTCGAAGAGCTCTTCCTTCTCCTCACCTTCTTCCTGATACTCATCTTCCCTCCGCAGCAATGCTCTCACTCGCGCCAAAAGTTCTCTAGGATCAAACGGCTTAGTCAAATAATCATCTGCCCCAACTTCCAAGCCCAAAACCTTGTCAAAAACTTCATTCTTACTCGTCAGCATAAGGATCGGCATTTTATGTTTTGCACGAATCCTCCGGCAAAACGAAACCCCATCCTCACCCGGCAAATGGATATCCAAAATCAAAAGGGCCGGCACCGAATCGTAAATCTTACTGAATCCCTCTTCCGCCGTCGAAGCCAAAGAAACATCAAATCGGTTCGCTTCCAGCAGCTCCTTCACCGACCGCTGAATATAGCGATCGTCATCAATTAATAAAACTTGCGTCATGAAGTCCTCTCAAAAGTCATATAAAAGCGTGTTCCCTCGCATAGTGCTGATTCACACTTGAGTTCCGAATTATGAGCACGGACAATCTCTCTGCAACTATAAAGCCCGAGTCCAAATCCGTCCGGTTTTTCACTCGAAAAAGGCTCAAACAAACGCCTCAAAACTTCTTCATGAATCCCTTGTCCATTATCATAAACCGACACTTCAATTTGATTTTCTCCCGAAAGCGACGTCATGATTCGAATAACTCCACCCCCACCCATCGCCTGAATAGAGTTCAAAATGAGGTTCACAAACAAATGCTGCAACCGCTGCTTATCTCCAAGGATCCAGGCGTCAGTTGCTTCCAAATTGATCTCAATAAAAACATCATGTAATCGCGCTTGCGGATCCAAAAGTTCAACCGCATCCATGATTGTCTCGTGTAAGTCGATTTGCTCCTGAAAGGGCTCAACTGGTCGACTATAGGAAAGCAATCGGTGCGACAGCACTTTGAACCTCGTCATTTGCTCTCCTAGCAAGTCAAGTCTCTGCTCAGGCGTCTTTCTAGAGTCCAGAAGTTGCATTTGCATTGAGGCCAAAATATTGCGAATATCATGGGAAATGCTTGCCGACAACGTACCGGTGATCGCCAGCTTTTCACTCTGAATCAGATTTTGTTGTGCAACCTTGAGAGAACCTAGCGTTACGTCGAGACTTGCTTCCAATTTTTTAAGTGCATCCTCTCGTTCTAATTCTCCACCGATACGTGTCGCAACCTGCGACAGAAATTGCACATCTTCTTCTTCAACCGCATCGTGATTCAAACAATCCAAAATACAAAGTGTCCCGATGACAGAACCATTTGCCGTGCGAATTGGAACTCCCGCATACCGAGTCATTCCGGCGCGCTTTGGCAAAACATCGGGCAGATCCGGCCGGTCATTTACATCCTGAATTACAAATGGTCCATCTTGCTCGATACAAAATTGGCAAAACGAGTCTCGCAAGTCGTTGCCTGGAAAAGACCTTGCCGGATTATTGAGTCCACTCACGACTCGAAATTCCAGATAATCACCTTTGATAAGGCTCAAAAACGCCCATGATTCAAAATACTCCGCGACCTTATCAACAAGCCCTTGATAGACCACCGCTGGTGATGAATCCATCATTGTGCCAGCTTCATGAAGGGCTTCCAGCATGCGACGGCGCTTGACTTCTCGAGTCACTTCTAGGAAAGTCCAAAGCCGTCCGATCACGTTTCCGTCCACATCCAAAATCGGGCCGGTATAACGCCGCAGGATTGAAAATGGATCACGTAAAGTCAATTCGTCAATTTGAATTGCACGAGGATCCCTATAAATTTCGTCGAGATTCTTTCTCCAACTCTCAAGATCGGATACACGCTGAACAACGTAATCTCTAACCTCATCAACGGTCGCACTCACAACCCTTGAAATTTCGACTCCCCAAATTTCTCCAAAGCGCTTATTACACAGCAAAGATTTATGATTAAGATCTGTCACCAGAATGCCGTAGTCAGAGTCCGCAACCACAGAATCAAAAAGGGGTCTTGCAAAATCCTCGCTGATTTCCCGGATTGCAAGTTTCTTTTCCATATCAATTCCTTTTTCGAACTCAATATGAGTATAGCTGGTGGCTGCCATTTTTGACCTCTAGGTTCACTTGCAGAAAAAAGCAGCACTTGCAATGGATCGCTAACTTCCTAAATTCCGCTCCCGCGTCCAAAATTAAGAAACATGAACCTGAATAGCAACTGAATTTTTCGTAAACAATTAATGAGAGTATGTCGAACCAAAAAAGATTCGACGCACTTAATCCGATTTCGAGCGTGAGCTAGTTTCCGCCGGGTCGGCGTCCACCCGGTGCCCCGCCGCGTCGACCACCAAATCCCCCTCCCATGCCTCCGCCCATCATTCCACCAAGCCCCATCGGAGAACTAAACGCAAACGGAGCTCCAACTGCAGCCTTCCATTTCGAAAGAGAATCGGAATCAAGTGCTGTTAAGACCTTTTTATCCATCTCACCCTTGACCTTCGCAATGGTTTCTAGATTGGGCATCTGACCGCTTGACATACTCTTCTGGAATTCCGCCGTATAGCTTTGCATGATTTCAGTCATCTTCTTAACCTCGTCATCACTGATCCCAAATTGCTCTTTGGCAGACCCATTCATTAGCATCATTGGCCCCATTACTTGATGAACAAGTTGCATGTATCGTTTTTCTTGACCAACATCTAAGATTGCCTTAACCTTGTTTCCTTGCTCACTCGCCCGGCTCATGTAGTCCTGAACCTGCGCTCCCATATCTTCTTTGGATGCGGCGGCCTTTGGCGGTTGCAAAACCTGTCCAATCGCGGCTTTCTGCGCTGCCGATAATTTCAGTTCGGTTTGCACTTTGGCGTCGCTCAAGATCATCACGCCTGTTCCAAAGTAATCCATTTCGCCTTGTGGCGGACGTCCAGGATTCCCCCCCGGTCTTCCCGGTTCGGAGTTATTCCCTCCACTTTGTCCACCAGGATTCGCACCGTTCTGGTCAGGCTGTTCTCGACCGTTATTCTGTCCCGGCGATCGATCCCCACGAGGCTGACT
>JBJXDW010000111.1:0-41207 GCA_046154445.1 Fimbriimonadaceae bacterium | reverse complement strand
AGCAACCCAATTACCTTTCACCGTGCCCACCGAATTTACATCGAGCCTCCCTGGAGAAAATAACTCCAAGTATCAAGTCGCCGGAACCTATACAATCGAAGATCTTTCCACGACCACAAAAAAAATCGCTGTCCGAATCCAATGGCGCAACGCCGCCGCAAACCAGGGTGTCGTGGCTCCTTGGTCAGAAGTCCGCCTCGTCACTCAAATCGCCAGACCAGGGTCAATCGGAGGCGTAATCCCGGTATCTCCCGGAGCAACGACGCCGGTTACAATCCCCACACCTTATCCAACCGGAAAGCCAACGATTAGCACTTCGGGCGGAATCCTCGGCTCTTTGGGCCCCGGCGCACCGTCAAGTTCGGGAAATTCCACAGCAGCCGTTGATCCACCTGTCGCTGACCCGACAAAAACAAACATCAGTAGCGGAGCGATTAAATAAATGAAAACAATGTCAAAAACTCGTAGTAACAAAGGCTTTACTACGGCTGAAATGATGGTCTCCGGCGGAGTGATGCTCGCCGTCACATTCCTCACTTTCGACGTCATGCTGACCAACGCAAAAATCAGCACCGCCGGCGTCAAAGCTGCCTCAGCTGAATCTACCCAAAGATCGGGAATTGAGCTCCTTCAGCAAGATATCCTTATCTCAAGTGCGGCATTGACCTCAGCAGAAAAAGCCGGAGATTACTGCTCAAAAAATAACAAAACTCTCATTCTAAGCCAACCCATATACGATAATGCGGGGGATGTTGTCGAAGGAAAAAACAAAGTAATTGTTTATATGATCAAAGATGTAAGTGGCGTCAAGAGTCTAATTCGACTCGCCGGAATTCAAGTGGGCAAGAACGAATTTACACTCTCGAAAACTGACACCATTGTCGACAATATCAAAAAATTCAACTTTCGATTAGCCAAATCAACTTCAATTATGGCAACTGGTGGTGTACTGGCCTTTCCTGGGACAATAGTTTCCGGAAAACCCAGTTTGGGCAAGATTCGACTCATCAAAATGATCTCTTTAAAACCAGCCATTTCTATACAAAACGATATAGAAGATAGCTCAAAACGAGGAGTTTCAAGCTGCAGTTTGTTATCAGCAAAATCCAAGATCGCACTTGCCGCTTTAACAGCGACGCCCGCTAATCCCATTTCAGCAACCGATGTCCTTTACGAAGTTGATGAAGAGAAAACCTTGAATCCTGATTTCACCATAGATGCAAATAATCTCAAAGTTTGGATCACAGTCAAAGGCCGAAAGGACCAACCAGACACAACCCTCACCGCAACTGGAATGATGCGTAACGCCAACTAAAGCAGAAAGGACATAATGAATAACTACCGCTTAAAATCGAAAAAAGCTGGCTCTAGCCTGGCCCTTACGATGATGTTCTTCACTGTCATCGGAATGGTTACCATCGCTGCCGTCGGTGTCACAACGACTAACGACGCCATGGCCCAACGAGCTGTCGAAAAAACCCAAGCAACGGCCCTGGCCGAATCCGGCGTCCAAATGCTTTACGACCAAATCTGCAGAGACTACGCAGGACTCAAAAATCCTGGTACGGTCGCACCGAAAACAACAATCAAGAGCAACTTTTCAGGACGTGATCGCACTCAGGGCACCTATGAAGCCAAAGTCATAAACGTTACAACAAAAAGGGTGTCACCCGCTCCAAGCCAACCGACTGGTTCAGTTCAATACACCCACGTCTATGAGCTCGAAGGCACTGGTACCGCCCTCAATGGCACCACGTCCATAACCCGGGCAAGGTTTACAATTCGCAGGGTTATGAATGGTGACGACACTGGTGGAACCAACGCAATTTTTGTCGATTTCCCCGGTGCTATCAATTCTAATACGACAATCGAATTTGTCACCAACCAGGGGATCAGAACACAAGATCCCGCAGGAACTGATAAATCCGCTCACATTGTTGCGAATAGTGGAATTATATGGAGCCCTGCCTCCGGTGTTAAAGAAACTTACATTAACCCCAATATCATCGACATTCAAGGTCATATTATGGTCGCCAACCAACCAAGCACCTATCCTGTGGATATGACAAAGGGAGTAAACGGACTCGGAAACCCCAACGGTATGAAAAATTACCGCTCCGCGGGTGCCCATGCCATACCCTCCCCCGACTACACCGTCAGCGCCGATGAAGTCACTGGAATGGGGCAAAACAAGCACTATCCAGATCTCACTGAACTCGTCACAATGCGCGATGCGTTGCTCAAGTCGGCAACCGATCCAGCAAGTTCGATTACATACTCTGGCATCAATTCAAGCACCGTTGCTATCAACTCAAAGCTTGGAAGAAAAATTGTTGACGCACCAGCTATCGTCAACGGCAACCTAACGGTTTCAGCAGGCGACTCGCTACAATTGCGACCATCGTCCAAAAATCCCGACGAAAACGTTATCTTCGTCTATGGCGATATCAGCAACTTGGGCGCAATCGAAAATCTGGGTGTCAAAGTTATCGTTCTCGGACAATACACAGACTCAACATCGGCAACATATAACATTGCCCTCCAAAACAGCCCCTACAACAAGCTCGAAGATGTCTACCAACAAGCCGCACTCGTCAGCTTCAACCAACGGAAAGATGCAATCAAAATTACCAGCAACAGCTCTGCTCGCTATGGCAACGTATTCGCAGCAGCGGGCGGGATTGACATCACAGGAAGCCTCGAAATCAACGGCATTTTGACGTCAGGTGGTGCCCAAGAGTACAGCCCGAACCAAATCTGGGATCGAAACTATAAACAAGGTTCGCCAATCCAATATGGGGGTGGTGTGAAAGTCGAGCCAGTAAACGGACAATCATTCGTCGTCAACTTCGTCCGAGCAGCCAAAACATTCTCCGTCGGCGGAAACGGAATGACAACTCCTCTCGCACTACTCGAACCAATCCGAGCCGACCGCCTCACCGACTGGAAACGACTCCGCTAAACCCGGCGCAAACTATCCGCAACAAACCACCCAATCAGGCCGGCTAGATACAAAATCGAGCCGGCCCAAATTATAGTCTGACTCACCGCATCCCACCCCAACCCAAAACGCGCAAACCCAAATCCCAAAACCCCAACCGCAACAAAACTGACGAGCCGAGTCACACTCACATGGAACGACTTCTGAGTTACTCCAACCAATACATAAATCCCAAATGCAAGCCAAAAGTTAATCAAACTCACAAACGCCACCATAAATCCGGGATGAACCCGATACCCCGCGGTTCCCCCACCCAAATCAAAATGATCCAATAAATCGCTTGCCGAAAGTGATGCCCCCATCGCCACCCCCGAAACTAGCATCGTCACAACCTGGCCTAAAGTCCAAGTTGAAATCGGCCCAAAATCCGGCGCAATCGGCACCTCCTTCGCCACCGCCGTATAACAAATCGCCGCAACAACCCCCACCATCCCCAAAACGAACGCCGATAAATTATTCTCTCCCGGATCACGCGCAACCTGAACTTTTTTCCGTTTCCCCGTCTCCATCATCGCCACATGCATATCCTGATAAACCGTATTGTCCGGATCAAACTGAACTGCGTAGCCGTACTGTTTTGCCGCCTCAACATAATCCCCTTTTAGGCGCGCCGCGTCCGCCAAAACCGCATAAGCAAGCGGCTCATTCACCCCAGCCCGAATAATCTCATCCGCAAATCCTGCCGCTTCACCCCAGCGTCCCCGAGCCGCCATCTTTTGCATCTCCTCAATCTTGCGCCTGGCTCGCAAAAACTCATCCCGATCAGGTTGCCGCTTACCGTCCTGTTCCCAAGCAACTCGATCCTTAAAATATGACGCCGTCTGGACCCGCTCCCCAGATGAAACCTTTACCTTCGGTTCTGACGTTTCCGCTTTTGCCTTTGCCTTTGCCGCATACCCACGGTAACGATCGTAAATCTCCTTGCGATCCCCATTGCTGAGCGTCTCATAAGACTCCTTGATCGATAAAAATCGCTCTTGGGCCTCCTCACTCGGATTGCGATCGGGGTGGAACTGACGTGCCATCTTTCGATAAGCCGTCCGAATCTCATCCTGACTCGCACCAACACTCACCCCCAAATTAGAATAGTGGTCACTCGCCAAGCCCGCTCATCCTATCACTTGCAAACCCCATATAGAAACTAATCACCACATAAGCAACATAAATTCCAACAACCACCAACATCGTCAGTCCATAAATCGATGCCGCTTGCTTCGCCTTAGTCTGACCTTCATCCTCATAAAACTCCGCCACCCGCTGCATCATCTCGTTCATGTTTCCGGTCAGCTCTCCCGTTTTAACCATGTCCAATACAATCGGCGAAAATGCTCCCGACATCACAAACGTTTCGTGCACCCCCGCTCCTTCATTCAAACGATTCACAACCGGATAAATCTTCGCCCGAACTGCTTCATTGTTACAACTATCCGCTCCCAGTTTGAGCGATTCCGATAAAGGCAAACCCGCTTCATAAAGCGTCCCAAATGCCCGACCAAACATCGCCATCGCAAATCCATGAACCATATTCCCAACATAGGGCACAGAAATCAAAAATTGATCCCAAGAATGCTTCACGGCTGGCTGCTTCATCAAATACTTCCGAAACACAAAAACCGCCACAACCCCAATCGAAACCACAAACCAAATCAACCCCGGCGCGTTGATCCCCGACTTACCCGGCGCAACTACATTGATGATGAAGTTCGTCGCCAAAATAATCCCCACCGAGAAAATAAACACCAACTTCGGATACATCGTCTCCCGTCGAACCAAATTCCTCAATTCAATATCCCGCTGAATATAATCCGAGAGCCGAACGCACTGATCCCCAACCATTCCGCCCTTCTCGCCTGCCCGAACCATCGACATCATCAGCGGACTAAAAACCTCAGGATAACGCTGAAAACCTGCGCTCATCGGTCGCCCCGCCGCAACATGATCACGGGTCTCAAACAAAATCGCCTTTAATGGCTCACCACTCTGATGAGCTAATGTATCAAGTGCCTGTCGAACCTCAATCCCCGCATTGAGCATCGTCCCCAACTGCCTAAAGAAAAACTGTAATTTGCTGAGCGAGACCCCACCAACTGTAGGCCCAATCAAGTCCGTTTGCAAGCGAGTCCGCGCCTCCGTCGGCGGCGCATCTATCCTCGCCGATGGAGGAGGTGCCATCATCGTTCCTGAAGGTGACGATGACCCAGAAACCGTCCTCGGGGCCTCGGTCAAAGGATCACCCGATCCCGACGCCAAACCCAATTGGTTCACCTGCAATCCCTGATCCGCCAACCTCCGAGAAACCATATCAAGCGACTCACCAACCATGTGCCCGCGAATCGTTTTCCCCTCGCCATCAACTCCGGAATACTCAAATACAGGCATTAGCTTATGTGTCCCCCAAAATCGCCTTAAACATCACTTGATAAAACTGCGACATCATCACCGCCGCAATAATCGAACTAAACCCAAACACAAAAAGCCCAACCCAAACCCACGCTTTGACCTTCATAAACGCTTCGACATTTGCCTGGTCACCTGCTGCCAGACGTTCAATTTGCTGGAACGCCTCATGCGTTGTCCCCGTCAGCTCACCTGTCCTAACCAAATCCACCAAATCATCTGGAATCAAATGCCTTGGCAATACCTGAGAAATCGGCATATCCTCCCGCATCGGCCGCGCCGCTTCCTCCAGCTGATCCCGATAAACTTTGTTCGGCACCGCCCCTGCCGCCAATCCAAACGACCGATAAGGGCTGATCCCCGCCACACTCAGATGCTCCAAATGAAAACTCAGCTCTCGACTCGATTCCATCCGAGTCCGCCTACCAATAATGGGTAACCGGGCCGCCGCCATATGTCGTAATGGCAAAAACCAAATCCGCCCCGTCAAATAAGGGCCAAACAAATAGGCTACCGTCATTAGAATCAGAGCCACCAGCGGCCACCCCATCAACGAATGCATAAACCCACCAAAGTACTGATCTAAAACCGCCTGACTTGTCGTCTCGCCCCCATTAATCACTCGACCCAAAGCTTCCGATCCACCATTGAAAACTGGAATCATCGGCAACATGATCACCGTGCTGTAAATCGCTAAAGCTGTCCACAAATAGTGTCGCCGTACCTTCCAACTCGCTTGAATCTGCGCCGAGGTGTGTTGCAATGCATCAGGCAAGTAACCACCCGCTTCTCCCGCTCGTGTCGAACCGACCACCCCATCCGGAAAAATCTCCGGATAAACCGCCATCGCATCCGCGAGCGAATGACCAAGTCCCGTGAACTTCGCCATATCCGCCATCGCCCGCTTGGCCTTCGGCTTAATACTCGCTCGATTAGAAAGTTCCTCCAACATCTGTGTTGAAGAAATCCCCGCACGCAAAATGGTCCCCATCTGACTGAGCAACATCCACAAATCGTAATCCTTAAAAAACCCCGTGAACTTCCGATCAATAGCATTCAATACCGCCGGAGTCCCCTGATATTGGTACTGATTCGTCGACTGAGGCGCAACTTGATTACTCACCGCTGGCATCGCCTGCCGCATCGGCTGAGAAACACTTGGGCTCATCGGATTAATAACCGGAGGCGTTACCGCACTTTGACCTCCCTGCACAATCGGTTGCAGTGTCCGCCCCGGAATATGAGATGGCGCAACAACACCGCCCACCATCTGCAACCCCTGAATTGTCAGACCTTGTTGACTAAGCCGCGCCACGACATCATTCGCACTTCCGGCAACAATTCGACCGCTTGTCGACTGTCCATTCCCATCCACTGCGCGATAGTCAAATTCCGGCATCTAATCGATTCCTACGCCCTGTAAAGCAATTCTACTTGCCAAGACGTTTAAAACCACCCCGCTGATCCATTTCTTATCACTGACCGATATAGCCCGACACCTTGAACTCGTCAACCGATGTATTCGTCAAGTTTGCCGGACTCGTTCCATTCGAATTGATAATGAACACGTCCCATGCAAAATTCACCAGACTCAAAAAGACAATCTTCGTCCCATCTGATGAATAACTCGGAAACTCGATATCATTGACCGCCGAATAAACAAATGTCTTGCTTGTTCCAGTTATCGACATCCGATATAAATCTCCATCTTTCGAGTACAAAATTGATGCGCCATCATTCGTAAAGCAAGGCGTAATGTCAAAGGAGTTAATGTCATTACTGATATTCGTTACGCCTCCTCCCCCTGTCGATCCAATGTAGATCTGAGGCACCCCGCTCGGTGCAGCTGAAAAGGCAACTTTTGTCCCATCCGCGCTCAAGGCAATTCCTAACCCACTCATTCCCGCCAAAGCTGAAATCTCGGTGACCGCAGAGCCATCAATATTCATCACATAAAGGCGAGTTGAACCCGATCTGTTTGACAAAAAGGCCACCTTCGTCCCGTTGCTGTTAACGATCGGTTCAAAGTCTTCCGCCAGATTCGCCGAAAGACTTGCCGCTCCCGTGCCATCAAGATTCGAGATAAACACTTCGGAATTCCCCGTTTCATTGGTCTCAAAAACCATTTTCGAAAGCCCAGCAAATGTCGAAGCATTGAGCCGACTTGCGTCGGTACCAGTGAGCGCAACCACGCCTGTACCATCCAAATTCATTCTGAGAATTTGGTTGTTGCCCCCCGGCCCCGTTTTACTGAGCAAAATCTGAGGTTGCGTTATCCCGCCGGTCGTACCAGTCGTTCCTGTTGTGCCCGTAGTTCCGGTCGTGCCAGTGGTTCCAGTAGTTCCGGTCGTTCCGGTCGTTCCCGTAGTTCCAGTAGTTCCAGTAGTTCCAGTAGTTCCAGTGGTGCCTGTAGTTCCAGTCGTTCCAGTCGTTCCGGTCGTTCCAGTTGTCCCCGTAGTTCCAGTAGTTCCAGTCGTTCCTGTAGTTCCTGTAGTTCCAGTGGTGCCTGTAGTTCCAGTGGTGCCGGTTGTTCCAGTTGCACCAGTGGTTCCCGTTGTGCCTGTCGCGCCGGCATCGCCCCCTCCTCCGCCACCACAACCAACAATCAATGCCCCTGCCACAAACAAAGCCAACGGCAAGAACCCACGAATAGACTTCAACATAATTCAATTGTCGGCAACCGTATTTCTACCTGCAGACCCTATCAAAAATTTAACAACTAATTATCGCCAAGCTCAAAGCGTGTATTCCGCTCCATCAACCGCGTAATTGCTTCATCAAACTCAATCATGCCGTTCAAGACATCGTTCAATGTCGACATTACCGGAACATCAACCCCGTGCTTAACCGCAAGCCGCAACGCCACCTGCAAAGTCGGAACCCCTTCCGCAACCTGGCCCAATCCCGCAACTGCCTCATCGACCGTCTGCCCGTGAGCAACTGCAACCCCCACCCGATAGTTCCGTGACAAACGGCTATTGCAAGTTGCAAACAAGTCGCCAACCCCCGCCAATCCCAAAAATGTCTCCATCCGCGCTCCCATCGCAACCCCCAGTCGGGTAATTTCGGCGAGTCCCCGACACACAAACGCGCCCTTTGTATTATCACCAAATCCCAGCCCATCACAAATCCCCGCCCCAATCGCCACCACGTTTTTGAGCGCACCCGCAATCTCGACTCCGCGCAAATCCTCACCCAAATAAACCCGATACCCTTTGCCGTTAAACGCTTTTCGAACCAACTCAGCCGCCGTTTCATCCGGGCTAGCACAAACCGCCGCCGTCGGAATTCCCTTCGCCAACTCCGCCGCAAGGTTAGGACCACTCAATGCAACCGGAATCGCGCTCGGACAAACCTCCGCCAAAACTTCGCTGATAACGCCCCCCGTTTCCGGATCAAGCCCCTTACTCGCCAAACATACAATCGATCCCCCAGTTAATGAACCACAAACTTCTCGCACCGCCTCTGTCGGTACCGCCACAACCGTAAAATTAGAAGGTCCTGATTGATTCCCCATCGATACAACTTGAATCGTCTCCGTGAACCGAAATCCCGGCAAATACTGCCGATTCTCCCGATCCTGATTCAATTGGGCCGCCGTCAGGCTATCATGAGCCACCAATTCCACCATGTGACCGTTCCGAACCAAAACCAAACTCAGAGCTGTCCCCCAACTCCCGGCACCAATAACGCGAACTCGCATAACTTCCAATCTCTATTGTGGCAACTTCCCCGCAAAACTAACAGGGAATTCAATTATTACTTCAAATCTCACCCTCACAACGGCCCTTGATCAGAAAATTCAGTTTACTTTTTTCAAACGTGTGGTACTCACATCAATAATCCTTCGCCATGATAAAAGCAAGTGCGAACACCAGAAAGGATCATCCAAATGTCGTCGGCCTGTTCGTCACACATTCCTATTACATGTATTTGAATTCCACGATTCAAATCTATGGAAATCGACCCAATCTGATCAACTATCAAAGATTGAACAACGAGCTCCTGTTTCTCAATCAACTGAAACAGCTCACCACCCATAAGTACGCCATCACCTGATTCGAGCCAGAAATCCCTAGACGACAATGTCCCACATTTCAGTCCAGTAATCTCATAACCGTTCATAGCTTTGATCGAAAAATCTGATCGTTGTGCCTTTTCGCCATAGTTATTGATGAAGGCTTTTTGTTCACCAAACTCAAAATACTGACCATACAAATACCAAACATCCGTCAAATGCAAACCCAAGAACGTATCCAGCAAATTCTGAACATCCAACACCTCCGCATCTGACAAATACTTCCTCTCCATAGAGCCAAAAGTACCCCAGGCACCCTGGGACTCCAACGAAAACAAGGACGACCAGGTATATTCAACCCAGCGAGGGCTACTTTGCGCGCCGTTGTCTAGAGCCTTTTCCAAAAAGAGAAGCCTGCAGAGAGCGGCACTCAGATAGCCACGTCATCCTGGAACATACGACCGCAGAACGGTGTAGCCGGGATCCGAAATCGAGGCTGAAACAAAAAACACTATGCCACTGCATCCAGATACTAAATCCGAGATCATCAAAAAATACGCCACTTCAGAAGGAGACACTGGTTCCCCAGAAGTGCAAATAGCCGTAATGCATGCGCGCATTCAACAGATCACAGATCACTTGCGCACAAACAAAAAAGACTTCCACTCAAGACAAGGGCTACTTAAGCTCGTCGGGAAAAGAAGGAAAATCGAAGGCTATCTCCGTAACAAAGATGTTGTCAAGTATCGGGAGCTCATTGCTGAGCTTGGTATTCGTGAAGTTCGGCCTCGCTAACAACAAGTTAGTTGAAGGCTAATAAATGATCCATACACACACATTCGAGGTCGGAGGCAAAACCTTCCACCTCGAGAGCGGACGCGTTGCAAAACAAGCAGGCGGCTCCGTTCTCTTCGGTATTGAAAACACCGTCATCCTTGGCACCGCCACAATGTCGCATCAATCGCGAGAAGGACTCGACTTCCTTCCCCTCGTTTGCGACTTCGAAGAACGCAAATACGCAATCGGGAAAATCCCCGGCGGCGTCATCAAGCGCGGCGGAAGACCATCAACCAAAGCAACTCTCATCAGCCGTCTCATGGACCGGCCGATCCGACCCCTCTTTAATAAGAGCATCCGAAGCGAAATCCAAGTCATCGCGATGCCCTTCTCCATCGACAAACAAATCCCGAGCGATGTCATGGCAGTCAATGCCGCTGGCGCCGCCCTCTCCGTATCCGATGTGCCATTCAACGGTCCCATCGCATGCGTCCGAATCGGAATGATCGATGGCGAATTTATCGTCTTCCCAACCTACGAAGAACTTAAAACTTCCAAACTAGACCTCATCGTTGCTGGCCATAAAGGCGCAATCAGCATGGTCGAAGCCGGAGCAAAAGAAGTCTCCGAAGACGTCATGGTCAAAGCCCTCGTCTTCGCACACAAAAATATCCAGCTCATCTGCAAGGAATTCGAAGCCTTCGCTAAAGTCGCAGGGAAAGATAAGCGAGTCGTAGCCGAATCCGGTCCCGACAAGAAGTTTGTCGAAGACATGATGAAGAAAGAAGGCAAGGCAATCGCCGCGGCCCTCTTCCACAAGGATAAAGCAACCCGAGAAAACGCCGAAAACGCACTCAAAAAAGAACTCAAAGAAAAATACACTGCCGCAAACGAAGGCAATGATGAAGTTCTTAAGCACCTCGGCGCCGCAATCGATAAATCGATCAAAGAAGTCCTCCGATCAACCGTCATCAAAGACGGCAAGCGACCAGACGGGCGAAAACTCGATGAACTTCGACCGCTCGAAGCCGTCGCTGGTCTTCTCCCCCGTGTCCACGGTTCCGGACTCTTCACCAGAGGCCAAACCCAGGTCATGACTGTTCTCACCCTCGGAATGCCAAAGGATGCGCAATATGCCGATATCCTCGACCAACTCGACGAAGAACAAGAACCCAAGCGATTCATGCACTTCTACAACTTCCCGCCCTACTCGGTCGGTGAAGCAAGACCCCTCCGCGGCCCCGGTCGCCGAGAAGTTGGTCACGGTGCCCTCGCCGAACGAGCAATCGAAGCCGTCGTCCCCATGGACGATCCTGATTTCCCCTACACCGTCCACCTCATCAGCGAAGTCCTCGAAAGCAACGGATCCTCATCAATGGCATCCGTCTGCGGTTCAACTCTCGCCCTCATGGATGCCGGCGTAAAAATCAAGGCACCCGTAGCCGGAATCGCAATGGGTCTCATGAGCGATGGCAAGAACTTCTCCATCCTCACCGATATCCAAGGTCTCGAAGACCACACCGGAGATATGGACTTCAAAGTTGCTGGAACTCGAGAAGGCATCACTGCCCTCCAACTCGATACCAAACTCGAAGGCATTCCTGAGCAAGTCCTCATCGACGCGCTCACCCAAGCCAAAGTCGCACGCTACGCAATCCTCGATTGCATCGAAGCCGAAATTCCAAAGCCGCGACCGCAACTTTCTGCAACCGCTCCCCGAATCCAAACAATGCAAATCGATCCCGAAAAGATCGGTCTGCTCATTGGCCCTGGTGGCGCAAACATTCGCAAAATCACCGAGCAAAGCGGATGCGAAATCGATGTCCAAAAAGATGGTCGAGTTCTCATCGCCAGCGACTCTGGTGAAAAGGCGGATAAAGCTGTCGGCATGATCAAAGGCCTCACCGCCGAAATCGAAGTTGGCTTCGCATTCACCGGCACCGTCACCCGACTCATGGGCCGAGGTGCTCTCGTCTCAATGCCCAACGGCAAAGACGGAATGGTTCCAACCGAGCAACTCACACATGCGAAAATCGGACGACCTGATGACGTCCTCTCCGAAGGCGATGTCATCAACGTCAAGGTTCACGAAGTCGATGGAATGGGGCGAATTAACCTCACCGCAATCGACCTCAACCCCGATAACGAACGACTCAACGATCCCAACCCACCCGCAAGCGAGCGACCGGCATTCAGCCGCGACCGCGACGGCGGCGGACGAGATCGGGGCCCACGACGCGATGGCGGTGGTGGACGAGATCGAGGTGGCTATGGCGACCGAGACCGCGGCCCCCGACGTGACAGCGGTAACCGAGATGGCGGCGGAAGCCGCGACGGTGGCGGCGGCGAAGGCGGCTCCCGCTTCCGCAAGCGCGACTAATAATCCTTGGCTAAATCAAAATCCCCGATCGTTCGTTGAAACGACCGGGGATTTTTGATTCTAGATCCGAAAAATTGAAAATAACCACAGGAGCCTCACAAGTAAAACAAGCAAATAATTGAATAAACAGTATAGATTTACCAAAGCGTCAAAGAGATACTCTAAAATCAGCAAGAAAAGTTCCACAATATTTGTAACTATGATAAATAATTTGACAATATGCACTTTTTTATTAATTTGCAATAATGTACTTGACTTTCACATGCAGGGGGGGGGCAAGCTAAGTGTTCTATGAAACAAAGTCGATTATTCAGTTCTAATACCCTCAGAAGAGCGATCATTGCCGCCGCGGCAACAATCGTTGCATCTGCTTCGTTCGCGACAGACACATGGGTACAAGTTGACTACACCGAAACAATGTCGGTAGGAGGTGGGCAGCTGACTCTTAATCCCTCGGAAATCACTATGTCTGCGCCGAATACTTATATTTTCAATCTAAATCGAATAATAATGCAAAAGACTGTGAATGGTGCCGTAACTAACGATCCTGCTTGGTCGGCAGAGTTAACTCCGCTCGGATATTCAAATCAAACAATATATTATAACCAGGGCGGACATTATGCCCCTAACGGCTATTCTGTTTCAATTATTTACGATCACTATACGCGCTACCAGAAATTTCGACTCTATGAAGACGGAGAGCCAGTTCGTGATTTTGTAAGTCGAAATGGCGAAACAAATGAAGATGCAGTAATTTACGTTACAATTTACTAGATGACTGCAAAATGATTACCAACCTACTCCTTTATGCAACACTCAGCCAAAACCTGAACAAACCGAATCCGGCTGAATCCCACGACGTCGTACTCATCCTCGCAAAAAGCGAGGATGAGATAAACCTACAAGACATCACCGTCGAAAATGCATCTCAGGCCGAACTGGAGAAGAGAGGAATACAATGCCACGAATTCAAAATCGATAACCAGATTATTTTTATCTCCGAAAGAGTTGCACCAATCAACGCACTAGAAAGTGCAAGTAAGCTCATGGCTGACCTGCATCGAAACAACACTTCGACATTTGCCTATGGATCAGAAATCGGCAAGCAGTTCAAGCAAGTCTTCGAAAGCGTCTCGCCACGACTAAAATCTGATGCCAAGCCGGAAGATAACTGCTATGGTATCGCTCTGCAAATGAGTTTCAAATCCCCAACTGATCCGCTCAAAAACCCCATAACCACCCCAATTGGCCTCAAATTAAGAGATGTTGCGCACCCTCTCATCAAGCAAGCAACTCCCGATGAACAAAAGTCAATGCCTGCGCCTCCTCGTAATTCCTTCTTTATCGCATTTTCGGAATTTGCAAAGCTTGATTACGTTATCAAGCCTCTCATCACTAGACGTAGGCAGCAATACGAAGCAGTCGATTCGTTAATTGCCGTTTCAAATGCCCTCAAGCAGGCGAGCGAAAAAGTTGCCACCCTCCACAACGAATACGCACAATATCATGCCCGACTCGTCGATCGACTGATGAGTGAGTATGCGAACGAATTGTCAGAAATCCCTAAAGAAGGAGCCAAATTCGATAAACTTCCAAAGTTTGCCCAGGATCTTATTGAAAACCAAATCAGAAACTTCCCGGAATCAATGGGACTCAAGTCTCCCGCAGAGGCTGACGAATACCTGAAATCAAACCCAGTCTTCAAAGTCGATTTCACCCTCTCAATCTATGAAGGAACGAGCCAAATTAACCCAAGCACCGGAAAACCATCTCGGTCAGGAACATTCATCAACCTCGGCAACCCGGCAAAATAAGAGTCTCCATAAACCGGCCTAGTCCCACTTTCCACCAAAAATTGACCTAGAATAAAGGTGGTCAACAACAAAAAGTGATCAAACTCGCCGCCCAGCTCGCGAAAAGAATCGCCGCCACCTGCACAATCCTCGCGATTGTCACCCCCACCCTTGCCCAACCCATCCCTCAACAAGCGTGCAGTAATCCTCACTGCTTCTGCACCGCATGCACCTGCGGCCCATCCTGCACCTGTTGCCAAAGCAAAGAATCCGAGCAAAATAACCCCCAAACTCTCCCCCAAAAACCGCCCACCCCAAATTTCCAAGAACCAACCAAACAGCTTTCTAAGCCGAAACATTACAAAGAACTTCCTACCAAAAACCACAACCCCCGTGGCCCACCTCACTCCTGAAAGCAACAATGAACTCTGCCCAAATCCGGGCCACGACAGAACTTTTAGGAAAAATTAATGAGCGAAACACAAGAAAAATCATGTTGCTGCAATAGCAACTGCACTTGCGACCCTTGCACATGCGAATGCAAGTGCACCGAAGAAAACAACTGTGGATGCTTCTCCGGCGGAGAATGCACCTGCAACTGCTGTAGCTGCTAAAAAGCTAATAGCAGAAACGACAAAGCGGCGGTGAACAATCCGCCGCTTGTCTATTCACTGTCGGTAGTGGGATCGAGTTCTCACGTTCGAACCCAAACAGTCGCCATTGACTCTCTGAGTTCTCCGTTTGCCGAACACTATCAACTGACATTTACAACGCAGAATTGATGCCAAAAACCTCAAAAGGTACTCAAACTTTTATGACCAAAAGAGAGAGCAAGTCTTGAAGATGAGTACTGTGATGATGATAACTCCCGCCATTCGCCAACAGAAACATCAAAACACTTTCAAAAGTCCAATCAATAAAAACAGGGCCAGGTGATATTCCTCTGGCCCCGCATTTTTCACTGCCTTATATGGCAACTACCAAGGAGAAACAACAGATTTCGTCTCGCCATCTTTCAAGGTCGCCGATCCAGCTTTCAAACTAACGACTTTCACGTCTTCACTCAGTTTGTCACCCGACTGGGCATAGAGAGTTTTGTCTTCTTTAACAAAAACTCCTGTCGCTCCATCTTCAGTCTCAACCGAACCAACAAATTTCCAACCGTCATAGGGCAATCTCGGCTTCGCCGGATCAGCAGTAGGAGCAGCTCCATTAAAGCCCGTGGCGTTCACCAAATAAACATCATTTGGCATCCCTTCCACTGTCATGCGAGTAAGAAATTTACCTTCAAGCGAAACTCGCGATCCTTCCTCAAACTGCTTATTCGGAGGCATTCGGAACGCGAAAATAGGGGACTTATCCGCATTTTTCGGAGCTCCAACATAGACAAGCGTAGAATCTGGCTTCGAGAGTACTTTCAATACAACGCCATCTGCTTTGACCAAAGTGCCTTCATATTTCTTGGCTCCATCTCTCTTAACGCCTTCAATAATCTCCGCTGCAGAATAAACTTTGCCCGCCAAACCACTCAGATTTGGTTTGTTCGCCGCGTCGTCGTCCATCAGACTGTTCGTTTCTTTGACTTTGGCATCGGCTTTGGCTTTATCACCTTTCGCCGTTTCAATGGCCCGACGACCACCCGAAACAAACCCATTATTGATTTGAGGCGCAATACCAACACCAGTAGCCGCAACCGCCAATTGTGGTGCCGCCGTCGCATTTACCGGATAACTCGTGATGGCGCCCATTATTGCCATCATCGCCAGCCCCGCAAGAATTTGTGTCCCTCGCATACGGTTCTTGTTCCGCAAGTCGCAAGAACAAGGCCCCGTATTCAGCCCAGGATTTTCCCCTTAGCCTTCCTTATCCTCGTACTGCCCCTTTAGCGAAGAAACCACCCCCGGATCCGCCAAAGTCGTCACGTCACCAAGCAATCGACCTTCAGCAATATCCCTCAGTAACCGCCGCATTATCTTCCCGCTCCTCGTCTTCGGAAGTTCAGACGTAAAGAACAAATCATCGGGCCGCGCCAGTGCCCCGATTTTCTCAGTAACGTGCGCCCGTAACTCCTGCTTCAAAGAATCCGATGCCTCAACATCGCCCTTTAAAATCACAAACGCCGCCACTGACTGTCCCTTTACATCATGAGTCTTGCCAATCACTGCACTTTCCGCTACGGCGTGGTGGTCAACTAATGCACTCTCAACTTCCATCGTCGAAATGTTATGCCCACTCACCAACATAATGTCGTCAACCCGACCAAGCAACCAGAAGAAGCCATCTTCATCCATCTTTGCCCCGTCACCTGCAAAGTAAGCATCCGAAAACTTGCTCCAATAGGTCTGCTGATACCGCTCCGGATCGCCCCATATCCCTCGCAACATGCTCGGCCAAGGACGCCGCAGAACCAAAAATCCACCAACAGGCAAACCGTGCTCTTTCACCATATCCCGACCTTCCTCGTTATAAATGGTTGCATCAATTCCCGGAAATGTCCTGGTCGCACTCCCAGGTTTTGTCTCAACAATCCCTGGCAATGGGGTGATCATAATCGCCCCCGTCTCTGTCTGCCACCACGTATCAACAATCGGGCATCGTTCCCCACCAATCACGCGGTGGTACCACATCCATGCCTCCGGATTAATCGGCTCACCAACTGAGCCCAAAAGCCGCAATGAACTCAAATCGCACCCGCCTGGATACTGTTCGCCCCACTTCATAAATGTCCGAATCGCCGTCGGAGCCGTATACAAAATCGTCACTCTATGCTGTTCAATAATTTTCCAGAAACGATCCTTTTCCGGTGTATCCGGCGCCCCTTCATAGAGAACTTGAGTCACGCAATTCGCCATCGGCCCGTAAACAACATAGCTGTGGCCAGTCACCCATCCACAATCCGCCGTACACCAGTAAGTATCTGAATCCTTGAGGTCAAACACCAATTTCGAGGTCGCCAGAGTTCCAACCATATAGCCACCCGTTGAGTGCATAATCCCTTTCGGCTTACCCGTTGATCCACTCGTATATAGAATGTAAAGCAGATCCTCACTATCCATCTCTTCACAAGGACAATCAGCAATCTGACGATCAACAATTTCATCCCACCAAACATCCCGACCCTTTTCAATCAATCCACGATCATATTCTGGAGCCGCCAAACCATTGGTTACATTCCCAACAACCCCGACCCGCTCATGAACCAAAACATGCTCAATCGTCGGGCACCCCATCTCCAAAGCGTCGTCAACTACTTTCTTAAGTGCAATGACCTTCCCGCGCCGCCAAAGTCCATCCGCCGTAATGATCAATTTCGCTCCAGCATCATTAACCCGTTCCGCAATAGACTGTGCACTAAATCCGCCAAAAATCACCGAATGCGCCGCTCCAATTCGCGCACAAGCCAGCATCGACAAACAAAGCTCTGGCCCCTGTCCCAAATAAATACAAACCCGATCACCCTTCTTTATCCCTAACTCTTTTAAGGCGTTCGCAAGTCGCTGAACCTCCGTCATCACATCCGCATACGTGAAAACCCGAACATCTCCCGGCTCACCTTCTGCAATCCACGCCATTCGATCACCCCGACCCGCCAATACGTGGCGATCAACCGCATTGAAGCATGCGTTCAACTTCCCACCTACAAACCACTTTGCAAACGGTTTCTCCCATTCACAAACCGTATCCCACTTCTTAAACCAATCTAACTTCTCTGCCCAACTCAACCACCACCCTTGCCAATCGGCGTCTGCTGTTTCATAAATCGCCGCATCATTCGCGTTCGCTTGGGCAACAAATTCTGCGCTCGGCGCAAATTTTCGATCTTCGTGAAGTAGTGTGTCTATCGTCTCTGACAAAGTGGTCTTCTCCAAATACCGTTTTACCTGGTGTGCTAATTGGATATCATCTTAACTAATGGCTTTCGAACTCAGCGAATGCATCGGATTGACCACTCTCCAACCTGATGAGGCGGTGAAATTCTATTCCGAACTCTTCGGAATGGCTCAATCGCCCAGCCATGACGGTCTCAAACTTTCTGCCGGAAAACTTGACTTCTTCATTGACCCCGGCCCAAGGCAACCCCCTATCCTCGAACTTCTGACTGAAGACCTCACAACCGCCCGACCCCTCTTAAGAGCCAACGGATTCGAAGAGCAAGTCTGGCACGGCCCCGGCAAACTCAACCTCGTCACTGACCCTTTCGGAATCGCCTGGAACGTTTATCAATCGGCACCAGAATCCGAATGGCCATCTCTCCCAACAACTCATCCCGCAGTCCCCGCCAAAATCGCCCTCCACCTCCACGAAACCCAACGCGCCGCTCAGTTCTATGCCGATGTCTTCGAAGAATCCGCCACCAAAACTCCCTCCGGCTGGACAATCGATTCAAATCAAATCCGCCTCATTATCGAACCTGGACTCCCCCACGGACCCGCGTTCTTTGTCGATCCCGAATCATGCCCCAATCCAAACGCGCTGACTGAATTCTTTGAGGGTCGAACATGCACCGTCGACCAATTCGGTGTAACTTGGAAACTCATCTCCCGACCCACTTCAGAAAAAGCTGTTATCCATCCCCAGCCATAATAACACTAATGCAACTTCTCACCGACTGGACAGGCTTCCTTGCCGAATTGCAGAACCGGTGGCCAGACGGTGCAACGATTTATCTCGCCCGTGACGGACGCTACACAACTCTCACAACAATCGACCAAAACGATAACATTCTCTTCCGATGTAAACACGTCATCCCGATGGAAGAAGCAATAACAAAACTCACCGAAATCGGCCACACCTGCCGCAATGGAGTCTGGAGCACCGAATCCGACCACCAATCATTGGATGAACTTTATATCGCCGCAGTCGCCTATCGAACAGAACACAAAGAACCTGGACTTTGGGTTGATGTCTACAATTCCCACCCTTCTCCATCAAAAGTGCTGACAAAACTCCTCGATGAATTCAACGCCGACGGCACACTGAGCGAAGCCGATAACGAAACATTTCAAAAATTTGCTCACCCAAACATCGTAATTCTCACGCCAGAACAAATCCAAGGATTTTTAGGACAAAATCAAGCCCAATCAACAATCAATGAGCACGACCCAGAATCCGAACGAACAGTTTGAAAAACTCCTGAACGAACACAAAGATAACGTCTATCGGCAACTGCTTCGAGCCTGCGGTAACCAAGAAGACGCCGAAGACACCCTCGTTGAAGCCATGCTGAAGGCCTACAAATACTACGAATCACTCGAAGACAAAGAACGATTCCAAGCCTGGCTCGCAATCATCGGACGTCGAGTTTGCAGAAGGGTAAAGAAAAAAGAGGCTCTCCTTCCCATCGTTGAACTCTTTGATCAATTTGCCGCTCCAACCGACAATCATGATTTCGATCAAGATGGTCTTGTCGAGCGTGTACACAGCGCCCTCGACGTTCTCAATCCTGAAGAACGCGCCGCCTTCGAACTCCGCGACCTAAAAGGTCTCAGCGGACAAGAAGCCGCCAATCAACTCGGCATCTCACTCCCCGCCCTCAAGTCACGCATCCACCGCGCTCGAGAAAAAATTCGCTACGAGCTCGATGCCTGTCTAGACTGTTAAGATATCTGGGCCCGCCATAGCTTCAAAACGTCTGTCGCCATATCCATCTGGCTCCCAGTATTTGAATTTCTGAATAATATGATCGACCAGCCATCTGGGCGCTCACGATAATAAGCTGAAGTAAATCCAAATGTTGTTCCGGTATGGCGCAAAGATCCTTGATCCGCATACCAACCATAGCCATAAATCCCCAACTTCGGAAAATGGGGTGTCCATTGCTGATCTAACAGTGCACGATCCAATTTCCCCGAACGCAATGCTAGTTCATACTTCACCATGTCAGTCAAAGTCGAATGGACACCCCCGCTACCACTAAACATCACTGGCCTTACTCGTAACGCATCAACATATTTCCCTTTCTCCCAGTAGTAAGCAAAAACTTCATCCGAATACTTTTCGCCCTTCAAGTAATAGCCTGTGCGATCCATCCCAAGCGGGCCGAAAATGTACTTCTTCGCTAACTCATGCAGTGTCGAACCGCCTGCCTTACCCGCCAAGTCACCAAGCAATCCGTACGCGTAATTGCTGTACTTAAACTTACTTCCCGGCGGATTGTCGAGTGGACTCTTGCCCAGCATCGCAACATATTCATCGACCGAATACTCCTTCTCGTAGTTAAAGTCATTCGGATCAGGAATCCCACTGCAATGACTCATCATATGACGTATCGTGATCCCTTTCCAAGTTTCCGGCCCCTTCGGATACCACTTTAAAATCTCATCATCCAAGCTCAACTTCCCTTCTTTCTCCAAATTCAAAAGCACATAACTGCACATTTGCTTACTCAAACTTGCAATCCGATGAACACTCTTTTTCGTGAATTTTTCGCCCGTCAGTCGATTCGCAACGCCATATTCACGATAAGATGCGTTGCCTGAAGGATCAACTACCGCAAAAACAACCCCTGGCAAATGGTCAGAGGCCATCTTCTCTTGAACATAATCATCAACCGAATCCGCAAATGATGAGGAAAAAATCATCAGTCCCGCAAGCAACGAAAACAAACCACGCATTTCCACATTCTATGCCAAAAATCCCAAATTCCAACGCCATAAAGACCTGAACGAGTTATAGTAAGTGAAGTAGCTTTTTGGAGCTACCCACGGAATCACAGAATCCTTAAAATGAAGATCCGCGCATTTACTCTCATCGAACTCTTGGTCGTCATTGCAATTATCGCAATCCTTGCCGCCATCCTGTTCCCAGTGTTCTCGCAAGCAAAAGCCGCCGCGAAAAAAATCACAAGTGTCAGCAACCTCAAGCAAGCGGCAACCTCAATGCATATCTATCTCAGTGACTACGATGATGTCATGCCTATAACCTACGCTCCTAATCCAACAAGCCCCACCAGATACAACCACGGAATTCTCAACCCTGCCGGAAAGTGGTTTGTTCCCGCAAACAACCTCCAACGAGCTGCCTACGAAAGCTCCTGGGCAACCAACACCTACCCCTACTATAAGAACGACCAGCTCCTCTACGATTCAAATAGCGTTCCCGTCATTACTACATCTGCACCCTTTCCCGGATTCACACCGCCAACAAGCGCTCCTAATATCAGTTACACATACAACGGCAACCTCAACGGCTACAACCACACTTCTATCACCGCTCCATCACAACTTCCTGTTCTCTGGAACGGGCGCGGCCGAGCCGCCCTCACCGGATGGGCTTTCGCTAATCCCCCTATGTTTTGCTACGATACGACCCAACCCTGCGTCTATAAGCCGCCCGTCGCCGGTTGCCCCATCAATAGCGGCAACGGTAATACGAGCTTCCTGAGCCTCAATTCTCGCAACCTAGGATACGATCTCCATGCAGGAGGAATAATCTTCACTTACGCCGACTCCCACGCAAAATGGGTCAAGCTGGGCGTCAATACAACCGGGAACACCGACCGATTAAAAGATCCATTTGCAAACTACGCAGGAACGAACCAGCCAGTCAGCCGATGGTCAGATTCAAAACAGTGCCACAGCTATCTCTTCCGCCCCGACTTTGATTTCGGCCAAGAAGCCGGCATCATCGAGTAGCTAGTCCCCAAAAAATCCAATTGTCGAAAGGAGGACTCTCTCTTGACATGCTCCCAATCATTGGCTGGATTGCAACATTTGCTGTCGGCTTTGTCCTCGGTCTCCTCGGTGGCGGCGGATCAATTCTCATCGTCCCCGTCCTCGTCTACTTATTCCTTAACACGGCCGAACACGCTACTGGATTATCACTCCTTGTCGTTGGACTGGCCGCCGGAATTGGATTATTCATCACCGGCGACTATAAAACCGTTCAAGGAAAAACTGCACTTTCATTCGCAATTCCCAGTTCTATTGGTGCCTTTATTGCACGCAAAGTTCTCGTTCCAATGACTCCAACCGTCATCGGCCCACTTACAAAAGACACATTCCTACTCGTTCTCTTCGCCGCACTCATGCTAGTCGTAAGTTATCGCATGATCAAACCCTTGGCAACTTCAAAAAATCGCCCCCTTGATTCAGAAAAGGTTATAAATATGAATGAATCGATCACCTCAGGAGAAGGGAGAGAACCGGGTGAGTCGAGTGAGTCGGCTCAAACCAAACGCATTGCAAAAACCACCGCCCTCGGACTCACCGTCGGTATCGCCGCCGGATACCTGGGTGCTGGAGGCGGATTTCTCATCGTCCCCGCCCTCAACCAAACTCTTGGCCTCCCGATGACCATCGCAATCCCAACGTCCCTTGCCATTATTTCCGCCCAATCACTGATCGGATTTACTGGTGCCATAGGTAGCGCAACTTTCAATTGGGGATTCGCTCTCGCTCTTACTGCCGTCGCCATCGTCGGCCTTTTCACCGGATCACGAATCAAATCGAAGGTCAACCCTGCAAAACTCAAGCCTGCGTTCGGATATTTCGTGCTATCAACTGGCATTTTCATGCTCGTTCAAGAACTCATTCTCAAAAAGTCCTAAAATCAAGAATCCTCAGCCAAGCTATCCGACTCTCCCTTAACAACGAACGAAATGAATATCACACTCAAACAATTAGATGAACTCCAAGCGGAACCAATCAAACCACAACTGATAGACGTGCGCAACCCGGGCGAATTCGCCGCAGGTCACATTCCCGGCGCAATCAACATCCCGATGGATCAAATCGAGTCTCGACTCGCCGATCTTCATGAAGAAGAAGTTGTCCTCGTCTGCCAATCCGGACGACGTGCTGGAATGACATGCGAGCTCATCCAGGCCCATCACCCGAAACTCAGAGTCCTCGAAGGCGGAACCGTCGGCTGGCTAGAAGCAAAACGATCGATCGTCTCAAGCACGCAAACTCGATGGTCTCTCGATCGCCAAGTTCGACTCGGTGCAGGAGTCATGGTTCTCATCGGGGTAACTCTCGGATTCCTCGTCCATCCCGGCTGGTTTGGCCTCTCTGCCTTCGTTGGCGCTGGTCTCACATTCGCCGGACTCACCGACATCTGCGGCATGGCATTTGTCCTTGCGAAACTTCCATGGAACAAACCCGCCGCCTGCCCAACTCCTCTCAACCAAGAGGTAAAACCATTATGATACTCAAGAGATTCTACGACGAAAAACTCGCCCATGCCAGCTACCTAGTCGGTTGTCCCGGCGCCGGCGAAGCCTGCATCATAGATCCTAACCGCGATCTCAATCAATACATCGAGGCCGCCCAATCTCAAGGGCTTCGAATCACCAAAGTAACCGAAACACACATCCACGCTGACTATCTCAGCGGGTCACAGGAACTCGCCGAGATCACCGGTGCTGAGCTCCTCGTTTCCGACGAAGGCGATGACGACTGGAAATACGAATCGACCATCAAAGCCACTCTCCTCAAAGATGGCGACACTTTCAGAATCGGATCGCTCCGATTCGACACTTGGCACACACCGGGCCACACACCTGAACACATCACGCACATTCTCACCGATGAAGCAACTTCACCAGAACCTGTAGCTGCCTTTACCGGAGACCTTATATTCGTCGGCGATGTCGGCAGACCTGACCTTTTGGAGGAAGCCGCAGGAATCATTGGCACTGCCGAGCCTGGCGCCCGAATCCTCTTCCAAACACTTCAAAAATTTAAAACCCTGCCTGATTCAATCCTCCTCTGGCCCGCCCATGGTGCCGGATCAGCATGCGGAAAATCACTCGGTGGTTCACCGGTCTCCTCACTCGGATACGAAAAACTTACCAACTGGGGACTCCGCCATAAGGTTGAAAGTGACTTCGTCAAAGACGTTCTCGCCGGACAACCCGAGCCGCCTGCTTATTTCGCGCAAATGAAATCCCGCAACAAGCAAAAGTTCGCAAGTGTTAAAACTCGATTGCAAGCAACACAACTCACTGATCCCGCACAAGCAAAAAACACGATCATTCTCGATGTCCGACCAAGCATCAATTACTTAGGCGAACACATCACTGGATCGCTCCATGCCCCCGTCGCTCTCCAAGGATTCACAACATGGGCAGGCTGGTTAGTGCCCTACGATGAACCCATCGTTCTTATCGCGATCAACGAACAGGATGCCCAGCAAGCCGTCAAATATCTGCGACAAATCGGCCTCGACCAAGTGGTTGGCTACTATTCAGAAAAGTCACTCCCGTCTTTCGAGAAACTCACCTCCACCCCAAGTATCCCCGCCGGAACAATCAATGTCGCAGATGGGCATCTCCTCGATATTCGAGGACTTGGTGAACATGTCCTCCACAGCCATCCGAAAAGCACACATATCCCCATGGGATATCTTCGCAAGAACAAAGACAAGGTTCCTTTCAACCAAAGAACGTTTGTACATTGTCAAGGCGGAGCGAGGTCACCCGTCGCAATCTCCGTCCTCGAACACCTCGGACACCGTGACCTAGTCAACGTCCAAGATGGACTCCTCGGGTTCAATCTCCTTGCCCCTGAAGCCGCCTGCGCAAAATAGATAGAAAAGTTGTCTTTCTGTTTCCCTCCCCGAAGGGGAGGGTTTAAGGGAGGGGCACCCTACATCTGAAACTATTTCCGAATCTAACTTCTTATGCAATTGGGATTTAGGTTTTTTCCGTGCGACCCCGAGGATGCGCCTTCGCAACCGAATCTCTCAGCCGATCAATACTCACATGAGTATAAATCTGAGTCGTCGCCAAATTCTCATGCCCCAACAATTGCTGAACTGATTTCAAATCCGCCCCTCCATCCAACAAGTGCGTCGCAAAGCTATGGCGCAAAGTATGCGGACTCACATCCGCCGGCAAACCCAACTGCACCGCCCAACGACGAACAACATTCTGCAAAGTCCGGGTCGTTAATCGACCCCCATCTGTATTGGTAAACAAAGCGTCCGATCCCACTGCTACCACCCGTTCGCCATCAATAAACTCCCTTAAAGCCCCCGCACAAGCCTCCCCAAACAAAACAACCCGCTCCTTGTTCCCTTTCCCCAAAACCACAAGCTGCCCACTCTTCAAATCCAAATCCCCTAAATCCACCCCAACAATTTCGCTCGCCCGCATCCCCGTCGCGTAGGCCATCTCCAACATCGCTCGATCCCGCTTCGGAGTTTTTGATTTCACCTCTCCATCCAGCAGCCCTTCCGCCTGCATCTGGCTCAAACTCTTCGGCAAATCACGCCGCCGATAAGGTGCCTCAAAACCCTCAGTCGGATCAGACTCAATCCATCCCGCACTCCGGCAAAATTTGATAAAACTCCGTAAACAACTCAACTTTCGCGCCCGAGTAATCGGAGTCTTCCCATATTCACGCAAAAACCGCCGCAGCACAGCTTCCGACAAATCAAAAACCCCATCGGTAATCATCGCAAGCTGAGCCAAATCCGCCCCATAACTCCGAACGGTATGCGCACTCCCACGTGCCCCCATTTGATCCAAAAACGCCTGAATCGCCTCATCGAGCGACCGACTCATTCTTACTCCACTGTCTTCTTGAAAATGAGCGTCCCGTTGTGGCCCCCAAAGCCAAATGAATTCGTCATCGCATATTCAACGTCCGCATCCCGCGCCACATTCGGAATAATATCCAAATCACAGTCTGGATCAGGGGTTTCGAAATTAATCGTCGGAGGCAATTTGCCATCAAGCAAAGCCTTCACACAAATCACGCTTTCAACCGCCCCTGCCGCTCCAAGCAAGTGACCAATCGAACTTTTTGTGCTACTAATCGGAATCTTATAAGCATAGTCGCCAAAGGCACGCTTAATTCCAATCGTCTCAAACTTATCGTTATAAGGAGTCGAAGTTCCGTGAGCATTGATGTAGCCAATATCTTCTGGCTTCAATCCCGCACTCTTCAAAGCCTTCAACATACTTCGCCGCGCTCCATCACCATCAGGATCAGGCATCGTTATATGATGCGCGTCGCCGCTCATGCCATATCCGACAATTTCACCTAAAATCTGTGCTCCCCGAGCTTTTGCAAAGGCATAGTCTTCTAAAACCATAACCCCTGCGCCTTCACCCATCACGAACCCATCACGATTCAAATCAAACGGCCGGCTGGCTTTCGCTCCCGCCTCATTATTTGTCGTCATCGCCCGAGCCGCACAAAAACCGCTCAAGCCAATCGGAGAAATCGGAGCTTCCGTTCCACCCGCCATCATCGCAACCGCATCGCCACGCTTGATGATGTGATAAGCATCGCCAATCGCATTAACACCCGTCGCGCAAGCCGTGACAACGCAAGTATTCGGCCCCTTAAAACCGTGCAAAATCGATGTATAACCGCTCGCCATATCCGGGATCATATAAGGAACCAAGAATGGCGAAACCCGACTTGGGCCACTTTCCCATAGTCGCTTAGTCTGATCACTCATCATGATCAGCCCCCCAATCCCCGAACCAATCAAACAACCCGTTTCGAGCTTAAGTTCTTCATCGTCTGTCGGAAACTGGGAATCCTCTAAAGCCTGTGCCGTCGCACCAGCCGCAAATGCAATAAAGCGGTCAACTCGCCGAGCCTCCCGTTTATCTAAATAAAGCTCTGGATCAAAATCCATCGCCTCACCCGCAATTGTCGTCGGATACTCCGTCACGTCCATCTGTGTGATCGGACCAATTCCACTTTCCCCCGCCAACATGCGAGGCCAAAAAGAATCAATCGTGCAACCAAGGGGCGTAATTGCCCCCATTCCGGTTATCACAACTCGACCAGACGGCTCAGGAGGAAAACCCATGTTCCTAGAACGAACCTACTGAAAGGCTAAATCAGACCTTGCCTTCGATGTAGCCACTGACGTCGCCAACCGACTTCATGTTCGCAACATCATCATCCGGAATTTCAATCCCGAACTCTTCTTCCAATGCCATGATCAGCTCAACAACGTCAAGCGAATCTGCATTCAAATCTTCCTGAAAGCGCTTGTCCTCACTGACTTCGCCCTCCGTTACGCTCAACTGTTCGCAAATAACCTTTCGGACGCGATCAAAAACTTCTGCCATTTCTCAAGTTTCCTTACAAATGGGGCAATTCCTGCCCCGTGCTATATTACTCCCAAAACCTAAAGCGAGTTGCTGGGGCTTACCCCCATTCGCCTCACAACTTAGCAATTTTTGACCTAAAAAACCAATCAAACTAGACTCAATGACAAAATTTGTGATTTTTCTCAGGGGCATTAATGTCGGAGGTGTCCGAATCGCAATGTCAGAACTCAAATCCTGCCTCCAAGAAGCCGAACTCACCAACGTCAAAACCTATCTCCAAACCGGCAACGTCACCTGCGAATCAGACAAATCCGCCGAGACCATAAAAACCTTCACCGAAAAAGCCCTCTCCGCCCAGTTCAACTACAAAGCTTTTGTCCTCGTCTACACCCAACCAGAACTAGAGGAGATCGTAAAAAATTACCCCTGGCTCGAATCTCCACCAAATACCCACCGCTACGCCATCCTCTGGTCCGACCCCAAAATTCAATCCGAACTACTCAAATTCGCTCAAACCAATATCCAGCCCGACGAAAAAGTCGCATCCGGCAAAAACGTCATCTATTGGCAAGTCCCACGAGGAATCACCGTCACCAGCTCATTCGGCAAATTTCTTGGCAAACCAAAATTCAAGTCCACCACAACCAACCGCAATCTCAATACGCTCGAAAAAATGATTTGAAAACGGCCCGATCACTTAAATACTTATTATTGACTGTCATTCCTGCGAAGGCAGGAATCTCGCTGCAATCTCTTTAAAACATTTATAGCCTATGAAGGCAGTGGGCTGGCCCTTACCTACAGGAACAACCCGCCATCCACCGTCAAACACTGACCCGTAACATAACCCGCTTCACTACTCGCCAAAAACAAAACGACACTCGCAATGTCCGCCGGAGTCCCCAAGCGACCCGCCGGCGCAGTCTTCTCAACATGCAACCGAAACTCCTCACCCAACTCGCTGGTCATATCAGTTTCAATAAAACCGGGAGCAACCGCATTGCATGTAATCCCGCGAGACCCCAATTCCTTCGCCGTTGACATCGTCAAACCAATCAATCCTGCCTTACTCGCCGAATAGTTCGCCTGACCTGCAGCCCCGTGCAATCCAATGACACTCGAAATATTAATTATCCGTCCTGTCCGCGCCTTCATCATCCCCTTCATAACCGCCTGGGTGCAAAAATAGGCCCCTTTCAAATTCACGCCCAAAACCGTATCCCAATCATCCGCCTTCATGCGCATCATCAGCCCATCTCGGGTCACACCGGCGTTATTGACCAAAACAGTGATTGGCCCCAAATCAGTATCCGCCGCCTTAAATGCTTCTGCAACACTTGCTTCATCCGCAACGTTTACGGCATGAGCCGTCGCAACCCCACCTTTTTCCAAAATCGTGTTTTTCGTCCGAGCCGCATTATCCAAAGTCGTCGCCATGCAAGCAACCGAAGCACCTGCCTCTGCAAACGCCATTGCAATCGCCGCCCCAATCCCGCGACTCGCGCCTGTCACTGCTACTACTTTGCCCGTCATATCCAAATTCATCAGTTCATCTCCAAAGCTGCACTTGTTTCATCACAAGTAGCCGTATCCATTACTCGCAAGCCTCGCTTCTCTTTATCAATTCGCCGCAGCAAGCCAATCAAAACCTCCCCACTCCCACATTCAATGAACGTATCGAATCCATCCGAAATCATACGTTCCATCGTGCCCGTCCAAAGCACCGGCGATTTCAGCTGCCGCTCTAGCAAATCTGGCCAATCCGTCCCAGGCGCAGTGGTGACATTACTATAAACCGGCGTCGCTTCCCCGTGAAAATTCACCTGATCCAACGCCGTCCGCATCGCCTCCGCACTGTCTTCCATGAGCGGCGAATGAAACGCTCCACTCACATTCAGCGGCAAGACTCGTCGAGCACCTCGCTCATTCAGCAATCCCGTCGCCTCGGCAATCGCATCTCGATCCCCGCTAATAACGAGCTGACCCGGACAATTATCGTTCGCAATCACCGCTACCCCGTTTTTTACTTCCGCCAGCGCCGACTCAATATCTGCCCGCTCCAAGCCCAAAACTGCCGCCATCGCCCCCGGACGCAACTCCCCTGCCCGAGCCATGATGTCCCCCCGCTTTTGCACCAATTTCGCACCTGTCTCCAAGCTCACCGCGCCTGCCGCCGCCAAAGCTGCATATTCCCCGACCGAGTGCCCCGCCATGCCCGAAATTTTCAACTCCGGACAGCAATCGCGAAGCGCATAAAATGCCGCCAAACTACACGTATAAAGTGCCAACTGTGCATTCTGCGTTTGCCGCAGTTTTTCCTCATCGCTATTAAAACAAAGATCTGCAACATTAATCCCCGTCGCATTCTCAACCTGATCAAATACCTGACGAGCAAACGTATTGTGCTCAAAAAGCTCATGCCCCATCCCCGGTTTCTGCGAACCCTGCCCAGGAAAAACAACCGCAATCATAACCAAACTTATACCCCTCTACTGTTCAGTCAATAAGTGCCTGTCCTGAACTTAATACACAAGCGGGAACATTTTGTAAAAGTGATGCGTGCCATCCCTCCCTTTCAGGGGAGGGGAAGGGGTGGGGTGATCAAAATACTTCAAGTCATTCATGAAAAAAGTAATTCCCTCCCGCTCCTAAAATAATGTCGAATATCGCACAGCAAAGAATTGAGCCTCAAGACTCCTGAAGGAGGGATTAAGGGATGGGTTGACGATTCTAAAAAGTAAACTCCAGACCATGTCCGCCGAAATCCTCGAAACATTCCCCAACCCCGCCCCCCACCGCAACTACACCATCCACCATTCCTGCCCCGAATTCACATCCGTCTGCCCCAAAACTGGACTCCCGGATTTCGCCACCATAGAACTCGAATACATCCCCGACCAAACTTGCATCGAACTCAAAGCCCTCAAATACTACTACCACTCCTTCCGCGACCAAGGAATCTTCTACGAAGCCGTCACCAATCGTCTCCTCGACGAACTCTCCGCCGCCTGCAACCCCCGCTGGATGCGCGTCATCGGCCACTTCGCTGTCCGAGGCGGAATCGCCAGCATCATCACCGCCGAAATGGGTACCCGTTAATCTCGATTTAAGTTATTCAGCCTGCGTGGCCCGGGTGGCAACACCCGGGAATCATTTGAAACTCGCAGGATATGCATATCTTGCATTGAATGTTTTTTTGCGATATACTGTGCAGCCTGTTGGAGTGACACTAGTAGTGGATGAAAACCGAAATGTGGATACTAAAATATGATTTTACCGCCGATGTCTGAATCTATACCAGAATACATTCTCGCTGTATTCGAGAATTGGTCTGAATTAGATCCGGCCGTAACAGAATTCATAGACGATGCTATCATATTGCTTTCTGCTTCAGACAGTGAATATGCTTCTGAGTTCATTCGACTGGTCAACTCCCAAGACACTGAGATCGAAGTTCGTGAATATGCGCTATCTTGCTTAGAGGCGATATTGGGTCGAGACGACCCAGTTTATGTGGCGGCAAAACATGAATGGCTTCTTCAATTATCTCTTGGGAGTAGAATTCTTAATCGACTAAGTGAATTCAATGAGCAAATTTTTGATAGACTAATGTAATGGCAGCAAGCGTTTTGTATACGAACTTTGGTGGGATGCTGGTTCATGAAGACCGGGGAGGTGTTCAACGCACGTACGTTCATGATGAGATGGGGAATACAAGCTTTTTAGTTGATGCGACATCTGTTACAGATACTTACACTTATACTCCTTATGGTCAGGTGACACATGCGGGTTCGATTGTGAATCCTTTTACGTTTATTGGAGCATTGGGTTACTTTGCTACTGGCTGGTCGATGCTGACAAGTTATGTGAGAGCGAGGTGGTATTCGAACGTGAGCGGGCAGTGGGGGAGTGTCGATCCGATTTGGCCAATGGAACCTGCCTATGGATATGTCCGGGGGAATCCGGCGATGGTAGTTGATCCTAGCGGTAATACCCCACAAATTGGAGCTGCATTTTTGGGTTGCTTAGCCGGCGGAGTATTTGGATTCATTGGTGGGAAGCTACAAGGTCAATCAAATGCTGTCTCAGCTTGCCGTGCTGTGATTTCGTGCGTTGCTGGAGCGATACTTGGTTTCATTGCAACAACTTGGCCCTGGTGGGCGAAGTGTCTTGGTGGAGCACTCGGTGGTTTGGCGGCGTCACTTGCATCCGCTCTCTGCTCCCCTCCAAATCCGTGCGGTCCAAGAGTGATTTGGCAGTGTTTGCTCATTAGTGCGTTGATGTCACTTGCATTTGGGTGTTTTGCTGCCGGAAACGCCTCAGACCTTCAAGCTGGGCTGTTGAAATGGATTACTGGTGCATTTGGTGCCTCGGTAGGTTCAATTTGCAGTGATGAGTTCCGTGGAAGATCAGGACTCTTTCCTCCAGGAACGATGAGAGACTGGTAATGAGAGTATTCTTGAAGGGACTCGGTCTTTCCATTTTAGTTGCTAGTGCACTAGTAACACTTGGCCTTGCGGAGCACGTCACATCCAACCAAAGTGTTGTGTTCTTGGATGCGGAGAGATTAATATTGTATTTTTCCACTTTTATAATTTGCCTTCTCATTTTCCCGTTTTTATTTAAAAATGATTCATGGTCTAACAGTATGGGTGTGAAAATTATAGTGTTTGTATCCGTGTTTGTTCTTTTAGTGTGCCTGGGAGTCATAAGGATATTTAGCAATAGATGATCATTGGCAATGCGGACTATTTGAAGGAAGAGAAATAAGATGGCAGCAAGCGTTTTGTATACGAATTTTGGCGGAATGCTCTGCCATGAAGACCGTGGCGGCGTTCAGCGCACATATGTTCATGATGAGATGGGTAACACAAGCTTTTTAGTTGATGCGACTTCTGTGACGGATACTTACACTTATTCTCCTTATGGCCAGGTGACGCATACGGGTTCGAATGTAACTCCCTTTACGTTTATTGGAGCACTCGGATATTTTGCCTCTGGCTGGTCGATGCTAACAAGTTATGTGAGAGCACGATGGTATTCGAGTGTGAGTGGGCAGTGGGGGAGTGTTGATCCGATTTGGCCATGGCAGAAGGCGTATCAATATGTTGAAGGAAAGCCTTCGGCATGGATTGATCCAAGTGGTTATGCTGGGAACAATATTGGCAGCTTAATATGGGAAGTTGCAAAAACATGTGGATTGGCTTTTGCCTCGGCATTGTTGGACGGTCATGGTACTAAGAATCTTTCCGGTAATGAGGGTAAAAAGAATATATGCGAAGCAGGGGGAGCATGCTTAGGTGCAGTTGTTGGGTTAGCGGTTGCAGCTTACATGACCTCTACTGGCATAGGCGCCTTTTGGGCTGGTTGCATAGGGGCAGCCCTCGGAAGTATCGTTGCAGATATTGCATCGATGTTATGTGATGTATTTATTCCGTCCTCTGACTGCACTTATAACGAGAAGCCATTTCTGTGCAATCTGATTGACTCATTAATTAGGGCCGCAGTGGCTTGTCTTGGGGGAGGTATTGCTGGTGCAGCTGCAGAGCCAGTTCCCGGATACTACCAGGGGGGGAATTGGGGATCATCTATACATCCAGTTGGGGCACCTGGAACTGCAAAGATAACCCCATCCGGTTCTGGGCTTGTGAATCCACTGAACGAGTTGCGAGGAATTCTGATAGGCTTGCTTGTTGGGGAGGGATCGTCCTGCTGAATATAATTAAGAAGCATAAGGCAATGTGTATAATAATAAGGCGAATAGATATCCTTTCAATGCTTGGGATTCTTTTCATCTTTTTCTCAGCGCAAATAGGCGACTTTTTAAGGCGCGTGCTTCAAGTAGATAGCTCCGGTGTTTTTTTTATTATTGCTTGCATGGTTGTTGGCTGGGTGCTTTTTTCATACTATTTTATAAGAATGAAGTTATTCTCTTTCTTGAATAAGTGGGAATGCTTGCAGTTGGGAAAGACACGTGATTCGACACTGATGCGCAGCTTTTCTGAAAATAGGAAAAAATATGATATTCCAGATGTAAGTAAATATGATTAATTGTATTAATATTCTTCAGTTGCGCTTTGAGTGAGATACAGACAAGCATAGGGCACATTCTCGTTGACAGCGTACCAGAAGGGGAATCTGACAACGGAGATCAGGTCACATGTGACGACTCAGTTGGTCTACGACCAGGATAACAAAATGACAGCAATTGTTCATCCAGATTTGAGCCGTACAACGTATACTTATGGTGCGGATGGGCTTCGGAGATTAACTTTGACACCGGCTGGCGCAGTAACGACGGTGATCTTCGATGGTGCGGATTATTTGAAGGAAGAGAAGTAAGATGGCAGCAAGCGTTTTATATACGAACTTTGGTGGGATGCTCTGCCATGAAGACCGTGGCGGCGTCCAGCGGACTTATGTTCATGATGAGATGGGGAATACAAGCTTTTTAGTTGATGCGACATCTGTTACAGATACTTACACTTATACTCCTTATGGTCAGGTGACGCATGCGGGTTCGAATGTGACTCCATTTACGTTCATTGGAGCTTTGGGTTATTTTGCCACTGGCTGGTCGATGCTAACAAGTTATGTGAGAGCAAGGTGGTATTCGAGTGTTAGTGGGCAGTGGGGGAGTGTCGATCCGCTTTGGCCCTGGCAGAAGGCATATCAGTATGTAGATGGGAATCCAGCAGAATTTACTGACCCAAGCGGTTTAGCTGCTCCGCTTTTAGGATTGCTTGTTATTGCGCTCGCTGGCTGTCTAGTTGATGTAACTTTTTCACTCATCGCTTATGCCTTTAGCCCTCCACATAAGAAAGTGGATCCTAATCTTGGGTGCAAACTAGGGTTTGCATGCTTAGTTGGTGCTCTCTCTGCCCTTGCGCTTACTGTAAAAGTAGCTACACTTGGCTTAGCAATTATACTAGGGTGTATAATTGGAGCACTAGCTGGAGTGGTCTCTGTCTTAGCTGGTCGTTGGTGTGACGGAAACGAGTGTAAGTTGCAAACTGATGACTTGTGCCAATTGTTGTGGTCAGCTGCTGGCGGATGTGCTGGTGGAACAATTAGCGGTGGTTTAAAAGGTCTCCCTTGGAAAAAAGGTGGGGCACCTGCCCTGGGCAAGCCTAATGGTGTAACTCCTGCAAACCAACCTGTGGTTGGTGGCCTTATTGGGTTCATTGCTGGCCAATTTGGATCCATTTGTAATGGACCTTAGGAGACCCATATGGATTGGAGAGTAGTTTTAAGAACGATTTTAACAGCAATTGTGTTTATTTCCTGCATGGAAGTATGGAATCATCGAGATTGGATTCCGGTAGAATCTGAGATGCAACATGATTGGGTCATAATCTGTATTTCGATCATATGTTTATCCTTTATAAGTTTATTGTTTAATTATTTTGTCAAATTCAAAGGGAATCCCGCATACCTACTTCATGGACTTTCGGCATTATTGCTGACTTATGGGCTTAGTATTGATGCTGGATCAATGTTTAATATTCTTTGCATTGTCGGTTTGTTAAGCCTAGCCTTTTTATATTCAGAAAGAATATTGTTGGTCAGAGATGCCGAAGTTAATGCACGAAAAGAGTAATAAAAACTAGATATAAGGTCAAATGCACAAACACACGTATTCTTGACAAATAGTATTGAGTCTATAGCTAGAATCGTATCCTTACAATTTCCTCTAGCTCCAATCGGTTAGGCCGCCGGTCATAGAGTTTGGTTGTTGGAGAGTCCGCGTGATTAGCCAGTTGCCTCTTTTTATGCGCACTCGGTGTCCTCGTAGGAGCCCGCGGTGCCCGTAATGCAGTGTGGCACGGCAATATAGAAACGCGGGGTCTAGGTGCAATATTTATCGGCTCAATATTTTTTATTGCCTCATTGGTTGGAATTCTATTGGTCATCTCCAGTGCATTAAACAAACTCACTGGAACAGACTAACAACTCGCTAACCCAACGCAGGAACAATCCCCGCCGGACTCGTCAAACGAACCGGACCCAACTCACTCTCAAACTCAAACTCCATCCAAACCGCCTGGTTATGCCCACCCCGACGAGGAATAAAAACCTCCGGCTCAGAGAGCAAATCAACAAAAAACTCCGACTCCGAAAACACCCGACTCGGACTCACCCCACCCCAAACCCGAATCTTCGCCGGAGGCATATTCGAACTCCCCCGTATCCGCAATCCCCGCTCCTCATCCAAAAGCTGGAACTGAACCGTCGGAAAAACCCCAACCCCCGAACAACGCGCACAAAATGCCGCAACCGTCGAAAGGCGATACTCCCACTGACCAATCGCATGTGCCATATTCGGCACGATCTGCAAAGCGGATCCCTGTGGCAATCCCGCCGTATAAACCCGGGCCGCATCCACCGTCCAAAATGGATCATTACTGCCGTTCACAATCAGAGCCGGTGCCCGCTGAACCCGCAATCCCGTCCAAGGATCAACCAACTTAATCAATGCCTGGCCCTCCGGTACATGAGACAAGTCGTGCAATCGCCGCCGAGTGTAATCCTCAAGCATCGGACTCATATTCCCCCAAACCCGCTCCTGATTCATGATCTGCAACTGCATATGTAAGTTGTCATAAACCACCGGAACGATCCCGACAATCCGCGGATCATCAACCTGAGCAATCAGCCAACTCGTCCAAGCACGCTTACTCGCCCCACCAACAACAAACTTCCTAAACCGAGCCGAACTCCAATCTGAAATAACATCTATTGCACAACTCACACTGCGCACCATCGGAATCAAAAGCGGCCACTCAGGATCACCAGTATCAACATACTGCTCAAAGGTATGCGCGATCAAATCATCCTCGCGCATGTTTCCAAACAAGGGCTGATTCGGTATTCCGAAAAGCATGGCAACCGGCAACTTCAAAGTATTCGCCAACGCCTGACCGTATTCGTCGTCTACAAAGCCTGCATCATCCCCGGTTACTTCCAGATAAATCGTATCGCCCGTAACAACTTGCCCCTCAGGAGCAAACATCCGAATCTCATGCTCCCAAACCCCAGTTTTCCATTCATGCGCCCGAAAAGAGCACCGATTCCCGTCCGCTCGCCAATCGTTGAGTCGCTCAAAATCAAGCGCTACCTCCGCAAATCTATGCTCCATGCCTATTGCCTGCATCTATTATTACCGTCAAATTGTTCAATTCCGTTAAAAAAACCTGAGCATCCTATCAAAAGGACCGGATATAGTAGGAGTGATACGCGTGAATCTGGGATTACTGCGCATCATTGAACCTGCGGCTCGTCACCCGGCAAGCCGAGGGCAAAGGAAAACGGGATATGAGGAACGGAATGAAATCCAAACTCTTGGTCTGCGCTGCACTGATTATGAGTGCCGTCGCCGCTCAAGCAAGCTTTGTTGACGCCTCGATCATGATTGATCGCGCCGCCAACAACAAAACAATCACCGTCAAATATGATGGAGCACGGGCTGCAATGGTCGAGCTTCGCATTAACGGTCAAAGCATGACATCCAAAAAGGTCTCCGACCAATTCGATGCTGGCGAAACAACATTCGACATCGATGTTGCTGCCCTCGAAAGCGGAAACAACAAAGTCGAAATTCGACTCTTTGATGCCAGCGGAAAACTGCTCGGTACTCAAAACAGCGACATCAAAATCGATCGATCAGGCGATGGCCCTGTCTTCTTTGTTTCACCAAAGCCAGACATCACCACCCAAGGAATCATCGATATCAAAGTAGGTTTCAAAAGCCAACTCAAAAATGTCTATGTCAGCTTTTTCGTCAACGACGAATTCAAAATTCTTAAAAACTTCCCCCCCTACACGTACCGATGGGACACAATGACCGTTCCCAACGGATGGCACGAAGTTCAAGCATGGGTAGTCGATGATGCAAGCGCATCTTTCAAAACCGAAAAGCTTCGCATCTTCGTTGACAACCCAGGTGGACGCACCAAACGACAAGACCCGGTCGTATCCACAAAACCCGTCGATGCAACTAAACCCGAAGGCACAAAAGTTTCCGTTCCAATGAACGCAAACGTAACCGCTTCTGGCGGAACTAAGCCCGCAAACGGTGGTTCAGGTACCGCCTCCGGCACACAAGCAATCAACCCCACAAAGGGTCAAGCCGCTACGGTTAACGGTGAAAAGCCCGCCAACGTAAAAATTACAAATGATCCGGCAAATCCGGGTGAGTTGGTCGCGGTGAACACTACAACCAACACAAGCACCGATACGACAAAGCCAAACAAGACACCAACCGACACAGCATCCCTCAAGCCATTGAGCATTGCTCCGGGCCGACGTCTTCCCGATGTTGATCATTTCGATATCTACCTGGGCGGCGAAAAACTCAACTTTGATGTTTCCCCGCGAATCACTAATGGCATCCCACTTTCACCTTTCCGACACTTGCTCGAAAGTTATGGCGGCGATGTTAAGTGGGCACACGAAACCAAAGAAGTGAACGGCGAATCCGATGGACAAACCATCTGGTTCAGAATTGGCAACCCAGAAGCCAAAGTCAACGGACAGTCAGTCTTCCTAGAAACCGCTCCGTTCATCGAAAAGGGCCGGTCAATCGTTCCGCTGAGTTTCATGACCCAAGCCCTCAACCTCAATATTCAATACGATCCGAACACCGGACACGTATTGATCCAAACCGCAAGCAAAAAGTAAGCGGTTATCGTTCCAAACATCCCATAACCCTCTGGAGAAAACCTCCAGAGGGTTATTTATTTTTCACCTACAAAAACCTCAACCCTCGTGTTAACTCCCTATTCAACCAATACATTTACCAGGATAAGGGAACACAACGCGATTGGAACAAAAGTCAGTCTCACGATTTACTGTATTTCTCAGCCTCGCCATCGGATTCATGGTGCTAGGCTTTAGTGGTTCGTATGTCTTATTTACGGGTGCTAAGGAAAACTACTTCAACCAAGTTGCCGAAAACCTGAAATCAATTGCTGCCATGAGCGCGCTTCAGATTGATCCAAAAGCAATCGAAAGCCTCAATCAACCTGACCAAATCAAGTCACCCGAATTTGAATCTCAATCACAGATTCTCAATAAGATTGTCACCGCTAACCCCCACATAACCCATATTAGTGTCCTCAAATCAATTGGCCCCCAATATCACTATATCGTAGACGCAAGTTCTCTCGGTCAAAAAGGATCAAAATCGGAACTTCTTGATCCCGCAGACGACATTCCAACCGGCCTCACACGCGCTGTCACAGAACAAACCGCTATAGGTTCTGTTACGCCCCATAGTGACCGCTGGGGAGACTGGTACTCAGCTTATTCACCAATCCTAGACGCGAATGGAGAAACAGTTGCGGTGGTTCAGATCGATGCCGACGCAAAAGAAACAAACGTTCCAAGCGAATCCCTTCAACTACAATTCAAAATAACCTTGACAATACTGATTGTTGCGTCTCTCCTAATTGCTTGGCTAACCTCTGGGCCCGTAACGTCAGGTCTGACAACTCTCAAAAGAACAACCAAATCACCATTTAGTAAGAGTTTTGTCGAACTAACCCTCGCGATCATCATTCTCGCAATCTCCATTGACCTTGGGTTCGCAATCTCAAGGCAGTTTCAAATTATTCATCAATCAGGTGAACTCGCGTCACTTCACTCGGTCATCCATAAAGCCAACTCAATTTCCCAAGAGTTCCGCAAAGGAAATCCGCCATCGGAATCAGAGCTAAAAGACATCAAGCCACTCTTTGTCCAAATGAGGCAAGGTCAAATGTACGATTCCATTGTCTCACTAAATTCACCTGTCGGAAGTTTGACATCGAATCCAGAAATCGTTGACAAAGCAACAACCACATTAGAGTCAAGAGTTCGGAGCTTAAGCGGCGAAGTCGCTCGACTCGAAAACGCACAAACCCAATCCACTTCGCGTGCACTCTTCGGCTTCTTACTCATAAGCGCCGTCGCAATCATTCTGCTCCGCTATATAACGCACCAAGATAACCGAATTGACCACACTGTCGTTACTTCAAATTCAATTCAGTCCCAACTCTCTAGTCTTGTCGAAAACCTACCAGTCGGTCTATTCGTCCTCGAAGCCGGCAAAATTTCCTTTGCAAACAGTGAGTTCATTAGTCAAGTTGGTGAGACAGAAACAAATATCACACTAGATGCCCTCAGCGCATCAATCCATCCCGATGACCGAATAGAGGTCATGACAACGATCACGAACTCTGCAAACGTCTCAAAGCCATTTCGTTCCCAATACCGAATCTCGCGCATAGGCGCCCCGACCCTCCATGTCGAAACGCGCGGAGTCCCCGTCTATGACAACGACGGCGTCTGCCGAAAAATGCTTGCGTTCACGGTCGACTTCTCCGCTGCGGTTGAAGCAAAACACGCCCTTGAAGAAGCCTACGGTGAAGTAGAACACAAAAACCAACTCCTTTCCAACGCACTTGCTGAACTTGAAATCAACCTCGAAAGCGTTGTCAAAGCCCTGGTAAAAGCCGTTGAAGCCAAAGACCCCTACACTGCGGGTCACTCCGAGCGAGTCATGCAATACAGCATGTGGCTGGGAGAAGCAATCGGCCTCGGCCCGTACGAAAAAAGAATTCTCGAACTCGGCACACTTGTCCACGACGTTGGCAAAATCGGGATCCCAGATGCCATCCTTACCAAGCCAGATCGACTCACCGAAGAAGAATACGACATTATCAAAAAGCACCCAGAATACGGGGTCAACATCATCTCCGACATCGAAATGTTCCGAGAATGTATCCCAATCGTCCGATGGCACCACGAGCGACTTGATGGACGCGGATACCCCGACCAACTCAAAGGCGACGAAATTCCTATGCTTGTTAGGATTTCCGCAATTGCCGACATCTTCGATGCAATGACATCAACCCGTGCCTACCGCAAAGGAATGGACCTCGACAATGTCCTCAACATAATGAACGATCTTGCAGAAAAGGGCGAAATCGATTCCGACCTCTTTATCACGTTCTGCCAAGTCATTCACCAAAGAGGCATCGTCAATCAACAAGTTCAACAAGAACCCTGGAAAGCGGCCTAAAACCACTCTAATGATTTGCAAACATTCACCCAAATATATAAGACAGCAGATTGTCTGGATCTCCGGGAAAAACAGATGAGTATGGAACACAATCTTTCCGATCGAAGGAAACACGCAAGGTTCGAACTGATGGACTACGCTATCCTCACAAAGGATGGCGATACCGAATCAACTCGATCCGTCATTGTCGATATTAGTCTTGGCGGACTCCAAGTTCGCTCACGAACGCCATTTGAAGCAGGTGCAAAGTACATGCTTGAAATAGGAAGAGGAAACATAAGTCCAATTGCAGTGCATGCCGAATCGCTACACAGCAAGCCTATCGAAGAGTCCGACCTTTACAGCACCGGTTTTCGATTGACACCGGCAACTGCAATGGAACGAATTGAATGGGTCGAATACGTCCACTGCGTTTTCAAAGCCCAAGGTGAAATGCTCACTGGCTAGGAATGACTTTCCCGGTCTGCTAGTAAAACAAATAAGTCGGTCGCTCAAATCGAGCGACCGACTTATTTGTTTTCTATCCTTTTATTCGACTTAGCTCGCGCAACCGCAGCTACCACAGCCACCTTCGGGTGCGCCTTCACTGCCTTCGGTCTTGAAGCTTGAACCACAACCACAACTTGATGTTGCATTCGGGTTCTCTATCTTGAACCCGCCGCCCATCATATCGTCGACATAGTCAACCGTTGCGCCTTCCATATACTGCAAGCTCAACCCATCAATCACAACTTTAATACCGTCGTGCTCAAATGTG
>JBJXDW010000110.1:0-8224 GCA_046154445.1 Fimbriimonadaceae bacterium | reverse complement strand
GCTCATCGAACTGCTTTTTTTGATCATCGCTGCCAGTGACTTCTGTCGGTCACTTTTTTCTGTTGCCCTATTAATCGTTCCTCAAGGACGCCGTTCGACGCGATAGGTTCAGTTTTGGAGCTGTTTGTTAAGGTTTGGAGGGTTCCTGGGACTGTTTGACGGGGTTTTTATGAATTTTGGGACTTGAGTCGGACCAGATAAGTGATTTTGGGTTGGCTGAGGGTCGTTTTTGATGAATTGTTCACAATAGTCATTGTGATTTTGGTGATCGACAATTTCGACAGCTTTACTTACAACTTGGTGCAGTATTTGGCTCAGTTGGGGGCAGAGGTTGTAGTGAAGCGAAATAATGAAATTTCGTTGGCGGAGATTGACGCGCTTGACCCTGATGGGATACTGACTAGTCCGGGGCCGTGCTCGCCTCAGGAGTCGGGAATCTGTCGAGGTGTGAGTCAGCGGGCATTAGAAGGGCATTACGGGGCCAAGGGTGTACCAGTGTTTGGTGTCTGTTTGGGTCATCAGACGATTGGGGATTTGGGAGGCGGATTGGTACGGCGAGCGAAAACTATTAAGCATGGCAAAGCGAGCTTGGTTGAACATGACGGGAAAGGAGTATTTGCGGGGATGCCCAATCCGTTTTCGGCGATTCGTTATCATTCTTTGGTGATCGATGAGGGGAGTTTGCCCAGTGGGTTTGTTGTGACGGCGCGTAGCTTGGATGATGGCGAAGTGCAAGGAATTCGGCACGAAACGTTGCCAATTGAAGGGGTTCAGTTTCATCCTGAGTCGATCTTGACTGAGCAAGGGATGACAATTATCGAGAACTTTTTGAGAATGTGTCGAGTTAAAGTCTAAGTTGGTTCAATAGAAAACATTTCGATGTACCATTTTTTTTCTTGGTAAACGAGATCTATTCGGACTCGAGCTTTTCCATTTTGGAATGTGGCCCGGTTTTCGTATTTGGCTTTAATTGTTGCTGAGCCATTTTCTTTTTTGAAACTAGAAATCTGGGCGCGGCCCTTGCCGGAAACATAGTCTCCGAGGGCTTTTTTGTTTCCGTTGAGGACTTTTTGGAATTCAGCTTGGGTGAATTGTGATTTGTATTCGTTTGTGCTGAGAGCAAGGAGGTTGCCCGCATCATATTTTTTTAGAATTTGGGCGGTGTAGTTGTCGCCGAACGATTTTGCTTCACTTTCCTTTTTACCGACGGATGCGGAAACAGGGCTGATCAGAAACATGAATCCGCCACAACATGCGAGCATGATGACGCCGAAGATGATCATCCCCAGTTTGAGTCCGTTGTTCATAGGTTTCCTCGTAGAATTATCGGGAAGGAGTTATGAGGTTTTTAGGGATGTAGTCTAGTGAGCAATAAGACGTAAGTGGGGAAAGTGGTGGGAGTTAGGAGAGGTTTTTTGATCACAATAAGATGATATGGCTCGGGTGATTGTTGAGGCGGCGGAACAGCTTTTGGATCAAGAGATCAAGGTTTTGGATAAGGGTTTTGTTCGGCTAGTTGACTATATGGGAAGTGATGAGCGAATTGTTCAGGCAGCACGTGTGAGTTACGGGAGTGGGACAAAAAGTTTTCGTCAAGATAAGGGGTTGATTAATTATTTGATGCGGAATCAGCATACGAGCCCATTTGAGCAGGTGATTTTGACTTTTCATACGAAGATGCCAATTTTTGTGGCTCGGCAGTGGGTGCGGCATCGTACGGCGCGTCTAAATGAAATTAGTGGTCGGTATTCGATCATGAAGGACGAGTTTTATGTTCCGGATGCGGGTCAGATGCGAGGGCAGAGTGACGATAACAAACAAGCTCGTTCGGACGAAATTGTTGATGATGCGGCAGCTATGATTGTGGAGATGGAAGCGGATCAGCGACTGATTTACGATCACTATACGGGGATGGTTGATCAGGGATTGGCGCGGGAAATTGCGCGGTCAAATTTGCCGCTTTCGCTTTATACCGAATGGTATTGGCAGATTGATTTGCATAATTTGTTCCGGTTTTTGCATTTGCGGATGGATGGTCATGCGCAGTATGAGATTCGTGTTTATGCTGAGGCGATGGCTAAGTGCTCTCAGGCGGTTTCTCCGCTCGCTTATGATGCCTTTGAGGAGCATATGCTCAATAGCGTGCGGTTCTCGCGGCAGGAGTGCGTTGCGATGTCGGCGATCATGGCGGGTCAGGCGAACCCATTGGAGGGTCGGGCATTGGCGATTTTTGAACAAAAAATTGCGACAATGAATGCCATACGATTGCCAGAAGATGACGACGCAGGGCTCGCAGTAGGCGAGGTTAGCCCGGTTTAAGCGGCGTCGGAAAGGTTAATGCGTTCTAGGTGACGTCGGGCACCGGCAATACTGAACATTTCTTCTCGGAGCAGTTTGCTGAGGAGAAGTACGGTTTGGATGTCCTCGGCTCGGTAGCGACGCTGTCCGCCGGAAGTGCGAATTGGGTTCAGGAAGCATTCAAATTCTTTTTCCCAATATCGGAGCGTATGAACCTCCACGCCAGTGATTTGACTGGCCATGCTAATGCTCACACCTTTATCCGCTTTGGTTTTTCTTTGGCTCATACCGCTTTGCTTTGCCTGTAATTCGACTTTTGGGATAACTCCCAGAATTGATATTCGGCTGAACCTAGCAAAAAAGCGAGGGTCGATGCTTGTTTTTTGCAATTTGGTGCGTAGGAAGGGTGGTCGGACTGGTATATGCTGGAGTTGTCTACAATGAATGGGATCGCGGATGAATAGTGACTGTCCGGTTTTTCGTTCGGTTGTGTCGGAGCTAGACCAAGTTGCTCCGGGGGTACCCCTGTTAGCTTTGGGTCAGACGGTTTTTTGGGATGAGCCTATGAAGGCTGGTCTGTTCCGAGCTTTTGCTTGTTTAGGTAATGATCGTCGTTTTGTTGCTGGTGTTCACGACACAGACTATTTTGCAAAGTTTCATCAGAAAGGTCGCATTGGATTTGCCGCATTGTCGCATAACGATACAACGACGAAGGATTTGTGGAGTGCGGCAGGGGAATTTAGTCATATTTTTGGTTCGGAGACAGTTGTTACGAAAGAACGATTAACTTCGGCGGGGGCAAAGGTTGGTTTGGTTGATCATGCTCGACCGGGATTATTGGATTCGATCACGGAAGCATATGGTTGGAAAGGTGTCGTCTCTTTGAGTTCAGAATCAAAGATAACTGCAGAGAAGAGTTTGACTGGATTGTTTCCGGAGATTTACGACACGTTTAGTTGGGCGTTGGATGAGAGTTTGGATTTGATTTCGGGGAATCACCATAAGGATTCGATGGTGATGCGTGATCGGCTCTTGAAGATGGTATGCGAGACCAAGCAAGAGACTCAGGAAGACAATTTGGCGGCCTTTTATGAGAGATTGTTGCCGAAATTTTACGATGTCGTGGCGGGGGGCGGGGTTGATTTGGAGACGACCCGGACAACTCGCTTATTGAAATTTAACCGTGAGACGGCGGGGCTTTCTCGCTTTAGGTTTGTTGATTTATTTTTGAACCCAGAGACACGCGAGTTGGCGAGGGCATCGTATGACGAGTCGGTTGGTGGTAGCGAGATTTATACACTTGAGCGGTTTGGAAGTTGCGCGTTGCCATTTGATCTTTACAGTCCAGGGGTCGGACGAGGGACCTTGCGGCTTGGAAATCGTGGCGGGGTCGTGATGACAGATGATCCGGTTGGGTTTAGTTTTAAGAAGCCGATTGAGAACTGTCAGCAACTGGCGGAGGTTTTGGAAGCGAAGTTTGGGCCGAATTGCGTTTTGGTTGGGAAAGCAGTGAGCCTCATCTTAATGCTAGGGGCGGAGTTTATTTTTGTGTTTCATGAGGGTGCGAGTGGTTATGTGTGGCGTTCGGCAAAGATGGCTCGGTTGCTGGCGGAGGAAGGTCATGATTTGGGCTGGCATCCGATTCTGCGCTTGAAATTGAGTCCGTGGAGTGCGATGGATGATTGTTGTGCTTGGTTGCAGTTGCCAGAGCCGATGCATCGTCCGTTTGGGACGGACGAATTGAGTGCGCCGACTTTTGCATTACGATGGAAAGAAGTTGCGGAGGCTCAGAAGGAACTTTTACGGGAATTGGGGGATGTTCGTCGGCCGCTGGCGTTACTTGGATTTTTGCAAGGACACCTGGGTGGTCAGTGGGAGCGGCTTGCGGAAGAATATCAGTCAATACAAGGTGAATTTGGAAAGTTGGGTCAACAGATTGCAGATGTGAAGTATCGGAAGCGGGGAATTTTGGCTCAGATCAAGAGCTTAAAGGCAGAACGAAATACGGTTCAGCATGAAAAGGGTATTCATTGGCGAGCTTGCATTTTTGAAAGAGATGCGTCTGCGGAGGATTTTGCTCGGCGGCGAGAATTTGTATCTCAGTTAAGACATATTGATCAACAGGTTGAGCTTTGTTTACGAGAGTTTCGGGTTTTGGAAAGTGAGCAGGATGAGTTGGTTTCGAGCTCAGCGGTGCGTAGGTTGAGAGAACGCCGTTTCAATATTGCATTGGAGGCCGAATTGATGCGGGTGCGTCTGATTCGGGAGGCGGTGGTCAGTTCAGATGGTTTACAGAAAGCGGGTTATCGCCCATCAGCTTGGTGGTTCCCGTTAGTTTGTCCAGACGGGACGTGGTTCCGGTCAACGATGATGAAGGCAGAGTGCCGATTGGAGCCTCTGGTTGTGCGGGCAGGAGTCAGCGCGTAGTGTCTCGGGTTTTGGTTCCATTTACGAAGTTGGAGACGGTAGGTAACGATTTTATATTAGTGAACCGTGCAGTTGTTGGGGATGCTCATTGGGAGCAGATGGCGATCGAATTATGCAGACGTCGGTATTCGGTTGGATCGGATGGGTTGAGTGTGATTTGGCGCGAGGATGGGGAAATTCATTTGAGATTTTTCAATCCGGACGGAACAGAGGATTTTTGTGGGAACGGATTGAGGTGTGCGGCCTGGTATGCGTATCGTCAGGGTTGGACGAATCTTGAATTTGATATTCATCAGCTTGGGAAAACTGTTTCGATGAAGATTGATCCAATTGGTCGGGTTACGGCGGTGATGCCGATTGCAAGTTATGATCCGGCGATTGTTCCGACGCTCTATGGCTCAGAAATGATTGAGGTTTCGGTTCATGGCGTTGTTGGTACGGCGGTGACTACGGGGAGTGCACACTTTGTTGTTTTGTGTGATGAGTTGCCGGGGGATGAAGAATTTTTTAGGCTCGGCCCTTTGATTGAGACTGATCCGGTTTTTCCTGAGCGGGTGAGTGTGATGTGGGTGCGTCCGGACTCCGATCGGCATTTGACAATGCGGATTTGGGAGCGTGGGGTGGGTGAGACCTTGGGATGTGGAACTGGGGCGACGGCCAGTGCGAGTGTATGGTTTAGAAAGATGGGGCTCACGGGGTCGGTTGAATTGGTTAGTAAAGGAGGGATTTTGGAAATTAATATGGAGCGATGGGATACCCCGATCAGTGTTGAATGCGACCCTGAGGAAATGTATGAGGGTGAGGCGCTTGTTTCTGAGAAAGTTTTTGCATTAGTTCAGATTTAACTCAGTTGACGGTAGGTGAGGAGAGTTTGCGGTTGGGAGGCAATCAGTTTTTTTACCTCTTGGATTGAAGGGATGCTGGTGGTTGCACCGAATCCTTGGCAAGCAAGCGAACCGGCAGCGGCAGCGAATGCCAGGGAATCTGCAAAGGAAATTTTGTGATCGAGACTGTAAAGTAGTCCGGCTCGGAAGCAATCGCCGGCACCGGTTGAATCGATCTGGTTGGGTGCGCGGAAGGGCGGATAGTGCGTTGCGGGCTGATCGGGGCCGCAGACGACGAAGCCGTTTTTGCTATCGGTGAGGATGCAGAGGCAGTTAGTAACTTGTTGGACACTCTCAATGGCAGCAAGATTGGCTTGAAGGTCGCCCTTCTTTCCGTAGCGGTCGGTTGAGTTTTGCCAGATGTCGGTGGGGTCAAATTTGGGTTTTTCGTGGCTTTCGAGGGTGGCATCCATCCAATAAACCTTAGCGCCTTTTATGCGAGCTTGGTCGGCGAAGAAGAGTGACATTGGGCCGAGATTTTCATCGCTTGTGAACCATGTACCTTTGATCATGTCGGCGTCTTTTGGATCGGAGAATTTGTAGAGGTCGGCGAATCCAACTCCGTAAATGGTTCGTTCGCCGTCGGGAGTGACATAGATATCGCAGACGGGAGTCGTTTGGTTTTTAAGGGGTTCAACCGGTTCGGCAAGGTTTTGTTCTTGGAGAAGTTTTCTTATCAGGTCGGCTTCGGGTGAATCACCGATGCTGTTTGTGATGAGTTGGCGGGGGCAATCCCATTTTTTTAGGGAGAAATGGGTGTTATAGGCTTCGCCACCAATTGCAGTTTGCGAGCAAGAAATCTCGACATAACCTCCCGGATTTGGGAGGTTGGGAACTCGGTGGAGTCTATCGAGGCAGAGCGTGCCGTAAACGGTGATCACTTGGTTGAGGATTGTACTTTGACGCGGGTAGATTGGAAGGAATGATTTGGGTTCAGGGTGCGATTTGTATGGTGCTATGGGTTGGTTTTGGTTTTTGGTCTTCGAGAAAGGCACTGTTGGCGAATTTGGAGAAAAAACCTTGGGCGGGTATCGGGCTGATGATTTTGGGGGCCTCGTTTATGTTTGGCGGGATGGCGACGATGGCGATGAATGGAGGAATGGTAGACGGAAAACTGACTGGTTTGGGATGGGTGAGTGCGGCGGTTTTGGGGATGATTTTTTGTGGAGCGCAAAGTTATGGGGCGGTTTGGGTTTTGCGGAGCGTGATTGGTTCTGAAACGAGGGATAATACGGATACGTCCAAAAATGAGGATTCACAGAAATGAAGTTAGTTGCGGTTGTGTTGGCGGTTTTGGTTTTTGGGACAAGTATTGCGGGAGCTCCAGTGATGCAAAGGAAGACTAATCCGGAGGCGGATCGGATCGGATTGAAGGTTCGACGAATCCAGATATTAGATCAGCTGTTGCCCGTATTGATGACGAAAACCCAGATTAAGGCGTTGTTACCGGTCATTGAAAAATCTCGACAGAAGGAACTCGATTTGGAGAAGAAAGAGCTGGAAGAGATGAAACAGTTTGAACCCGATATCGATAAGGAGCTGAATCGGGCGATCAAAGAGCAGAAAGTTGCAACTGATGAATTCACGAAGAGGTATTTGAAGTTGGTCAATGCTTTCAATTTGGGCCGACAGATTTTAGTTGGGGGCTCTTCGGCGGAAGTACTGGCGAAGATGAAGGAAGTGTTGAATGAGGGTCAGTTGAAAACAGCTGAGCTTTCGCTTGATCCCCGATTGTTTGGCGAGAAAGATCCGGCAAGTATGACAAGCGATGCCAAGTTGAAGATGTGGATTCAGGAAGTGATGCTCGACCGTACATCTTATGATCTGCTGGTTGACATGAGCCTTTGATGTTTGGCGAATCATTTGGGGAAGCTTGGCGGCTCCGCTATGGAACGGAATCGCTCTTTGAGGGGGAAGCTGCGGATCGTTTGGGTCGCTTCTTAACGCATCGAAGTGTGCGGTCGTACTCAGATCTTGAGATTTCGCGGGAGACGCTGGCGGGGCTCATTGCGGTTGCCCAGAGTGCGGCGACGAGTTCAAATTTGCAACTATGGAGCGTGGTAAGCGTTCAGGATTCGGAACGTCGGACGGCGATTGCTCGGTTGTCGGGGGATCAGAAGCAGGTCCATGAGGCGCCTTGGTTTTTGGCGTTTTGTGTTGATCTACACCGATTAGAGCGGGCTGCCGAAGCAGTTGGCGAAAATCCGGCAGCGTTGGACACGGCGGAGTTTTATACGATGGCGGTGGTTGATGCAGCATTGGCGGCGGAGCGGTTGGTGGTTGCGGCGGAATCGATTGGGATTTCGAGTTGTTACATTGGCGCGTTACGGAATGATGTATATGGAGTGCAGGACTTGCTATCGCTGCCGTCGCGGTGTTTTGGGGTGTTTGGGTTGTGTTTGGGGTATCCGGCGGATGATGTGGTGGCGGAGATTAAGCCGCGTTTGGGACAAGAGTCGGTTTGGTTTGAGGAGACTTATGATTCTGATCGTGGAATCGGCGACTATGATACGCGGATGGTCGATTTTTATGTGTCGCAGGGCATGAATCCAGGGGCGAATTGGAGTATGCGGAGTGGTCGGCGGGTGAACGGGGAGCAGATGACGGGTCGGGAC
>JBJXDW010000109.1:0-19160 GCA_046154445.1 Fimbriimonadaceae bacterium | reverse complement strand
AACCGGTTCAGCAGACCCGTAATTCCAAAGAGGAAAATTCAATGAAGAAATCAAACATTGTAGGACTGGCTTTTATCGTGAGCTGCTTAGCTCCAGGCCTGGCCAGTGCGAATCTGTTGCTCAACGGCAACTTAGACAAAACTTATCAACAAGAGATCGTTCCAGGTTTCTTCTTGCCAAAACCCGATATGTGGATCAATGACGGTTTTAAATCAGCATCGGGAGCCTACGAAGACGAAATGTCTTCTGAACCCTGGGCAGGACCAGCGCCAACCCCAGTAACGACCGATGGTGTAGCTTCAGATGACTGGGCAGTCTTCTTTAAACCGTTCAGCGGAAGTGCAAACGATCTCGCAACAGGCCATTTGCGACAAAGTGTCGCCGGAACAGCTGGATCAACGTACACATTCTCAGGGTGGGCTGGCGGCGAAACCAATGCGATGATGCAAGACGCTGTCTTCGCAATAGATTACTTCACTGCCGGAAACGTACTGATTAGCAGCACGATCCTTTCAATTCTCCCAACCCTAACAACCGCCAACGGCCAAGCATTCAACTATAAACTGTACTCAGTGAGTAGCATTGCTCCAACCAACACCGCATTTGTCCAAGGAAGAGTCTCCATGATTAATGCAATGGCAAACCCACTCGGCGGCGGACAAGCATTCGTCGTTGATGACTTCAATCTAGCTGCAGATTCAGTTCCAGAACCTGCAACAATGACCATCCTTGCACTCGGCGCATTCGCCGCTCTTCGACGACGCAAGAAATAATCAAGTTCTTGCAGTATCATCTTGGCCTTAGCAATCGCTCGGGCCAATTTTTTTAGCAAAATCGTCTAACTCTGAGACCGTATCCTAATCTAAAAAGAGTCGGAACATATTCTGAAACCGCCCCGTATGATTAGACAAGAACAATTCATGAAATCCAATTCATTTGCTGACCGATCAAATCGATCTCAAATCGCTACCTTGCACCCTTACGCAAAATCCTTTGCCCAACAGTTTGGGCTCAATCCAACATTAATCCAAATCGCCAATCACGGATTCAACTCTACATTCAAAATCAAAACGGATCAAGGCAACTATGCCCTACGGATAAACACTCACTCCATCCGCACTCCCGAAAACATCCACGCCGAAGTTGCTTGGACGGCTCAACTTGCAAACTCTCCAGTGTCAGCGGCTAAGCCACATCCAGCGCCAACTGGCGAATACGTCCTCTACGACACTCTTCCCGGTCATCCACGCCCCCTTGCTGCCGTTTGTTATCACTGGCTCCAAGGCCGCAACTTTCCCGCAATTCCAACCCATAACTTATACAATTCGCTCGCCTTAACAACTCAATACCTCCACCAAAATCCACCTAAACTACCATCTAACGCGGCGCTACCGTCCCTTACTGACTGCTGCCACGACTATGACTTCCGATTTACAAAACCCGAACACACCAAACACCTCCCACTCTTCCAAAAAATTCGCGATCACGCTAACTCTGCTCTCCAAAAGTCAGCCAATACACGGGGAACCCAGGTCATTCATTACGATCTCCACCGCCTAAACCTCAAGCGCCAGAAGTACACAATCCATGTCCTCGACTTTGATGACTGCCTTATTGCTCCAGCAATCATGGACATGGCAATCACATTTTACTATTTCCGAAGTAACGAGCAACTTCGCAATTTGGAAGCAGGATACTGGCAATCTTACGGCGGTCACTTCTCGGATTTCGGGCTCGAAGAGCATGAGTTTGAGGCTCTCATCGCCGGTCGCCGACTCTATCTCATCAACGAATTTGTCGCAATCCCTCTCGCCAATATGCAAGCGCGAATCCCCGCGTGGATCGAGCGAAGCGTTGTTGATTTCAATAACTATCTAGCAAATGGCACATTCTCATTCAACAAGTAAACGGTATGATTAATGCCGACACCTATGACGCCAGCCCGATCCTAATCGGCTCGTTGACATAAAAGCACTTTCGCTCTCAGTCGCGTGCCAACCATTTTAAACATCTCATCTGCCCTAAAAAAAGGGCTAGGTCTCGGCATTATTGCCAATCGTCAGGATCCAATTGAAGAACCAGAAGAAAATCAATCAACCGTTCCGCTGTCAAAATTGTCGTCAAATGGTGCCTACCACCGGTGGCGGCACCCACCACCGAAACCATTGCCCCAACTGCCTCCATTCCGTCCATCTCGACGGCACCCCAGGCGATCGGTCTGCAGAATGCAGAGCAATCATGGAGCCGGTCGCAATCTGGGTAAAGAAAGGTAACGAATGGGCAATCATTCATCGATGCACCGACTGCGGTTGTCTCAGGAGTAACCGCATCGCCGCAGACGACAACCCATACGTCCTTCTCCAACTCGCTGCCAAACCACTTGTCCTACCTCCCTTCCCGATAGAAAGGGTCACAGGATAAAACAAAAAACCCCGACGGCGATGTCGGGGTGGCGTTGAGGAGAGGAGCGATGCCCGCCCAAAAGGGCGACTCGTCTAAAAGACTTTTGTTCTAGGCCGCGTGAGCGAGATATCGCTCCCGGCCCTCCAAAACGCCTTGCAATCGGTTATTTGTAAGCACCGATGCTTCCGTCTGATTCCGCGTCAAGAAAGTAATCCGTGACGCCCCGCCAAACAAACACATCTCCCGTGCTTGCTCCAATGTCTCAGCCACTTTTTCTTCCATGTGGCTCGTGGTGGAATAGTCCACCATGACGTCGAAGTGGCAGTCTCCTTTCGACTTAACGAGGTCACGAAGCTCTTCTATAAAAACTTCCGCTTCTCCTAGTGTGATATGGCCGCCGAAGCTCGCTTCGATTTGTCTGTCAATGTTGTTCCAAGTCAGTAAGTACATAGCGTTTTCTCGCCTCAATGCAAAAGCAAATGTGCCCGATTCCCAGGGAAAGGGAATTGTCCAGTCACACCATTCTTATTCAATGTTTCCTAACCCAACGCCCCCCACAAATTAACAGGCTCACCTTTTTCACGCACACTTGCCGTGAAATTCTTACCAGCACCAGATTCAAAAACAAACAAAAAAGCCCCGGTCAGCGCACGCCAACCGGGGCCATTTGATCAATCTAACTAGCCTCAGCTAGCTTTTTCAATCATCTCTTCTGTCATGAGGATTGGCTGAACTTTCCGGGAAATAACTCCAGGAGGAATAACCACACGCTTGACATCAGTCTTGCTTGGAACCTCATACATGACTTCAAGCATGATCTGCTCAATAATCGCACGCAACGCCCGTGCTCCCGTCTTGCGGTGCATTGCTTCCTGAGCAATCTCACGCAACGCTTCCGATGCAACCTGAAGTTCAACGCCATCAAGCTCAAAGAACCGCGCGTACTGCTTCATAATTGCGTTCTTTGGCCCCGTCAATATCTGTACGAGAGCTTCCTCATCAAGTTGATCAAGAGCCGTCAACACAGGCAACCGACCAATGAATTCAGGGATCAATCCGAACTTCATCAAATCTTCCGGACTTGCATCCCGCAAAACATCTTTCTTGCGCTCGGACTTGCTCTGTGGCTCACTTCTGAAGCCCATCACATTTTCCTTCTGCCGTCGCATAATGATCTCCTCGAGACCATCGAATGCACCACCGCAGATAAACAAGATGTTACTTGTATCAATCTGAATGTAATCTTGCTGAGGATGCTTGCGCCCACCTTGCGGCGGAACGTTTGCAACCGTGCCTTCCAAAATTTTCAGAAGCGCTTGCTGCACGCCTTCACCACTTACGTCGCGCGTAATTGAAGGATTGTCGCTTTTACGACTCACTTTGTCGATCTCATCAACGTAAATGATGCCGCGTTCACAAAGGCTTTTCGGATCTCGATTATCCATGCCCTCAGCGCTCTGCCAAAGCTTTAGCAAGATGTTCTCAACATCTTCACCGACATAGCCAGCTTCTGTCAAGGCTGTCGCATCGGCAATCGCAAACGGAACTTCCAGCATCCGTGCCAGCGTCTGTGCCAGCAACGTCTTACCGCTTCCCGTCGGGCCAATCATCAAGATGTTGCTCTTCTGGAGCTCAACATCCGAATCTTCGCCCTTTGTATTGATCCGCTTATAGTGGTTATAAACTGCTACCGACAATGCCCGTTTCGCATGTTCTTGGCCAATAACATAATTGTCCAAAAACTCAACGATCTCCTTCGGCTTCGGCAATTCATCAAGTTTATTGACCGAGCCCGAACCCACCGCTTCCAATGTGGCCGCAGCAGAAGTTGGAGCCATCTCCGGGCGCTTTGACCCGTCATTACTCAAAATCTCTTTGCACAGTTCAACACAGTCCGTACAAACAGCACCGTGTAACCCAACGATCAGCTTGGGTACTTGCTCCTTTTTCTTACCGCAAAGGCAGCAACGATCTCTTCGTTCATCAGGTTTTGCCATCAGCTTCTTCTTATTATCGTTCGCCCGGCTTCAGAACTTTATCTACTAAGCCATAATCGAGGGCTTCTTGTGCAGACATGAACTTATCTCGGTCGCAATCTTTGCTTACTTGCTCTACCGTCTTACCGGTCGCATCAGAGAGAATGCCCATTAAAATCTGCATGTAGCGGTCAGCTTCCTGAATAGCAATCTTCATGTCTGTCAGCTGCCCTTGAGCTCCACCACTCACTTGGTGAATCATAACGCGAGCATTGTTCAAGCAGTACCGCTTGCCCTTAGTACCACCAGCAAGCAAAACTGCACCCATCGATGCCGCCTGACCAACGCAGATAGTGGCAACATCTGGCTTAATCATCTTCATCGTATCAAAGATCGCCAAACCAGCACTCACGCTTCCACCTGGGCTATGAATGTAAAAATCAATGTCCTTGTCCGGATCTTCCTTTTCCAAGAACAAAAACTGTGCAATCAACAGATTGGCAACATAATCGTCAACCGGAGTCCCCAAAAATACGATTCGATCCTTTAAAAGCCTCGACCAAATGTCGTAACTTCGTTCACCACGTGCCGTTTGCTCAATGACAAACGGAACACCAACATTCATCTCATTCATTCTGTCAATCCCTGTACTCTTTGTTTGATTGTCGGGTCTGGGCGGTCATCCGTGCAGACCCAATTTAACTACTTCTTCGGAGCCTTCTTTGTTGCGTCCTTAGTCGTTTTAGTTGTCTTACCTTCTGCCTTGGCTGGTTTGCTTGCTGCCTTCTTGGCTGGCTTGCTTCCCTCACCCGGCATACCTTCGGTGATCTGTGCATTTTCGATGAGCAAATCTGTCACTTTGCTCGTCATCGCTCGGAAAATCACTTCCTCACGAATTTGACCACCATACTGCTTGGAAAACGATTCAACCTGATCCGCCGGAACATTATTCTCCGCCAAAACTTGTCGGAAAATGTCATTTACATCGTTCTGATCGTAAGTCATTTTGTGGTCTGTAAACAATTTCTGGATGATAACCGCACGTCGAACGTTCAGCTGAGCATCATCCTTCAACTGAGCCATAAACTCGTCTTCAGTAACTTCGTTCGCCTTAAAATAAGCTTCAAACGTTGTCCCACGACTTTGTAACTCTTGACCCATTTCACGAATCCGGCGGTCAACTACGCTTTCCCAAGTGTTATCCGCAACATGAACCGTGCTTGCTTCAAGCAAAGCATCCAAGAGCTGATCGCGTAACATATCGCGAACCGCATTGCTCTTAACCTGAGTAATGCCGTCCCGAACGCGCTCTTTCAAAGCATCTATATTGTCAAAATTGTATCCTTTCGCAAACTCATCATCAAGTTCCGGAAGTTGGAATGCACTGACCGACTTGATTGAAAGTTTCGTCTTTAACTTCTGACCCTTCCACGCTTCGTGTTGGAAATTATCTGGGAAGTTCAACGTCGCCGATTTCACGTCATCGGTCGCAAGACCGGACATTGCCTTATCCAAATCTGGGAATGTTTGCCCCGCGATCACCATAAAGCTTCGCGCTGCATCATCGCCCGCCGCGAGTGAAAGAACAACTGCATCGCCTTCTTGGATTCCCCGATCCGAGACTTCGCTTTTCTTACCTTGACCGCGCCGCAATTCTTCAATCTGATGGGCAATTTCTTCATCAGAAACCGTCACCGAGGGTTGCATCGCTTGCAAACCCTTGAAGTCAGCAAGTTCAATAACTGGTGCCAGCGGAACCTTCACTGTGAACTTAAATGCCACATCGGCAATCTTTCCGTCCTCCAACTTTTCGCCACCGCGATAGAATTCTGTTATGTCAACGCTTGGCTGACCTTCCGGCTGGAGTTTTTCGCTCTCCGCTGCCGTTTCGTATGCTTTGCGAACAATATTCTCTGCCGCATTTTCATAAAGCGCTTGCGGATTGATCGCCTCTTCAACCATCGCCTTAGGAGCTTTGCCCGGCCGGAAACCAGGAATCTTCACCTTCTTGCTCAAATCACGCAACGCTCGGTCAAACCCAGCCTTAATCTGTTCCTCGCTACACTCAATCGCAAGCTGAACTGTAGAAGGATTCAAATCTTCGCGCTTTATTTTCATTTCAGAAACCACGGCATTTCCCATAAGTCAATCCTTCAATCCTACCCGGCAAAACTCATTCCAATCTGGGACATCCAGTTCAAAACAGTAAGACAAAAACAAACTAATAACCAGGCTTAAACTGCAACAAATCAACCTCGTCAAACCCGATCTCCGCCTCAAACTTCCCGGCGCGATCAAACATCCGGCGAACTGCATCTTCAACATGCGAAAAATCTAACCCAGGAAAAATCGCCGTCTCTCGCAAATTCCCATCCTCATCTGGAACCAAGCGTGTCTTCCGAATCCCATCTTCCAACAATCGCTTACTCGCCATCCCCAAATTGTTTAACGCCACCTGAATCACGTCTTTCGCATGCTCCCGCGGACCATAAATCCCCGCTCGGTGAACAATCGTACTGAACTCATCATAGTCCGGAATAATGTTCCCAGCCGGCATTGAAAAATACTTAATCACATCGTGCATCGCTTCCAAAGCTTGCGCTGGATAATAATAGAGGAACAGCCGGGCGCCCTCCAAAAAGAAGTTGTAATGCGCCGCCTCATCAATCGCAATGAGTCGTGAAGCCTGAACCAAAACCGGATCGGCGGAATCCTTAAACCCTTCGACCTTGCTCTGACCCTTCGCAATCACTCCCATCCCTAAATAGTTGATCTGCGTCGCCCGCTCTTGAAAAACCGTATAAAAAATCATCCTCATCGGATCGCCTTCCCAAGGCAATGTCCAGGCATTCTGCCTCAATTCACCCATGTAGTTTCTCAACCAATCCGGCGACCGAAACTTTGAAAACAAGCATGCGTTGTGCCACAAATCCGCATGTTTTGCCTCCTCACTCCCCCATCGAATCTGAAAATGTGACCGCCCATGACTCCGCCGGATCAAATTAACCACATTCTCAACATAATCCGGAACGTACTGCTCAACCGCAAAAAAGCCTTCCAAAATCCGGTTCACTTCATAGCTATGGTCCTGACGAATGTTCTTCCACAATACGTCTCGATCTGGACTCCAATTCCGCAACGCCTGACTCCGGTCTACATACCATCGATAAAGTGCCAAAAAACCCCGTTCAATCAATCGATCCTTCTCATCCCGGCTTAGCAATCCCACCGGTATCTTTGGTCGGTTCTCTTCTAACTCATCAACAATCGACTTGTCGTAATTCAGCATGGCTCACTCGGTAAAGCAACGTCTCGCAAAGACCGAGCAAAACGCCATTGTTCACTCGGCACATGTCGCGACAAATGTGCAAAGTCGCAACACGAAAATGTTACCTGGTTGTACTACGAGCTTTCATCTCGCCAATCTGCAGATTTACTGGAAAATGGGCAATAAAAAAAGTATCTAGGTATCCCGCTGAAACATCTATAATAAAGTCGCCCGGCAAAATTACATGATCACCGCCTTTGCCCTCATTGCTCTGACTTCAAATTCTTACGCTGAATCTGAAGTCAAATTGCAAAAAGACCTCCTTGCATTTGCGACCAACAATCTTGGCAAGCAAGTCGGATCAGGGCAATGTGCCGAACTTATTTCAAAAGCACTTGATGCTATTGACGCTAAACCGTTCGGAACCTACGAAGATTTTCCCGCTACCGGAGACTACGTTTGGGGCAGAAAAGTTGCTACGATTTCAAAAACCGAACCTGCAACCGAACTTAAACCGGGCATGATTCTCCAATTCCGAAATGTCAAAATAGTCACCAAGTCCGGCTACGCAACCTTTACGTTCTCCGCCCCGCATCACACCCTCATCGTTGAGGAATTTAATCAAAACACCGGGGAAACAAAAGTAATAGAACAAAATAATCAGGGCCGAACCTACGTCACCAGAGACAATATCAATCTGAATGGCATCAAGTCAGGCACAATCTGGGCCTACACACCGCAACCCAAGTAACCATTCCTAAGATCAATTCGATGGATCTTGTTTTCACAAAGTGTAGTTTTTTCACAATAGCCCTGCCAAACCACTCTACTTAAAAGTTTCACCCTAATTGCTTCACTCCTGACCCCCTCACCAAAGATTGGGAAAGAAAAAAAAGGGCTTATAACACCTCAGTTTTTCGCAGTTAGCTTCAAGCCGCCGAACGCAGCTTCGCCGGCAAGTGTTTCGGCAATACTTCAACTTCACCCGCTCCCGCCATCACCGTCGCCCGCTCCATCGTATTCTCAAGCTCTCGAACATTCCCCGGCCAAGAATAACCCTGCAAAATGGCCAGCGCTTCCATCCCAACTGTCGCCAACTTTCGACCATTCTCAGCCGAATACTTCGCCAAAAAGTGCTCACAAAGTGGAGCAATATCTTCCATCCTGTCACGCAAAGGCGGCAGCAAAATCTCGACAACTTGCAACCGATAAAGCAAATCAAGCCGGAACGTCCCCTCGTCTACTGCCTCCTGCAAATCCCGATTTGTCGCCGTCACTAACCGGACATCAACTCGAGTCGGCTTCGTCGCTCCCAACCGCTCAAACTCACGCTCCTGCAACACCCGCAACAACTTAATCTGAATCGGCATCGGAATATCGCCAACTTCATCCAGGAACAACGTACCCGTATCCGCCAACTCAAATCGACCCGCTTTCTCGTGATCTGCGCCCGTAAACGCCCCTTTCTCGTGCCCAAATAGCTCTGCCTCAAGCAAAGTCTCCGGCAAAGCCGCACAGCTAATCGCCACAAACGGATTTTCTTTCCGCGCCGAAGCACTATGAATCATCCGCGCCACAACTTCCTTCCCCGTTCCACTCTCACCCGTAACCAAAACCGTCGCCCGACTATCCGCAACCTGCTCTACCATCTCCAAAATCTCCCTCATTACCGGAGATTCCGCAATAAACGTACGCTCAACAAATCCACCCGATTTCTTCCTATTCTTCGAAGACTTCTTGCCCCCAACTTCAACCCCATCCAAAGCCGACTGAATAATCTTCTTCACCGAATCCAAATCAAACGGCTTTGTCAAAAACTCATATGCCCCATTCCGAATCGCCTGAATCGCCTGCGGAATCGTCCCGTAAGCCGTCATGATCACAACCGGAAGCGCCGGATACCGATCTGCAATTTCTTTCTGCAAGTCATAGCCACTCATCCCCGGCATCGTCACATCTGTCAAAACACAATCAATCTCCTCGCGCCCTAATATCGTCAATGCCTCCTGTCCATTTTCCGCCGTCAATGCAACCCATCCATTTTTATCAAACGATGCCTGCAAAATACGACGAATGTTCAACTCATCATCAACTACCAAAACGCGTTTCTTAATGCTCATAAGTGATCTCGATCCAACTGGACGGTAAATGTCGTGCCCCTACTAGTAGATTCCACATTTAGCACCCCACCATGAGCATCAATGATCTTTTTGCTCGTACATAAACCAAGGCCCGTCCCGTGTGCCTTAGTCGTGAAAAACGGCGAAAATAGCCGTTCCAAAGTCTCCTCATCCATCCCCGGCCCATCATCACTCACCGAGAATCCTCGCCCCCAAACTGTAATTCGCACTTCTCCACCTGACGTAGAAACCTCCAAGGCATTCCGCACCAAGTTATGCAAAACCTGACCAATCTTGCGATCATCAAACTCAAAGTTTCCGTCTCCGCTCTCAATCAAAACTTGCAAATTCAAGCCATTCTCTTGGGCAAGGGGTTGCAAAATCGAAACGATCCCCTCCACCGTCGAAACCAGAGAACTTTCACCCAAACTCAACTGCATCGGTCGCGCAAATTCCAAAAATTCATCGCACAATGCGTTCAACTTCAACACCTCTTCTTCGATCAACCCAATGAAATCGCCAACCATCTCATGATCCTCCCGAATCATCTGAGCCGCACTCCTTATCCCCGTCAGAGGATTTCGAATCTCATGCGCAATCGCCGCCGTCATCTGACCAATCTCTGCGAGCCGCCGCACCCGTCCCAATTCCCGCTGCTGCTGCTCATGCTCACTAATCTCTTGCGCCGCAACCACTGCCCCACCCGACTCCAAAGGCGTCGCCCGAACTAGCCATGTCCGGTCACTCGCCGAGTCATAAACCCGCTCCCGAAAGTCGCGTCCCGATCCCAATGCCGAATCCACCAGCCCAGGAAAGCTCTCCGCTAGTCGCGCTGCCCCTTTATCCGCTCGGGCCTCCGCCGCCGAAAAGTTCTCATTAACCACCAAACCCTCGGCATCAACTACCCAAACCGAAGCTCCGACAGAATCCAAAACCGCAACCAACTGCTCATTCGCAATCGCCGTCGCATCCAAACTGGATTTCAGCCGGTTCACCAACTCAGCATTCCCAACTGCCAACGAAACATGGGCCGAAACCGCCTCAGCTTGATTCAAATCCTCAATGCGAAACGCAGGTTCACCGGCCTGCCGACTAATATTCAAAACTCCAATAACTTTCCGCCGAGAGTCAAGCAATGGCAAAACCATGGAACTAGCGATAAGCCGGTTCTCGGCTACCCCAACCATATCGGGATGAACCGACGGGTCGTCAATCAAACGGGCAACCCCACTCAAAGCCACGATCCCCGCAATTCCCCTTCCTCTCACAATCTGTGCGTCGCATGGCAACCGTTTTTGCTCGCCATACTTCGCACGTAAAGAAAATTCACCACCAAAATCCTCTAAAAAAATCGATCCACCAGACGCACGAAACCAACTCACGCACTTGGACAATGTGATGTCCAAGTACTTCTGAATGTCCGTATCCGATACTGGACTCAAATCAAACAAATCCCAAAGATCTGCTTGCGACCATTGAGGTTGTGCCGCCACTAACTTAAGAGTGTCGGTTCAAATGAACCCAAAATTCAGCGTTATTCGCCGCCAGAAAGGGCCGGTGTCCACTTAGGATCAGGTTGATGAACATAAATCATAATCTGCGAGTAAAAATAACCAACCGCATCCCCTAACTCCTCTTCGGACAGTGAATTCCCTTTATTCGTCACAATCTGTGAAACTGGCCCAATAACTCCCCATCGCGATAGTTTTCGTAACTGCTCACTAATCTTCGGATCGCTGTTGTGCTTGTCAATAATTTCCGGATAAACGTCATAAGGGCGCGGCGTAACCCTGAACTTCGGCTGATACTTGTCAAAAAGCAAAGTCATCTGAGCAATGACTTCGTCTCTGGTAACTATCCCCGCACTACTCTTAAACTCCGTCGGTTTCAAACCCAGTTTCTTACTTGCCGCAACATCTAATTCCCTAACGACAATTACAAAATCACTTCGCAACGCTCCCGCAGGCTTATCCTGAGCCACACCGCCTACACTCAGCAATCCAATGCCGAAAACCAAAATCAATGCTCGTTTCATATTCGCGTCACTGCCCCCGATTTCTCAATTGCATCCATATGTTCTAACGCTCGACCGGTGCCAATCGCGACACAATCAAGTGCATTATCGGCGACCCGAACCGGAATTTGAGTGATATTCTCCAACAACGTACTCAAACCCCTCAGCAAAGCACCACCGCCAGTCAAAGTAATTCCCCGCTCAATAACATCACTACTCAGCTCAGGAGGAGTCTCCTCAAGAACCTGGCAAAGCTTCTCAGCAATCTGTCGAACCGGCTCACTTAATGCTTCGCGAATCTCAACACTACTCACCTCAACCGTTTTCGGCAAGCCCGCCACCATGTCACGGCCCCGAACATCCATTTGCAATTCCGGATCAAGCGGAAACGCGCTCCCAATCCGAATCTTCAATTCCTCAGCCGTAGGTTCACCAATCCCCAAATTGTAAACATTCTTAATATGGCGCATAATCGCCTCGTCCATCTTATTGCCACCAACCCGAATACTCGCCGATTTCACAATCCCACCCAAGCTAATTACGGCTATGTCCGTCGTGCCGCCTCCAATATCAACAACCATGTTTCCACCAGGTGTCGAAATTGGCAAACCTGCTCCAATCGCCGCCGCCATCGGCTCCTCAATCGTCCGAGTTCGCTGAAACCCTGCTGCATGAGCCGCTTTTAAAACCGCCCTTTCTTCAACATTAGTAATCCCACTCGGAACACAAATCAGCGCAATCGGTTTCACAAAACCTGGCCCTGGAACAGTCTTCTTCCGAATATATTCGAGCATCTTTTCAATGACCGTATATTCCGCAATCACCCCATCCCGCATCGGACGAATTGCCGTAATATTCCCCGGGGTCCGACCAAGCATTTCACGAGCATCGTTCCCAACCGCCAAAACGCGCTTAGTTTTACTATTGATCGCAACAACCGTCGGTTCGTTAAGGACAATCCCCTTCCCCCGCCGAAACACCAACAGATTCGCCGTTCCCAGGTCAATGCCAATCTGTGGAATTAATCTCAACTTATTTCTGCCTAACCGACTCGTTACTACGAGCCCATTCTTTTTCCGTTATCCGCTCGATATGCCCACCTAACTCAGTGAACGTCTCTTCCAATCGCTCATAGCCGCGATCAATATAAACCACATTTTTAATCACGGTCTCACCGTGTGCCGCAAACGCCGCCAAACAAAGCGCTGCACCTGCTCTCAGGTCGCTCGCCTCAACAACTGCGCCCTGCAACTCCGTGATCCCTTCGATGATCGTAAAACGACCCTCGCTCCGGATGTTCGCCCCCATCCGCTGAAGCTCACCAATATGACCAATCCGGCTCTCGTAGATCGTTTCTTCAATCGAACTTGGACCCGTACAAAGCGTCAATAAAGCCGCCAAAGGTTGCTGAATATCCGTCGGAAATCCAGGATAAGGCATCGTCTTCACCCGAATCCCACGCCCGCGACCTTCAGACCAAACCCGCACCCAATCGTGACCTTCTTCCGCGTGATAACCTGCTTCTTTCAAAGTGTTGATCAAAGCCGTTTGCTCTTCCGGCAAAATCCCACGGCAAGTGACATCGCCATCGGTAATCGCCGCCGCGATCAAGTAAGTCCCCGCTTGCATGCGATCCGCCGGAACCGAATATTCACAACTCTCAAGCCGATCAACGCCCATTATCGTAATCGTGCTCGTCCCTGCACCTTCAATCTTCGCGCCCGCTGCCTGCAAAAATCCTGCAAGACTCACAACTTCTGGTTCAATCGAAGCATTTTTAATCACCGTGCAACCCGGCACCAATGTCGCTGTTGCCAATAGGTGCTGCGTCGCCCCCGCACTCGGCATCTTCAAGAACAGTTCCGTTCCCTGCATCCCATCCGATTTCGCAACATAGTTGCCGCTAACCGTCTCAATCTCCGTCCCCATCGAACGCAACCCATCAAGGTGCAAATCAACTGGACGCGCTCCAATCTTGCAGCCTCCCGGCATCGGCAAAGAAATCGAACCCAACCGCATCAAAAGCGGACCCAACATATAAAATCCCGTGCGAATCTTACGCACATCATCTTCCGGCAAATCAGCCGCTTTCAAACCCTTCGTATCAATAACAAGACTCCCCTCACGAAATTCAGAAACAACCCCCAACCGCTCAAGCAAACTCAACTTAATCCGAATGTCGCTGATGTTCGGTACATTCCGCAAAACCACCGTGCCGTCAACCAAGGGCACCGATGCTAAAATAGCGAGCGCCGCATTCTTACTTCCCGCAACATTCACCTCACCCCGTAACGGAGTCCCACCTTTAATCCTCAAAACACTCATTCTGCTTCCGTCCATCCTTGGTTTCATTCCAACTGCCGAAATCTCCGTTCGACAGACCTAACCATTCTACCGGACGTTAATACTCAATTAACTGAAGCAAAAAAAATCTGAGTCCGTTAACAAGAACTTTTCTAAAACAAGCAAAAACTGTGCGTCAAATTCCCTCCCAAAAACGTTTTAATAAAAAGTGATGCAACTTTGCGACCAAAACCTGGTGCACCACAAAGGGTGTCCACCTATACACTTCGACACCCTGATACACCCGGTTGCCTGCGCCAAAGCGGCCCGCGTTCATGCCACAGAACGCGGGCTTTTTTGTGCCAAGTCCGCAAATTCGCATCGATTGAGGTGATCCCAATGGCCAAAAACGAAGTTCTCCTGCTCAACGCCAACTATGAGCCGCTTAACGTCTGCAACCTCAGGCGTGCCGTCTCCCTCATCCTCGTCGGCAAAGCCGAAGTCATCGACGACACCGGCACCCATTTCCTCTCCTCCGAAGACATCCACGAAATCCCCTCAATCGTCCGAATGCGCTACCAAGTCCGCCGCCCCATCCCCAAACTTCGACTCTCCCGCCACAGCATCCTCGCCCGCGATAACTATGAATGCCAATACTGCGGCTCCACCCGCGACCTCACCCTCGATCACGTCATCCCCCGCTGGACCGGCGGCCCCCACACCTGGGAAAACCTCGTCACTTGCTGCCGAAAATGCAACCTCAAAAAGGCTGACAAAACCCCACTACAAGCCAACATGAAGTTGAAAAAAACGCCAAAACAGCCTCATTACGTCCCCTACCTCAGCCTCCAAAAATATATGACCGCTATCGAACGCGAAGACTGGGCGTTCTACATCCCTATCTTCAAAGAATTCCGACAAAAAGCCGTAAGTTAGCGTATATCTGGCTAGCCAGGATATATCAAAATCACAATCAAAATACATTGCCAAATAAGTCGCTCGAGATGCTGGCTGGGCGAGTAGAACCTATTGAAGTTCGTCACAGTTCATTTTTAAGCTCCCGGATGCACAATAGCGCACGAAATAAAACCATTGCCACTTTGCACCGACCGTAAAAGGGTGCCGATTAACGCGACTGGACTATGGATTGCTTTTTGACGCGATACATAACCCTTGTGATTGCCGTCCCTTAGAGTATTCTAGGGGACGTTCATGGCGACGGCAGATCAAATAAAGGCTCTGATAAGGTCTCATGTCAGCGATGACTCGGAGCGGTTTTTTACCCTTGCCTTGCAAGTTGCGGCTCACGAAGCGAGGCAAGGTCATTCCTCGGTAGCGCACGAAATAAGAGTATTGGTAGACACGGCCCGGGCTGAACGTAAGCGACAGACTATTGCCTCCACTCCGACCGAGCTGGATCATTTGATTCAAGCGGAACTGCCTGCAACTCCATTAGCTTCGCTTGTTTTACCAACTAGCTTAATCTCCCGTATCGAACGGATTCTACATGAGTACCGCCAACGGGATAAATTGCGCTCATATGCTTTAAGGCACCGCCGCAAGATATTGCTAACTGGCCCTCCTGGTACTGGGAAAACATTGACGGCGAGGGTTATAGCGCACGAATTAAAATTGCCACTATACATTGTACAAGCGGATCGGGTCGTGACGAAGTATATGGGCGAAACCGGTGCCCGCTTGAGGCAAATGTTTGAAATGATTCGCGACCGTGAGGGGGTCTACTTGTTTGACGAATTTGACTCACTCGGTGCAGGACGAACAACTGGCAACGATGTAGGGGAAATGCGCCGTGTTCTCACAGCTTTGCTCCAGTTTATTGAAAATGATTCGTCGGACAGTTTGATAATTGCGTCAACGAACAGCCCCGAGCTTCTTGATCGCGCACTTTTTCGACGCTTTGACGACATATTGGGATATGACCTTCCCGGCGATATGGAGCGAAAGAGATTGATCGCAAATACTTTAGGTATATTTGCAAAGTCTCAATTCGGGTGGAAAACTGTGATCCGGGAAAGTAAGGGACTTAGCAGTGCGGAAATTGTAGAAGCGTGCTTAGACTGCTTAAAGGTTGCAGTTTTGAACGACTTCAAAGTGGTTATGGCAGTCGATCTAATTAAACCTTTAGCTGAACGGCGGCACGGACATGGCGACCAAAAACAATAACTTAGAATACTGGCCAATTCTCTTGCTTAATCGAAGCCCTGAGCAAATAGATTATACGAGTCCACAGAGCTTTCCTTCAAACTGGTCAATTCCGCCGCGCGATCCAGTTACTCACTCCGAAGCATTACTAGACAAATTTAAGGTGGTTCAGCAAAAGGGCGAAGACCGTCAAGCAAATGCAGTTGCGGGACGGCACGGCATGTATATCGAGTTTGCCAGTAGCCCGGGCCACGATCTTCCCCTCAAAAGCCTAGAAAACCGCCAATCCGGTATTCGACTCCTTAATGTGCGCACCCACGGTGATAGAGCGTTTGCTACGGTTTACGTTCCCAAAAAGAGTAGTGGATTTTTCGTAAAACGTTTTCAATCGTATAGAGACGAAGTTACGAAGAGCGGGAGACCGAAAAATGAGAATCTTGTTGCGAGTATAGACAACATTAGACTTGCTTTGCTAAATGGTTTTTGGACGGACAACAAGGACATGATGCCAAAAGAGAAGCCAGAATTCGTTGAAGTGTGGCTTTCTACGAGCCATGAGGATGAAATTGAAGCATTCCGCGAAGTCTTAACTGCATCGGGACTTGAAGAACATCCCCGAGGGTCTGTTCTAAAATTTCCGGAGCGAACGGTTCTGCTAGCATGTGGAAACCGAGAAAATCTCATCCAGCTTATCGATTCATCTGATCAGATAGCTGAATTGCGTGCTTCGAGAGAGCCATCATCATTCTTTTTGGAACTTGAAAACGCTGACCAAGTGGAGTGGGTTGAGGAGTTATTAGCTCGAAGTCAATTTAACGACGAAGGACAGATTTCAATTTGCCTACTGGACTCGGGAGTCAATGAAGGGCACCCGTTACTTACTCCGATTTTGTCTGTGGACGACCTGCATGCCGTTGATGCTACGTGGGGCACTTTTGATCATAAAGGGCATGGCACGATGATGGCAGGAGTATTAGGATACGGTGATTTACATGGAGCTTTGGAGACATCGGCCCCCATCTTGGTAAGTCATCGGCTCGAATCCGTGAAAATCTTGCCACCTCCACCAGGGAAAAATCGTGAGGAATTGTGGGGAGATGTTATTCTCCAAGGAATCGCACTAGCGGAGATTCAAAATCCCTCACGCAAGCGCATCATTTGTCTAGCTGTTACCTGTAAAGAAACTGGGGCAGAAGGCCGTCCGACCTCGTGGTCAGCAACGATTGACCAATCTACGTCAGGTGTAGATGACGGGATCAAAAGGCTCTTCTTGGTTAGTGCGGGAAATGTCTCCGAATCGGCTGACTGGTTGTCATACCCAGACAGTAATCTGACCAACGCAATTCACGATCCCGCCCAATCCTGGAATGCCTTGACAGTGGGGGCGTACACAAACAAAATCCGGATTGAAACCCCTGGTTACGAAGGCTGGAATCCCGTTGCTCCAGAGAACGGTCTTTCTCCGTTTAGCTCAACTTCTTCAACCTGGTCTCACAATAAATGGCCCATCAAGCCGGAAGTTGTTTTTGAAGGAGGAAACGCGGCAAGAACTGCGGCCGGTTCAATTCTTGACGTTGATGACCTTCAACCAATTTCAACTGCTCGAAACATTCAAGTACGGCAATTCGGGCCGTTTAATATGACCAGTGCATCAACCGCATTCGCCGCAAATTTTGCTGCTTCGATCTGGTCGGAATACCCTGAACTTTGGCCCGAAACGGTGCGCGGGTTGATCGTTCATTCTGCCAAGTGGACTAAGGCCATGACCGATAGTTTTTTGAAGGCGAACAACAAAAGGGCATATCAATTGTTGTTAAGAACCTGTGGATATGGCGTTCCAAATTTTGATGTCGCCGTACGGTGTTTAAAGAATAGACTGACTCTTGTTTCGGAATCTGTACTGCATCCATATGAAAAAAATAATCGCGGTGACGTCGTAACAAAAGACCTTCACCTGTACGATCTTCCTTGGCCCAAGGATGCCTTACTGGCCTTAGGTGAAGTCGAGGTTGAAATGCGAGTAACCCTCTCCTATTTTGTTCAACCTGGTCCGGGCGAAATAGGGTGGAAGGAAAGATATAGATATCCGTCACATGGTCTCAGGTTTGAGTTGAATTCGCCAGGTGAGAGCCGCGACGACTTTCTCTACAGAATAAATCGAAAGGCGAGAGATGGATCAGACGTTGGGCCCGAAACTCCAAGTGCCGCTGGACATTGGAGACTTGGGGAACAACGAGACGTCGGTTCAGTCCATTCCGATATCTGGAGTGGAATCGCCGCAGACCTTGCGGCATCGAACTTACTCGCGATATATCCTACAATAGGATGGTGGAGGGAGCGCGACCATTTGAGGGGATGGGAAAACTCTGCCCGATACTCCCTAATCATTTCGATCAATTCGCCTAAAGAGGATGTCGACATTTACACACCCGTTGCCACTGAAATACTAATGCCAATTGAAATTGAAACGCAGATAGATTAGTTAGAACTGCTGGTCAGAGTAATTAAATGGATGCAGATCTCTGCCCACGAAAGGAAATAGGCCAGAATCGTAGCCGATAACTATCACAACAACTTCAAACATAATGCCCCGAGTCCACAAAGGACTCGGGGCACTCAAAAAAACTAACTCCTACTTATCCGCCGCGCCGACCTTAACCCGATCCTTAACCGCCGCCTGAGCCGCCGCCAACCGTGCAATCGGAACCCGGAACGGTGAACAACTCACATAATCCAAGCCAATTTCATGGCAGAAATGAACCGATTCTGGATCACCGCCGTGCTCACCGCAGATACCGCACTTCAAGCCCGGACGAGCCGCCCGACCTTCCGCAACCGACATCTTCATCAAACGACCAACCCCGGTCTGATCAATCGACTCAAACGGATTCGTGCCCAGAATCTTGCGCTCAACATAAGTCTGCAAGAACTTC